>NZ_JAHUBR010000001.1:1211024-1513781 GCF_025376885.1 Pseudoruegeria sp. SHC-113
CGCGCCGTGCTGCGGGCCAAGGAGGCCGGGAGGGCAAGGGGGCTCCGGCCTGCCACTGGCGCTACTCCGCAATCGCCCCGCTGAAGGTGGCCGTGAGGCGCTCGTTCAGGGCGTGGTGGGGCTTGGCGGAAGTGCCATAATGCAGCTCTGCGAAGGCGGCGATGTCGTTGAAGATCACCTTGGTGGTGCCATCCGCACCGGCATAGACCAGCAGCTTCTGGCAGAAGGCATCGAGCCCGATGGCCGGGAAATCGGCCATGGCCACGCCGCCGGGGCCGGGGCCGCCGAAGAGAAGGAGCACCGCGTCCGGCACGTCGGTGCCAAGCGCTTCGGCTTCTGCGGTGAAGTCGATCTCTCCGAACCAGACGGTATCGTCCTGCGCCATCACCACCTCTTTCAGGCTGGCCACAGCCGTAGGGACGTCCATGCCGGTGGTCAGTTCGATGACTCCGTAATCCTGCGTGAGCGCCTCGGTGGGCGCAGTCGCAACGGGACCGGCCATTTCTCCGGTGACACTGGCAAGGCGCGCGCTGAATTCCTCAAGGGCAGCGCCGCCGGACAGGCCATGGCGGATCTGCAGGAAGCCTGCACCTGTGGTGATCGCGGCGGCCTCGGACCCGTTGCCATAGGCGAGCAGGCGGAAGGGCAGATCCAGCCCGGCACGGATGTTTTCCGCCAGAAGCGGTGTGTTCACTGCCGGATCCGAGAAGATCTGCACCCGCGAGGGCGGCATGGCAACGCCCTCGGCCTCGGCAAGGCGGGCGTGATCAATTTCCACGATAGGCGTGAGCCCGGCGCTCTCGATGGCGCGGGTGGCCCCTTGAGCGATGGCGTCCACATCGGCCTGAAGCGTATCAGCAAGGGCTGGCGCGGCGAAAAGGCCCGCGAAAGCCGCGCCCTTGGCGAATGCCCGAAAATGGAGTGGTTTCATTAGTCGTCTCTCCTTCGTCGTTGAGCGTGGATCGGTCACGTCGCGGCCCGCAGGCAGCGCAGGGCAAGAGCGGCAAAGAACAGCTCAGCCACCAGATAAAACAGCAACACGCCGTTTGGCATGCCGTCGAGGACGATGCTTAGGATCCGTCCTGCCGCCAGTCCGGCCATGAACAGGAAAAGCACCCATAGGGCGGGGATGGTGAGGTTAGGGCGGCTCGCACCGGCCAACCAGAAAAGAGCGTTGGCAAGATACAGCCCCATGATGGCGCGAAAGACGTGAGTCTGGTTCACACCCTCGACGGGGAAGCCGAGCAGGTAGGTTACAGTGGCTGACGGCATGACGCCGTAAGACAGGGCAATCGGCACCAGGCCCAACGCAGCGAGGATCAGGACGAGGCGATCAGACAATAGCTTGCCCTCCAGTCAGAAATGCCGAGCAGTGCGCTCGCCCTGAGCGGGAGATAAACGTCGCCGGCTAATCAATGGAGTAACCTTTGCGCATTCGGCGCTTTGGGGAAAGGGGGCAACCGGGTAGGACTTTAGCCTTTCGGTTGGCGAGAAAACGATTGAAAAGACAAAAAAAGGGCCGCCCGATGGGCAGCCCTCGCATTGGTTCTGAAGTGCGGGCGCGGCCCGCTGCGGATCAGACCTTCAGGTTGGGAATGATCTGTTTCTTGCGGCTCATGATGCCCGGCAGGACCACGGCATCGCCCGAAACGGTGGCGCCGAAGCTCTTCTCGGCGACGGTTTTCACCAGATCGTTGGGCACCAGAAGCGTGGCTTCCTCGGCGAGGATATCCACCACGAACAGAAGCACCTGATCCACGCCATCCTCGGCGGCCACACCACCCATGGAGGCCATCAGGCTCGCCTTGCGGTCCAGCACCATCTTCGGCGCGGTGGTTTCCAGCACGGAAACGCGGAACTTGGTGCCGTCGAGCGCGTATTCCTTGGAGTCCATGCGCAGCAGTTCGGCATCGGAGAAAGCGGAGACGTCGGATTTGGCTTCGAACATCTCAGACGCATAGGCGTCCACGTCCACACCCAGCTCAGCGGCCAGCTTCAGGGCCACGGCTTTGTCGTGCTCGGTGGTGGTGGGGGAGCGGAAGTTCAGCGTGTCCGACAGGATGCAGGAGAGTGCGGCGCCCTTGATGGCTTCGGGCATCTTGGCGGCGTCATCGCCCATCAGGTCCACCATGATCGTCGCGGTGCAGGCCAGCGGGCGCACGGTGATGTCGATCGGCTTTTTGGTGGCAAGACCGCCCTGCAGCATGTGGTGGTCGATGATCTGCACCACATCGGCCTCGTTGATGGAGGCGGGCAGTTCGGCGACGTTGTTGGTGTCCACCACAACCACGGTGTCCTCAGCGCTCACGTCGGCGATGATTTCCGGCTGCTCAAAGCCCCAGCGCTTCAGCACGAAGGCGGCTTCGGTGTTGGGCTCGCCCAGCAGCTTGGCTTCGGCCGGGGTGCCTTTGATCTCAGAGAGGTACCACGCCCAGACGAGCGGGGAGCCGGTGGAATCGGTATCGGGGGATTTGTGGCCGAGAACTTTGATGGTCATAGGGGAGGGTCCACTTGCAAAGAAAAGCGTTGAATTTGGCCCGGCTTATAGGCGGCGGGGGCGGGCTTGTCACGAGGTGGGATGTCGCGGTTGCAGCACGCCGAAAGATGCCGCACTCTGGGGACAGAACACGCAGAGCGCCCGGCAAGCGGCGCGCGGCAATAGGCGGAGCAGCACAGATGCAAACATGGAAACACACAGTGGCAGGGGGCGGGCTGATGCTTGGCCTCGTGGCCTGCGCCCAGACAATCGGCACCCCGGTGGCGCAGGGCAAGGCGACCTACGATCAATATTGCGCCCAGTGCCACGGCACCTCAGGCATGGGTGATGGTCCGCTGGCGGGCAGCCTGCCGGGCGGCAAGGCCCCGGATCTGACGGGAATCGCGGCGGCCAATGGCGGCACTTTCCCGGAAGTGGCGGTGATGAGCCAGATCGACGGCTATTTCCGCGAAGGCTCGCACACGAGCCTGATGCCGGAGTTTGGCGAGATCCTCGCCGACGGGCCGACGGTGATCTACGAAAGCGGCGATGGCACCGAGACGCCAACGCCCGAGCTTCTGGTGGATCTCGTCGCCTACCTGGAAACCCTGCAGCGCTAGACGCGTGGCAGGCAGATCACATCAGGGCAGGCTACATCAGGCAAAGCGCCAGCCAGGGCACCACGGTGAACACCAGCGTGGCGATCTTGTAGTTGGCGAGGAAGCTGAAATAGGCCTCTGGCAGCGCCTCCTGTGGCACGCCGGTGAGCTTTGTATGGATCGCCTTGGCCCAGTCGCCAAGCAGCATGAGCATCACCGTTGCGAAGAGCAGGAAGGCAATGTTGATCAAAGCCATCAGGCCGAAGAACTGCTGCAGGGTGTCAATGGTCATTGGGGCCTCCTTGGGTGGCCAGAGGGGAGGCGAAAGGCCTCCCTTTCTCACCCTTTAGATGGGGATTTTGGCGTGTTTTCTCAAGGGGCGGCGTGGTGAGCAAGCCCAGCGAAACCGATCTCTACGCGCCGCTGAAATCCTATCTGGAGGCGCGCGGCTTTACCGTGAAGAGCGAAGTCTCCGGGGTGGATATCGTGGCCGTTCAGGAGGGCGGGCCGGACGCTGATGCGGAGCCCGTTCTGATCGAGATGAAGCTTAGCTTTTCCCTCACATTGTTTCATCAGGCCGTCGCGCGCCAGACAGTGAGCGAGGCCGTTTACATCGCCGTGCCACGCGGCAAGGGGCGCGCGTTTCAGAAGGTGCTGAAATCCAGCCTGACCCTGTGCCGCCGCCTCGGTCTCGGCCTGCTGACGGTGCGGCTTTCGGATGGCTTCGTGGAGGCCCACGTTGACCCGGGCCCCTACCGCCCCAAGATGGCGGCGCGGCGCAAGGCGGGGCTGCTGCGCGAATTTGCCCGGCGCGCGGGTGATCCTAACACCGGCGGCACGCGGGGCCAGCTCGTGACCGCCTACCGGCAGGACGCCCGCCGCCTGCTGGCCTATCTGGCCGAGGCCGGGCCGAGCAAGGGCAGCGTGGTGGCCAAGGCCACGGGCGTGGCGCGGGCCACCGAGATGATGGCGACCAATCACAAGGGCTGGTTCTGCCGCGTGGAGCGCGGGATCTATGCCGCTACCGACGCGGGGCTTGCAGAATTGGCGCAGGCTGAGGCCGAGTAGGCCTGCCTATTTGATGCCGACACCCAGACGGAAGCCGCTGGTTTTGCCCGTGTCCCGATCATTGCCCATGTGGTAGACGCGGATCGTGTAGTCGCCGTTTTCGGGCAGTTCGATAAAGGCGTCGTTGCCGTCGATGGAGCCATTGTAGATCGCGTAGCCGTCGGAGCCCGGCGGTAGGATGTTGAAATAGACGGTGCCGCTACCGTTGGTGCCTTCCACGGAGAGGCCCACATTCATCTGCTGGCCCGCGCGGGCGCCGAGCACGTAGTCGGTATATTCGTCGCCAATGATGCTGCCGCTTAAGGTTGCGCTGTCGGTGCCGCGTTCGAACTGCACGGGGATCGTCGTTTGCGCCGTCGCGGGAAGTGCGAAAAGTACGAGGGCGGACAACAGGATGTGTCGCATGGGGGCCTCCGGTTGATGATGCGTGAACCGAAAGCCTAGCGCGTCGGGGGCGTTGCGGCCAGTTCTCTGCAAGAGCAGGGCTCAGTTGCCAGCCCTTTTGCCCCGCCAGAGAATGAAGAGGCCCGAGGCCACAATCAGAGCTGAGCCCAAGAGCATCGCGGGCGTCAGGCTTTCTCCGAACAGCAGGAGCCCAAGCGCCACGCCGAAGATCAGCCGGGTGTAGCGGAAGGGCGTCACGGCGGAGACTTCACCGGTGCGCATCGCCTTCATCAGGCTCGCATAGGCCGCCGTGCCGCAGAGGATGGCACCCAACAGGCACATAGCGGCGCGGGGATCGGGCAGGGCGAAGGCCGCCCCTTCCCAAAGCGCGTAGCCGCTGCCGGCCACGATCAGCGCAAGGAAGCCGTAATAGCCCAGCACGGCGGTGGAGAGCCCCGCCGGGGCCGCGCGGCTGGCCAGATCGCGGCCCGCGAAGCCCAGCATACCGACCACGGCGATCAGCGACAGAGGTGAGAAGCTCTCTGCGCCCGGCTGCAGGATGATCAGCACCCCGGCAAGGCCGATGCCGATGGCGCTCCAGCGTCGCCAGCCGACGCGCTCGCTGAACACAAGCGCGGCCCCGGCCACCACCACAAGCGGCGTGGCCTGCAGGATCACTGTGGCCGTCGACAGCGGCAGCAGCGCGATGGCGAGCATGTAGAAAAGCCGCCCGACCACCTCGAACACCGCCCGGATCTGCATCGGGCGGGAGGCAACCTCGGGGGCCAGCAGGTGCGCCCCCGTCAGGCGGGCCACCAGTGCGAAAATCAGCGCGCCACCCAGACCGAAGAGGATCAGCACCTCGCTCACGGGCAGGCTTTGGGCGGCGGCTTTTAGGAAGGCGTCTTCCACGGCGAAGGCCGCCATGGCTGCGATCATGAAGGCACTGCCGCGCAGGTTGGCGGTCCGGTCCGTGGCGATCTGCATGAGAAAGGGGCCTCTGCCCGCGTGGCGGCCCGGTCAGGCCGCCCTGGCGCGCCTAGGCCTTGCCCTTGTTGTTGGCGTTGCGCCCGGCGCCGGGCTGGGCGATGGGGCCGATGGCCGTCCAGGTGATGGAGGCGCGGGCGATGTGGGTGTTGTCCCACGTCAGGAACACGGCCGTGAAGCCCGTGGCCGAGACATTCTCGGCGGCCACGTGAAAGCGCAGGTTGGTGCTTTGGTCGGCGTCCATCCCGGTCAGCGCCACCGACATCACCGGCACGTCGAGGAAAGGCTGCTTGAAGATGAAGCTCATCTCCACCCGGCGCTCACCGTCGCCCGACCACATGTAATCGCCGGAATCGACATGGTTGAACAACTCATCCGTCGCCGAAAGCACGGCGCTGCTGGAGGAGAGGTGCAGCAGTTGCTGGATGAAAGGTGTGCGGATCACCTCGTCTTTCATGGCGGCCTTCTTCTCTGTGTCGCTTGTAGGTTTCATACGCTTTGGTGCCTCAAAGCGATACCACCTGTCAAAGGTGGAATTCCTGACTGGACAGCCGTTCAGTGACGCTGCGTGCAGTTTTTTCCGGGCGGCGCTGTTGACAGGCCGCGGGCCGTTGCCTATTTCCGGTGCGTTATCACTCTACACGCTTGAGTGCTAACATTGGGAGACAACTCGAACTGAGGAACGAATTCGAGATGGCATTTACACCGCTTCACGACCGTGTTCTGGTCCGTCGCGTTGAGAGCGACGAGAAAACCGCTGGCGGGCTGATCATCCCCGATAGCGCAAAAGAAAAGCCGGCCGAAGGCCTGGTTGTTGCTGTTGGCGCTGGCGCCAAAGACGAAGACGGCGACCGCATCGCGATGGATGTGAAAGAAGGGGACAAGATCCTCTTCGGCAAATGGTCCGGCACCGAAGTCACCATCGATGGTGAAGAGCTGCTGATCATGAAAGAATCCGACATCATGGGCATCATCGCCTGATCGTCGACTGACCTTTCCACAGAAATTCTCTAGGAGCATTCGAAATGGCAAAAGACGTCAAATTCGATACCGATGCCCGCAACCGCATGCTGAAAGGCGTCAACATTCTGGCTGATGCCGTGAAAGTGACGCTCGGCCCGAAAGGCCGCAACGTGGTTCTGGACAAATCCTTCGGCGCCCCGCGCATCACCAAGGACGGCGTGTCCGTGGCGAAGGAAATCGAACTGGAAGACAAGTTCGAAAACATGGGCGCCCAGATGGTGAAGGAAGTCGCTTCCCGCACCAACGACGAAGCTGGCGACGGCACCACCACCGCCACCGTTCTGGCCCAGGCCATCGTGAAAGAAGGCATGAAGCAGGTTGCTGCTGGCCTGAACCCGATGGATCTGAAGCGCGGCATCGACCTCGCGACCGCGAAAGTGGTTGAGTCCATCAAGGCGGCCTCCCGCCCGGTGAACGACTCCGCTGAAGTCGCCCAGGTTGGCACCATCTCCGCCAACGGCGAAGCCGAGATCGGCCGTCAGATCGCTGACGCGATGCAGAAAGTCGGCAACGAAGGCGTCATCACGGTTGAGGAAAACAAAGGCCTCGAAACCGAGACCGACGTTGTGGAAGGCATGCAGTTCGACCGCGGCTACCTGTCTCCCTACTTCGTAACCAACCCGGACAAGATGGTTGCTGAGCTCGAAGACTGCATGATCCTGCTGCACGAGAAGAAGCTCTCTTCCCTGCAGCCGATGGTGCCGCTGCTCGAGTCCGTGATCCAATCCCAGAAGCCGCTGCTGATCATCGCAGAGGACGTGGAAGGCGAAGCCCTCGCGACCCTCGTGGTGAACAAGCTGCGTGGTGGCCTGAAGATCGCTGCCGTCAAGGCTCCGGGCTTCGGCGACCGTCGCAAGGCCATGCTGCAGGACATCGCGATCCTGACCGGCGGCCAGGTGATCTCTGAAGATCTCGGCATGAAGCTCGAGAACGTGACCGTGGACATGCTTGGCTCCGCCAAGAAAGTCACCATCACCAAAGACGAGACCACCGTTGTGGACGGCGCTGGCGAGAAGGCCGAGATCGAAGCCCGCGTGGCCCAGATCCGCACCCAGATCGAAGAGACCTCCTCTGACTACGACCGTGAGAAGCTGCAAGAGCGCGTGGCCAAACTGGCCGGCGGTGTTGCCGTGATCCGCGTCGGCGGCATGACCGAAGTGGAAGTGAAAGAGCGTAAAGATCGCGTTGACGATGCTCTGAACGCCACCCGCGCTGCCGTTCAGGAAGGCGTGGTTGTCGGCGGCGGTGTTGCCCTCGTGCAGGCTGGCAAGGTGCTGGAAGGCCTCGAAGGCGCCAACTCCGATCAGAACGCCGGCATCATGATCGTGCGCAAGGCCATCGAGGCCCCGCTGCGCCAGATCGCCGAGAACGCCGGTGTTGACGGTGCTGTCGTGGCTGGCAAGGTCCGTGAATCCAACGATCTGACCTTCGGCTTCAACGCCCAGACCGAAGAATATGGCGACATGTTCAAGTTCGGCGTCATCGACCCGGCCAAGGTTGTCCGCACCGCTCTGGAAGACGCTGCTTCCGTTGCTGGCCTGCTGATCACCACCGAAGCCATGGTTGCCGACAAGCCCGCCAAAGACGGCGGCGCCCCGGCAATGCCCGACATGGGCGGCATGGGCGGCATGATGTAAGCCACACGGCTGAACATCTGTTCATCAGGAGGGGCTGCCCATCGGGCGGCCCCTTTTTCATTTGTGCGATCAAGGTTCTGGCGGGCAGTTCGGACGCGCAACTCATCCAAAATACCTCCTGCCGCGTATCCTTCTGTAGATGACGCACACACGTCCCGGAGGTTCAACATGCGCAAATTTCTGATCGCCCCCGCTCTTGTCGCCCTTGCGATGGTGACGGCTCCCTTGCGTGCCGACGCTCTGCCGCCCGAGATTTCCGCCACCGTGGGGCAGGCCACGCCCATCGGCGCGGTCTCTTTCTCTGCGCTTGGCTTCAAGTTCTACGACGCAAAGCTCTACACCGCCGGTGGCCGCGCCTTCGGTTGGGAGCAACCTTTCGGGCTAGAGCTCGCCTACAGCCGCGGCATCTCGGCGGGTCAGCTGATCGGGGCCACCATGCGCGAACTGCGCCGGATGGAGGGACGTCAGGGGGATCACGCTGCGATTGAAGCGCAGCTGGCCACCTGCTTCAAGAGCGTCTCCCAAGGTGATCGCTACGTGGCGATCCCAGCAGGGCGCGACGGGGTGGATTTCTGGCTGAATGGCCGCAAGACCTGCGAGCTGCGCCATCCGGGTGCGCGGGAGCGGGTGCTGGGCATCTGGCTCTCCGACAACGCCCGCGACCCGGCACTTTCACGGAAGCTGCGCGGCCAGGGCTAAAGCGTTAGTGTACCCCCGCATCGCTCTCTACGCGGCCATGCTCGCCTTCGCGGGCCTGCCGCTCTATGTGCACCTGCCGCGCTTCGCGACGGGGGAACTGGACCTGTCGCTCGCCGCTCTGGGCAGCGTGCTTCTTGTGATCCGTCTGATGGATTTCCTGCAGGATCCCCTACTGGGCTGGCTGGCGGACAGGCCGGGCGCGCCCCGGCGGGGGCTGGCCCTGCTGGGCGGTGTTGCGCTGGCGGCGGGGTTTCTGGGCACCTTTGCGGTGCCGCCCCCGGCTGGCATGGCCCCGGCGCTCTGGTTGCTGCTGACGCTGATCCTCGTCTTCACCGCTTATAGCCTTCTGATGATCCTCTTCTACGGGCAGGGCGTGCGCCTCGCCGCCACAGTGGGCGAGGGCGGCCATGTGCGGCTGGCCGGGGTGCGCGAGGCCGGGACGGCGGCGGGCATCCTGCTGGCCACGGCGCTGCCGAGCTTGCTTGAGGCCACGGGCCGCGCCGAGACCGCCTATCGTGATTTCGCGCTGGCCGCCGGGCTGGTGATCCTGCTCGCCAGCCTCGCCATGTGGCCGCTCTGGCGGCAGGGCGCGCGCGTGTCCACGAGCCAAGCCATGCCCAATCCGCGCGATCTGTTCAAAAGCCCGCGCCTGCGCTTCCTGCTGTTGCTGGGCTTCGTGAACGCGCTACCGGTGGCCGCCACCAGCACGCTGTTTCTGTTCTTCGTGGAAGACAGGCTGGCGCTCCCGGCGCTGGCCGGGCCCTTCCTGCTTTTGTTCTTCGCGGCCGCTGGCGCAACCGCGCCGCTCTGGTCGCGCGCGGCGCGGCGCTTCGGCACGCGCGCCACGCTGCTCACCGGCATGGCGCTTTCGGTCGTGGCTTTCATCGGCGCTGCCGCGCTGGGCCCCGGGCAGGGGCTGGCCTTCGCCGTGGTCTGCCTCGCCTCCGGTGCTGCCGTGGGGGCCGACATGGTCCTGCTGCCCGCCCTTTTTGCCATGGCCGTGGACAGCGAGAACCAGCCCGAGGGGCTGGCTTTCGGGCTCTGGGCCTTCGTCGCCAAAGCCGCGCTGGCGCTGGCGGCGGGCATTCTGTTGCCCCTGCTGGATGCCTTCGGCTTTGTGCCGGGGCAAGAGAACACCGCCCGCGCGATGTCGGCGCTCGTGGTCGCCTATGCGCTGCTGCCCTGCGCGCTCAAGCTCTTCGCGATGGCGCTCGTGCTGCGGCTCCCCTCTGACGCGACAGAGCAAACGGTGCGTCTTCGCGGGCACGCGTAGCGCTCTTAGTCCCGCACTGTTGGTGAAACTTCCCGCAAGCTCCCGATAAGGTTGTATCATACCGTCCTATTGGCGGAAGTTGACCTAGGGTGAGTCGCGCTCCGCCGTGTTCAGGGCACTTTGGGGGGACCATCCATGCCTGTTTCGATCAAACGCATTTTCTTGCACCTGGCCGCATCCGGCCTCGCGCTCACGGCGGCGAGCATTGCCACGCACGCCGAAGAGGGCATGAAGGCTTACGAAATCAAAGACATGCGCGGAATGCGCTTTTGCGAGTTCCTGCTGATCAGCGCCGACAATGTGGTGATTTACAACACCTCCGCCTCCGATGGCTGCCCGGCCGACAAATGGGAGGCGCTCGATCTGGAGGCGCTCGCCGCAGAGCATGGTGTGCTGAAGGCGCAGCTCAACGGGCCGAAGTTCTGGGCCATGGATGAGCAGACGGTTTACCTGGGCGAAGAAAAGATCTTCGGCGGCATCGCCGCCCGCTACGGTGCAACCCTGCCGCTGGCCGCCCTTGGCAGCGGCGAAGGGGCCGCGCCCTATGAGCCCTACGTCAGCGCCAAGAACCAGAGCTTCGTCTTCCGCGCCGGGGCGCCGATCTATGAGTTGGTGGATGCAGAGGGCAACGTTTATGCGCTCAATGCGTGGGGCCCGAATGTGACGGATGGCAACCCCGACAACCTCGCCGCCCAACTTGCCCCCGCGGAAGGCTGGACGGCCCGCGCGACGCTGCCCGAGGCCGATGTGATCATCGCAGGCACCTCGGACACGCCGGTGGACATGGTCGGTGATGACATGAAGCAGTATTACACCCGCTACAGGGCCGATCAGTGAGCGGCAGCCGCCTGAGCGCCATCGCAGGCGCGGCGCTGGCCTTCCAGCTCTGCGCCGCGCCGCTTTTGGCACAGGGCCTACCGCCCGCCAAAACGTTGTCAGGCTATCAGGAGACCGCGAGCCTTGAGACGGGCGACAGCGTCACCGAAGATCTTGCGCTGGATGATCAGCGCGTGCGCGGCGTGCTCTCCTTTCCCGGGCTGGAGCAGGCCGTGGCCCCGTGGTTTGCCTGGAAGAAACGCCTGAATGATGAGTATGGGCTGAAGCTTCAGTTCAGCTACCAAAGCTCGCGCCAGACTTTAAGCGACACGCTGGGCGAGGAGGATGCGGCGGCGATGCGGCTGCAGCTTCAGGGCTCGTGGGATCTGCTGGGGCGCGGCACCAAGAACAAGGGCACGCTCACCTTCCGCCTTGAAGAGCGCCAGCGGCTGGGCACGGCGATTCCGCCCACGAAGCTGGCCTTTGAATACGGCGGTATCAAACCCTCCGGCGGCTTCTCCGATTTCGGCTTTGCGCTCACCGAGCTTGCGTGGCGGCAATCGCTCATGGAGGGGCGCTTGCGCTTCGTCGTGGGCAAGATCAGCGCGCTCTCGTGGTACAACGGGCACGCGCTGTCCTCCTCGCTGCGGGGCTTTCAGAACCTCGCCCTGCAGAGCAGCCTCACCAAGCCTGCGCCGGGCCGCGGTATCGGCGGCGGCGTGGCCTATGAGTTTTCTGAGCATTTCGGCGTGGTGGCGGGTATCCACGATGCCAATGCCAAGACCGCCGACAACCCGTTCGACACCATCGATCAGGGCGAATTCTACAAATCCGTCGAATTCCGCTACTGGCCCACGAACCGCGACATGCGCCGCTGGGACGTTGTGCGCTTGCAGTTCTGGCAACAGGACGCGCTGAAGGACAAAGGCGTGCCGGAAAGCAAGGGCGTGACCTTTCTCGCCAGCCGTCTGCTACAGGATCGCTGGTTTCCCTTCGTGATCGCCGGGCTTTCGGATGGCAAATCCACGGTGATGAAGAAGGATTTCACCGCCGGGCTCGGCGTGGGGATCGACACCCAGCACCGCGCCGCGCGCGATATCTTCGGGATCGCGGTGAATTGGGGGGAGCCCTCCAACGATCTGCTGCGCGAACAGGTGACGACAGAAGCCTTCTACGCTTTGACGCTGGTGCAGAACGTGGTGATCACGCCCTCGGTGCAATGGGTGCGCAACCCGGCGGCCAGCACGGCGTTTGACGATGTCTTCACCTTCGGGCTGCGCTTCCGCACGACATTTTGAGGGCAGGGGGCCAAGCTCCCCCTCTCGCGCCGCCATGGTTTTCTGCTACCACATTGCCCATGGAGATTCGCGCCACCACACCGGATGACTACGCCGCCATAGATGATGTGATCATCGAGGCCTTCGGGCAGGTGGATGAAGCCCGCCTCGTGGACATGCTGCGCCGCGATCGCGCCGTGGCGCTGGAGCTTGTGGCCGAGGTGACACGCCCCAACGGGCCGGAGATCGTCGGCCATATCCTGTTTTCGCGCTTTGCGGAGCCCGCCGGCTGGCTGGCGCTCGCTCCGGTTTCGGTGAAGCCGAGCCGCCACCGGCAGGGGATCGGCGGCAAGCTGATTGCTTCGGGATGTGCGGCCGCACAGGAAGCCGGATATGCCGCCGTGGTGGTGCTCGGGAGCCCCAAGCTCTATGGCCGCCACGGGTTCTCGGTGAAACAGGCCGCGGGCCTGACCTCGCCCTATCCGCTGGAGTATACCGGCCTGCGCTGGCTCGGGGAGGGCAGCGGCACGCCCGAGGCCCGCCTGCGCTACCCGGACGCTTTTGCCCGCCTCGAAAACTGATCCTGAAAGCCTGATCAAGAAAGCTAACCGATGCGCCTTGCCCTGCTGACGGCCCTCACCATGGTGGCCTTCGCCGCCAATTCGATCCTGAACCGGCTTGCGCTGGCGGGCGGCCATATCGATCCGGCAAGCTTTGCGGTGGTGCGCTTGGTGGCGGGTGCGGTGATGCTGGCGGTGTTGCTGGGCCTGCGCGGGCGGCTCGCGCCCCTCAGCGCGCGGCCCAACCTCGCGATGGTGGCGGGGCTTGCCGTCTACATGATCGGCTTCTCCTTTGCCTATGTCACGTTGGACGCCGGGGTCGGGGCGCTGATCCTGTTTGGCGTGGTGCAGGTCACGATGTTTGCCGGGGCGCTTTTGGCCCGCGAACCGGTGCCGCCTGCGCGCTGGCTCGGGGCTTGCGTCGCCTTCGCGGGGCTCGTGCTGTTGCTCTGGCCCGCGTCCGGTGCCGCGCAGGGGATCTCGCTCGCCGGGGCGGCCCTGATGGTGCCGGCGGCGGTGGGCTGGGGAGTCTATTCCTTGATGGGCCGGGGCGCGGCGGACCCTCTGGGCGATACCGCGCGCAATTTCCTCTGGGCGCTGCCCGTCGCGCTGCTGCCGCTCGCCGTGGCGGGGCCGCTGAGTGCCAACGGCGCAGGCATCGCGCTGGCGGTTGTTGCGGGGGCGGTGACATCGGCGCTGGGCTACGCGCTCTGGTACGCGCTTCTGCCCGCGCTGGGGGCCACCCGCGCCGCCGTGGCGCAGCTGACGGTGCCGGTCATCGCGGCCTTTGGCGGCGTGCTGCTTCTCGCGGAGCCGATGACCCTGCGCTTCGCACTGGCCGCAGCGCTTGTGCTCGGCGGTGTCTTGCTGTCGCTGCGTCGCGCCCGCGCGTGAGGCCTCGCCAAGTGGCCAAGCGGTGCCTATCTTAGCACCCATGAAACAGTTTCTGCTTGCCTCACTGGTGTTGCTCATGCCTCTGCCCGCAAAGGCCGAATGCGTTGTCCTGCTGCACGGGCTTGCCCGCGGCGAAACCTCCATGGTGGTGATGGAAAAGGCGCTGCAGGCGCTCGGCTATCGCACCGTGAACGACGGCTACCCCTCCACGGAAGCCACGATTGAAGAGCTCGTGGCGCAGACGATCCCGGCGGCCGTGGCCAAATGCGGCTCCGACAAGACCCATTTCGTGACCCATTCCATGGGCGGCATCCTCGTGCGGGCCTGGCTGGCGGAAAACAGCCCCGAGAACATGGGCCGCGTTGTCATGATGGGCCCGCCCAACCACGGCTCCGAACTGGTCGATCAACTCGGCGATCTGGAGCCGTTTGAGTGGATCAACGGCCCGGCGGGCCTGCAGCTTGGCACCGATGAGAACTCGCTGCCCAACCGTCTCGGCGCGGCGTCGTTTGAGCTTGGCGTGATTGCCGGGGACCGCACGCTGAACCCGCTCTACTCGTCGCTGATCGACGGGCCGAACGACGGCAAGGTCTCGGTGGCGAGCACGCGGATTCAAGGTATGCAGGATCACATCGTGCTGCCGGTGACCCATACGTTCATGATGAACAACCCGCTGGTGATCGCGCAGACAGATCACTTCCTGCGCGAGGGAAAATTCGATCACGCGATGACCTATGTCGACGCCCTGCAAGGCGCGCGCGATGTGCTGCTGGAGCTGCCGATCCTGAAGGGGGAGTAGCCTGCGTGCCGGCTCCGGTCTCAGCGCCCTCCATCGAGGCCTTCCACGCAGCCCTCAGCGCGCAGGACCGTGCCATCGCGGATGAGTTGCGCAGCGCGATCCAAAACGCGCTGCCGGAGGCCGAAGGCAAGATCTGGCACCGCCATCCGGTCTGGTTTCTCGAAGGCAACCCGATCGTCGGCTACAGCCGCCTGAAAGACGCCCTGCGCCTGATGTTCTGGAGCGGACAGTCCTTTACGACTGAAGGCCTCTCGCCCAGCGGCAGCTTCAAGGCCGCCGAGATCCGCTACCGCGCGGCCTCCGAGATCGACGCGCAAGCCCTCGCCAAATGGCTTGCCGAGGCGCGCGTGGTGCAGTGGGATTACAAGAACATCGTGAAACGAAAAGGGCAGCTCCGACGGCTGCCCTGATTGATGTCTTGCCTCTGGCGGGGATATTTCTGGCCAGAAGAGAGGCTCAACTGCGCACGCGGTTGACGTGGCCCATCTTGCGGCCGGGCTTGGCGTCTTCCTTGCCATAGAGGTGCAGCGCCGCGCCGCTTTCGCGGGCTATTTCGGGCACGCGGAGCACGTCGTCGCCGATCAGGTTCTCCATCACCACATCGCTGTGACGCTTGCCGTCGCCCAGAGGCCAGCCCGCCACGGCGCGGATGTGCTGTTCGAACTGATCCACCGCACAGCCATTCTGCGTCCAGTGGCCGGAGTTGTGCACGCGCGGGGCGATCTCGTTCACGACGAGGCCCTTCGGCGTCACGAAAAGCTCCACGCCCATGACGCCCACGTATTTCAGCGCGCTCAGGATCTTGGCGGCCAGCAGCACCGCATCGGTGCGTTGGCCCGCCGTCAGCCGCGCCGGAACGGTGGTGGTGGCGAGGATGCCCTCCTTGTGGACGTTCTCACCGGGATCGAAACAGGCCACTTCGCCATCGATCCCGCGCGCGGCGATCACGCTGACTTCGTGGCTGAAATCGACGAACCCCTCAAGGATCGCGGGCGCACTGGCCATATCGGCCAGCGCCTGCGCGGCGTCTTCTGGGTTGCGCAACCGGGCCTGCCCCTTGCCGTCATAGCCGAAGCGGCGGGTTTTCAGGATCGCAGGCGTGCCGATTTCCTCGATGGCTTCGGCCAGATCCACGGCGTCATCCACCGCCGCGAAGGGGGCGGTGAGCAGGCCGAGATCGGAGAGGAAGGCCTTCTCCACCAGCCGGTCCTGACTCACGGCCAGCGCCTGACGGTTGGGGCGGATCGGGCGGTGGGCTTCGAGTGTGTCGAGCGCCTCGGTGGGAATGTTCTCAAACTCGTAGGTGATCACGTCCACCGCATCGGCGAAGGCCAGAAGCGCTGCGGTATCCTCATAGGGCGCGGTGGTGACGGCATCGGCCACATGGCCTGCCGGTGGGTTGGCGCCGGGCTCGTAGATATGGGTGCGAAAGCCAAGGCGCGCGGCGGCGACCGAAAGCATCCGGCCCAACTGGCCGCCGCCCAGAATGCCGATGGTTGCGCCGGGGGCGAGCATCTCGGGCGTGTCAGTCATCTTGCGGCTCATCGGGAATGGAGGCAGAGAGGGTTTCACGCCAAGCGTCGAGGCGCTCGGCAAGCTCGGGATCCTGCAGCGCGAGGATGCCGGCGGCCATCAGCCCGGCGTTCGCCGCCCCCGCCGCGCCGATGGCCATCGTGGCCACGGGAAAGCCCTTGGGCATCTGCACGATGGAATAGAGGCTGTCCACGCCTGAAAGCGCCTTCGTCTGCACCGGCACGCCCACGACAGGCACGCGCGTCTTGCTGGCCATCATGCCCGGCAGATGCGCCGCACCGCCGGCGCCTGCGATGATCACCTGCAAGCCCCGCGCAGCGGCGGATTTTCCGTAGTCCCAAAGGCGGTCCGGCGTGCGGTGGGCGGAGACGATCTTGGCCTCATAGGCCACGCCCAGCTCGTCCAGAATATCGCCTGCGAGTTTCATCGTCGGCCAGTCGCTCTGACTGCCCATGATGATGCCGACCTTGGGGTGTGTCATCCGTGCCGCGTCCCTGTTTTGGAGCCTGTTTGAAAGGAAGCGGCACTATAGCCGGATGCAGGCCCGATGCAATGCGGCAGGCGTGCGGCCATCCCCGCTCGGGCGTTCAGGCGATAATGTCTGGCGTCAGCTCGTCCTCGATGCGGGCGATCTGATCCTTCAGCTGCAGCTTCTGCTTCTTGAGCCGCCGCATCATCAGCATGTCCGCATGGGGTTTTTCCTGCAGCGCGTGGATGGCTTCATCCAGATCGCGGTGCTCGCGCCGCAGCACTTCGAGCTTCACCCGCAGCACCTCTTCGTGGGTCAGTTCGTGGGGGCTGTCCATTGCTTTCGCTGTCGCGCTTTCTTCTGTCTGCTCTGGTTTGAAACTAGCCGGTTTGAGCCCCGCCGCAAAGGGGCGAATCTCTTGCGAACCCCTGCCAGAGCCCCCATATTTCCTTGCAAAGGGCTGCCTTCGGGGGCCTTGCACAGACCGTCGCTTACAAAAGGACGCATAAGATGAGCAAACTGACCCTCGGGTCCCATCCCTTCCTTCTGGGGTTCGACCAGCTCGAACGCCTCGTGGAGCGCACCGCCAAGAGCGGCAACGATGGCTACCCGCCCTTCAACATCGAACAGACGAGCGAAAACAGCTACCGCATCACACTGGCGGTGGCCGGTTTTGCGGAAGCCGATCTGGCGATCACGGTGGAGGATCGGCAGCTTGTGGTGCGGGGCCGCCAGCGTGACGACAGCGAAGGCCGGATCTTCCTGCACCGTGGCATTGCTGCACGCCAGTTCCAGAAAAGTTTCGTTCTAGCGGATGGTGTTGAAGTCGGCGAAGCCAGCATGGAAAATGGCCTTCTACATATCGACCTGAGTCGCTCGGTGCCTGACGCCGTGGTCCAGACGATCAAGATCAATAAGAATTAAGGAGGCGCGACTTGGAAAACGAATTCGAGATCCCGTCCGGGGCCAAGGATCGTATCGTCTACATCCGCCCCATCGAGCTGAACGACCTGCCCGAAGAGGTGCAGGAACAGGCCATGGACGCCAAAGATCTGGTGGCCGTGCACAATTCCGACGGCGAGCAGCTTGCACTGGTCGATGGCCGCCGTCTTGCCTTCATTCTTGCCCGCGAGCATGATTTCGAGCCGGTGAGCATCCACTGATGGCCGCTTACGCCTTCGATTGGGTGGACGCTTTCACGGCGCAGCCCTTCGGAGGCAACGGTTGTGTCGTGGTGCACGGTGCGGCCGATATCTCCTATGAGGATCGCCTCGCGCTGGTGCGCGAAACATCGCTGGCGGAATGCGCATATATGGTCGGCTCCGATGTGGCCGACTTCGGCGTGCGCTATTACCTGGCCGACAAGGAAATCCTGATGGCGGGTCACCCGACGGTGGCCACCGTTGCTTCGCTGCTGGATCGCGGCATGGTGCGGCTGGAAGGCGGCTTGGCGGAGTTCACGCTGGAAGTGGGCGCGGGGGTTTTGCCGATCCGTGTCGAAGATACCACCAGCGGTCCGCTCATCACCATGACGCAAGCTGCGCCCAGTTTCGGCAAGCAGCACGAGCCCGCGCGCATTGCTGCGATCTACGGGCTGTCTGCCGATGACATCCTCGGCACGCCGCAGACCGTTTCCACCGGAACGCCTTTCTGCATCACGGTTCTCAAGAGCCGCGACGCCCTGCGCCGCGCTCAGATGGACGTGGGGGCGCTGGAGGCGTTCCGCGCCTATGACGGCTCCGATCGCGCCAGCCTGATGGAGCCCTTCCTCGTCACGCTCGGCGGCGAAACCGAGGCGGGCGATACATTTTCGCGCCTGCTTTTGGCCCCGCCTTCGCTGCCCGAGGATCCCTTCACCGGCTCGGCGACGGGCTGCATGGCCGCCTACCTCTGGCACCACGGACTGATCGAGGCCCCACGCTTCACGGCGGAGCAGGGCCATTGGATGGGCCGCCCCGGCCAGGCGCAGGTGGAGGTTCTGGGCCCGCGCGAGGCGATCACCGGTGTGAAGGTCGGCGGGCAGGCCCGCGTGCTGATGCGCGGCGAACTGGCGCTCTAAGCCTTACCGATCCAAGACTTCCACCGACAGAATCGTCGGCAGGTGGCGCACCACCTCCTGCCAGCTTTCGCCTTCATCCCGCGTTGCGAAGACAGAGCCGCTGTTTGTCCCGAAGTAGACGCCCGCGGGCTCCTGCCGGTCCCCCGCCATCGCCTGACGCAGCACGGTGAAGAAACAGGCTTCCTGCGGCAGCCCCTGCCGCTGCGCCTGCCAGCTGTCGCCGCCGTCGCGCGAGCACCAGACGGCGCAGGCGGCATCGGGCGGGAAGCGCCCGGCCATGTCGCCGTTGAGCGGCAGCGTCCAGATCACATCGGGATCGCGCGGGTGGGCGTGGATCGGGAAGCCGAAGGTCGAGGGCAGGCCTTCGGTGATGTCATCCCAGTTGCGCCCGCCGTCCTTGGAGCGCCAGACGCCGTGGTGGTTTTGCTGGTAGAGCAGATCGCCGCCCCCTGCGGCGCGCTGCATGTTGTGCACGCAATGGCCGATTTCGCCACCCTTGGGCGCGGCGGGGTGATCATGGCCCTCGCAGGCCTGCGCATTGCTCACCCGGTTGCGCCGCTCCCAGCTTGCGCCGCCATCCTCGCTGGCGAAAACCCCGGCCGCCGAGATCCCGACCCAGAGCTTTTCGGGTGCGGCAGGGTCATGCAGGATCGTGTGCAGCGTCAATCCGGCCGCGCCGCCTTGCCAATCTTTGGCGGACGGGTGATCTGTGAGGCCTGAAAGTTTCTCCCACGTCTGCCCGCCATCGGTGCTTTTCAGAAGCGTGGCTGGTTTCGTGCCCGCATAGAGCGCGCCGTCCGCCTGATGCAGGGACCAGACCTGCGCGAAGTCATCGCCGAAGGGCAGCGGGGCATCGGTCCAGCCGATCATCGCGGCAAAATCGGCGTCGTTCTTCGCCCATTCGTCCTGCTGCCCGCTTGTCATGCGCGAAAGCGACCATGTCTCGCCATTGTCGGTACTGCGCCAGACGCCCGCGCCGAACCAATCGCCGCCGCCCCCGGCCCAGATCGTGCCGGTCTCGGGATCGCCCGCCATGTGGTTGATCGGCCAGCCGCCGCAGAAGGGGCCGCGTACGCGGAAGCTTTCGCGGGTTGCGTCACTTTCGGCGAGGAAGGCACCCTTGGTGGTGCCGATGAGCAGGGTGAGGGGCATGGGAAACCTCCGGTTGAACGCCCCATCCTACCACGGGTTTTCGCAAACTGAGCGCAAACAAAAAGCCCCGCACGCGGCGGGGCTTTCCAGAGCACTTAAAGGGTTGCCGATCAGGCCCCGATCAGGCCCATGCTTTCGAGCTTCAGCAGAACCTGCTGGGCGCAGTAATCCACGTCGTTGCCTTCCGTCTCAAGGCGCAGCTCGGGGTTCTCGGGCACGTCGTAGGGATCGGAGATGCCGGTGAACTCCTTGATCTTGCCTTCACGGGCAAGCTTGTAGAGCCCCTTGCGGTCGCGCTTCTCGCATTCCTCGATCGAGGTCGCCACATGCACTTCCACGAAAGCCCCGAAGGCTTCGATGTCCTCGCGCACGGCGCGGCGGGTCGAGGCGTAGGGCGCGATGGGCGCGCAGATGGCGATACCGCCGTTCTTGGTGATCTCGCTCGCAACATAGCCGATGCGGCGGATGTTCAGATCGCGGTGCTCCTTGGAGAAGCCCAGCTCGCTGGAGAGGTTCTTGCGCACGAGGTCGCCGTCCAGAAGCGTCGTCGGGCGGCCGCCCATTTCCATCAGCTTCACCATCAGCGCGTTGGCGATGGTGGATTTGCCGGAGCCGGAGAAGCCGGTGAAGAACACCGTGAAGCCCTGCTTGGAGCGCGGCGGCTTGGTCTTGCGCAGCTCGTTCACCACGGCCGGGAAGGAGAACCACTCGGGGATCTCAAGGCCCTCGGCGAGGCGGCGGCGCAGTTCGGTGCCGGAGATGTTGAGGATCGTGACCTTGTCCTTGTCGGCAATCTCGTCAGCCGGCTCGTACTGGGCGCGCTCCTGCACATAGACCATGTGTTTGAAGTCGACCATTTCGATGCCCATTTCCTCCTGGTGTTCCCGGAAGAGATCCTGCGCATCGTAGGGGCCGTAGAAATCCTCGCCCTTGGAGTTCGAGCCGGGGCCAGCGTGATCGCGGCCAACGATAAAGTGCGTCAGGCCGTGGTTCTTACGGATCAGGCCATGCCAGACGGCTTCGCGCGGGCCAGCCATGCGCATGGCAAGGTTCAGCAGGCTCATGTGCGTGGTCGAGGCCGGGTACTGATCGAGCACGGCTTCATAGCAGCGTACGCGGGTGAAGTGGTCGATGTCGCCCGGTTTCGTCATGCCAACAACGGGGTGGATCAGCAGGTTGGCCTCGGCTTCCTTCGCGGCGCGGAAGGTCAGTTCCTGGTGGGCGCGGTGCAGCGGGTTGCGCGTCTGGAAGGCGACGATCTTGCGCCAGCCCATCTTGCGGAAATAGGCGCGCAGCTCGTTGGGCGTGTCGCGGCGGGAGCGGAAATCGTAGTGTACCGGCTGTTGGATGCCGACGACGGGGCCGCCGAGGTAGATCTTGCCAGCGTGGTGGTGCAGGTAGTTCACAGCAGGGTGGGCGATGTCATCAGCACCGAAGACCTTCTCGGCCTCGTTGGATTTGTTCGGCTCCCAGCGGTCGGTCACGGTCATCGTGCCGAGGATCACGCCTTCCTGATCGCGCAGGGCGATGTCCTGGCCGAGTTCCAGCTTGGCGGCGAAGTCTTCGCTCACGTCCAGCGTGATCGGCATCGGCCAGAGCGAGCCATCGGCGAGGCGCATGTTTTCCACGACGCCGTTGTAATCTTCTTCCGTCAGGAAGCCCTTGAGCGGGTTGAAGCCGCCGTTCATCAGCAGCTCGAGATCGCAGATCTGGCGCGGGGTCAGATCCCAGCTCACGAGGTCGGCGGCCTCGACTTTCAGTTTTTGCGAAGATTCGTAGGAAACAAAGAGCTCCGGGATGGGAGCGAGATTATTCTGCATTTCATTGGTCCTATGCTTTAAGGGAACGAGGCCACTGGTTGTGCCCGTCAGCTCGGCGTGCAAAGCGTCGTATTCGGCGAACTTCCGGGCGAGAAATCTGTCGGTGAGCCGGTTTTTCTCGGCCGCACCACGGGCGGTGATGTCGTAGGTGAAGCGCTGGCGTTTGTCGGGGCCCTGCCGGTTGCTGACCCGCACGAGCCCGGCCTCGGTGGCGGCGCGCAGCTGCGCGTTCAGCCGGCCAAGGGAGATCCCCAGCGCCGCCGCCGTATCGCGCTGGCTGGCCCCCGGCGCCAGCTCCAGCTGGCGCAGCAGGCGAAAGAGGAGATCTTCCTCTTCAGACAGGCTGGCTTTGGCAGTTTGGGAGGACATTTTCCCGACTCTCAAATGCGTTCACGAGTGAACACATTGCACAGTTTGCAGCTGCAGCAAAGAAAAATCTTTGTAACAAGAGCGGAATAGCGCCTATGCGCTGGGGTTATGCCTCTTGCGCCACCTGATCGCGCAGCAGCCGGCGCAGGATCTTGCCGGAGGCGGATTTGGGGATTTCAGCCACGAAACGGATTTGATGCAGCTGTTTGTAATGGGCGAGGTTGGCCTCCATATGGGCGTGGATCGCCTCCGCATTCGGCCCCCCTTCGGCGCAGAGCACGAAGGCGATGGGCACTTCCCCGGCCTCGTCATCCGGCAGGCCGATCACGGCGGCATCATTGACACCCTCAAGCGCGATAAGCGTGGCCTCAAGCTCGGCAGGGGCGATCTGGAAGCCCTTGAATTTGATCAGCTCTTTCAGGCGGTCGACGATGTACATGTAGCCTTCGGCATCAAAGCGTGCGATGTCGCCGGTGCGCAGCCAGCCTTCAGGCGTGATGGTGTCTGCGGTGGCCGTGGGGTTGTTCAGGTAGCCCTGCATCACCTGCGGCCCCTTGATCCACAGCTCGCCCTCTTCGCCCACGGGCAGCGGGGCCAGCGTTTCTGGATCCACGATCTGGCAGGTGGTGTTGGAGACGGTGAGCCCGGCCGCGCCAGAGCGCGGGCGGCTGGCGGGCACCACGTGGGAGACGGGGCTCAGTTCCGTCATGCCATAGCCCTGCACCACCGTGCAGCCGAGCCGTGCGGAAAGCGCGTCTGAAAGCTCCTTGCCCGAAGGGGCGGCCGCGATGAACACCTCTTTCACATGGCTCAGGTTGTAGTCCTCCACCAGCGGATGTTTCGCCAGCGCCAGAGCGACAGGCGGCACGACCCAGCAGCGTTTGCAGTGGAAATCCTGCGTGATCTGCAAGAACAGCGCGAGGTCAAAACGCGGCATCGTCACCAGCACGCCGCCGGCCCCCAGATGGACGTTCATCAGCACGGTCATGCCGTAGATGTGGAAAAGCGGCAGGAAGCCCGCCGTTGTCTCGCCGCGCTCAAAGCCTGCGGCCTCGATCGTCTGATCCACATTCACCACCATGTTGCGATGCGACAGCATCACGCCCTTGGGCAGCCCCGTCGTGCCGGAGGAATAGGGCAGGGCGACGATGTGGCTGTCCAGATCCACCGGGTGTTGCGCGTCCTGCGGTGCGCCGAAGAGGGCAGTAAACTCCGGCGTGCCGATGGCGATCACCGGCTTTCCGTTTGCCCCGGCCTGCGCCGTTTCAAGGAAGGCTGGGATGGTGAAAAGAATATCGGCCCCGGAATCCGCCATCTGGTGGGCAACTTCCGGGCCAGTGTATGTGGGGTTCAGCGTGGTAACCGTGCCCCCCGCCCAGGCAGCGCCGTGGAAGATCACGCAGTATTCCGGCAGGTTCGGCGCCATCAGCGCCACCGTCTTCCCGGCCCCAAACCCCGCAGCACTTAGCCCGCCCGCGAAGCGCTTGACTTGATCCATGAAGGCCGCCGCCGTCACTTCGCGCCCCGTGGGGCCGTCGATCAGCACCACGTCATCGGGGCGGGTCACAAGATCGGCGAACACGCGTTCGGTGATCGTTTGCTCTGTCAGGGCGACATCGGGAAAGGGGCTGGTGATCTGGGTCATTGGGTCCTCCGCTGCCGCCAGCTTGGCACAGGCGCGGTGCACGGCCCAAGGAAAATGAACAGGCGGGCTTTCCGCCAGCGTGCCGCCGAAATGAAAAACGCCCGGCTCTAAGAGCCGGGCGCTGAAATGGCTAATGCCTGCTGGCTTACTCCTGCTCGGCGAGGAAACGCTCGGCATCGAGCGCGGCCATGCAGCCCATGCCGGCCGAGGTCACGGCCTGACGGTAGACCGGATCGGTGATGTCACCGGCGGCGAAGATGCCGGGCACCGAGGTCTGCGAAGTGCCGGGGGTGACTTTCACGTAGCCGCCCATGTGGGTTTCGAGCTTGTCTTTAACCAGCTCGTTGGCGGGCGCGTGGCCGATGGCGATGAACACGCCCTTGGCCGGGATCTCGGTGATTTCGCCGGTTTCCACGTGTTTCACCTTCACGCCTTCCACGCCCAGCGGCATGTCGGTGCCGGTGACTTCGGCCAGCTCGTGGAACCAGAGGGTTTCGATCTTCTCGTTCTTGAACAGGCGGTCCTGCAGGATCTTCTCGGCGCGCAGCTCGTCGCGGCGGTGGATGAGCGTGACCTTGGACGCGAAATTCGTCAGGAACAGCGCCTCTTCCACGGCGGTGTTGCCGCCGCCCACAACCACGATCTCCTGCCCGCGGTAGAAGAAGCCGTCACAGGTGGCGCAAGCCGAGACGCCGAAGCCCTTGAACTTCTCTTCCGTCTCAAGCCCCAGCCATTTGGCGCGCGCGCCCGTGGCGAGGATCACCGCATCGGCGGTGTAGGTGGTGCCGCTGTCGCCCTTGGCGGTGAAGGGGCGGCTTTCCACGTCCAGTTCGGTGATGATGTCGGAGATGATCTCGGTGCCCATCGCCTTGGCGTGGGCTTCCATGTTTACCATCAGGTCCGGGCCCTGAATTTCGGTGTTGCCGGGCCAGTTTTCCACTTCGGTGGTCGTCGTCAGCTGGCCGCCCGGCTCGATGCCCTGCACGAGGATCGGCGACAGCATCGCGCGCGAGGCATAGACGCCGGCGGTGTAGCCGGCGGGGCCGGAGCCGATGATCAGGACTTTGGTGTGACGGGTGTCGGCCATGGGGCATCTCCGGGAGTGTTGCGGTGGGCGCATCAGGCGCGTTGCGCAAGCGATATAATGATGCCTGCCCGCTTCGGCTACCCCTTAAGGCGCCTCTGTGGGGGCGGCCATGCGTGCAGGTCATTTCGGGCTTGAACTTGGTGCTTAGATTAACTTAATTGCGCATCTGTGAAATATTATTGCGCCAAAGGGGCGCGATGGATAGAGTTCGCAAAAATCGTCACCAGAAGAACACGCAAGGGGGGCCCATGCCCGGCGCCAAACTCGATCCGATCGACCGCAAGATACTCGCCGAGCTTCAGGCCGACGGTCGGATGACCAACGTCGAGCTGGCCAAACGCGTGGGCATCTCCGCGCCGCCCTGCCTACGCCGGGTGCGCACGTTGGAGGAAAACGGCTACATCAAGGGCTACCACGCCGAGGTGGACGCGCGCGAGCTTGGCTTCGAGGTACAGGTCTTCGCCATGGTCGGGCTGGCCAAACAGGCCGAGGCCGATCTGAGCGCTTTTGAGGACCGCTGCCGCAGCTGGCCGCTGGTTCGCGAGTGCCACATGCTCAACGGCGAGGTGGATTTCATCCTGAAATGTGCCGCGCCGGATCTTTCCACCTTCCAGACGTTCCTGACCGAGCAACTCACAGCCGCCGACAACGTGGCCAGCGTGAAAACCTCGCTCGTGATCCGCTGCGCCAAGGATGAGCCCGGCGTGCCATTCGAGGTGCTGGAGGCCCGGCTCAGCCAGGAGCCGTAGGTGGGTAGACTGTTCAGCTTGGTGAGGGCAGCCCCAGACCGCGGGCGGGGCTGAAAGCCCCCGCGCAGTAGCAAAGGCACGCCTCCGGCGTGACGGGGGCGGTTGGGGGCTGCCCGGCGTGCCGCCGGGCAAGAAAGCCTATAGGGCGCGCTGCCTAACCTCTTGATTCCATGACCATGACAAGCTGCGTGCCCGGCTGAAGCGCCTCGTAGACGTGGCTCACATCCGCCGGGTAGCGGTAGTAATCACCCGGTCGCAGGATCTCCTCCGCGCCCACAGGGCCGATGCGCGCTTCCCCGGCCATGAGCAGGCAATGCTCCACCGTGCCCGGTGGGTGCGGATCAGACCGGCGGGGCTCGCCGGGGGCCAGCTCCACACGGTAGATGTCGCGTCGCAGGCCGGGCGGGCAGGGGGCCAGAAGCGTGGCGCGGTAGGCGGCGTGTTCGGAGCCCACACCGTGCCCTTCGCCCGCGCGCACCAGCGTCAACTCGGGCGTCGGGGTTTCAAACAGGAAGGAAAACGGCACGCCAAGGGCCGTGGCGATGGCCCAGAGCGTTTCGATCGAGGGGTTGCCCTTGCCTGATTCCAGCTGCGAGAGCGTGGATTTCGCCAGCCCGGCGGCCTCGGCGAGCGCCGAAAGGCTCAACGAAGCCTTGGCGCGTTCGCGGCGGATGGCGGCGGCGATCATCTCGTTCGGTGCGGGCTGGGGCATCGGAGATCGTTTTCTGAAGTGAACGGTTGACGGGTTTGCCGAACGGCGTATGTTCGTCTGAGTGAACAATGTTCGTTTCATCGGGTCAAGCCATGTCTGCCGTCACTGCCACTTCCACCCCGCCCTCACCGCTGCAGGAGGCCCTGCTGGGCGTGCGGGACATGCTGCCGCTGGCTTTCGCCGTGGCCACCTATGGCGCGGCCTTTGGCGTGCTTTCGGCGCAGGGCGGGCTGTCGCTTGGCCAGTCCGGCGTGTTCAGCGCGCTGGTGTTCGGCGGCTCCGCCCAGATGATCGCGCTGGAGCGGCTGGGGGCCGGGGCGGGCGCGCTCGCGGCTGTCATGGCGGGCGTGGCGCTGAACCTGCGGATGCTGCTGACAACGGCGGCCATGCGCGAGGCGCTTTCCGGTCAGGCGGCGTGGAAGATCGCGCTTGGCGCACATCTGACGACCGACGCTTCCGCCGCGCTCCTGCAGATGTCGCGCGCCAAGGGGTTGCGCGCGAGCTACTGGTATCTGACGGGCGGGGGGCTGCTGCTCTATGTGACTTGGGTCGCCGTGACACTCGCGGGCTACGGGCTTTCGGGCTTCATCGCCTCGCCGGAGCGGCTGGCGGTGGATTTCGCCCTCGCGGCGGGCTTCGTGGCGATGCTGCCGGGCCTCTGGCGCGGATCGCGCGATCTGCGGCCTTGGGCCGGGTCGGCGGCGACGGTCTGCGCGTTGATGCTGCTCACGCCCCTTGCGGCAAGCTGGGCGCTGATCCTCGGCGCGCTCGCCGGGGCATTCATCGCGGGGGTGCAGGGCGATGAGTGAGCAGGACGCTGTGATCTGGTTGATCATCTTCGGGCTGGCGGCGGGAAGCTTCGCGATCCGGCTTTCGGGTTTCCTGCTGGCGCAACGCCTGCCGCGCACGGGGCCCTGGGCGCGGGGGCTTGAGGCGCTGCCGGGCTGCCTGATCATCGCGCTCGTGGCGCTCCTGATGGTGCAGGGCGGGCCGGTGGAATGGGCCGGCGGCGCGGTGGCGCTGGGGGTTGCCTTCGCCTTCCGCAACGTGCCGCTTTCTATGATCGCGGGCATGGCCGCCGTGGCGATTTTGCGGGCGCTTGGGTAGGTGGCTGCTAGAAAAGAATAATCCCGCCCGTCGGTACGACGGGCAGCCCCCGACCACCCCCTCGGGCGGGGGCTTCGCCGCCCACCCGGCGGCCGGGGGATCCCCTAGGTTTGAAACGGATCCTGCGGATAGGTTACATGGGCCAGACAGAGCCCCTGCGGCGGGCAGACGGGCCCGCAGGCGGCGCGATCCTTGGCCTCCAGCGCGGCCTGAACGTCATCCGGGCTCCATGCGCCTGCGCCCACCCGCTCCAGCGTGCCCACGAAGCTGCGTACCTGATTGTGCAGGAAGCTGCGCGCGCGCACGTGGAAGCGGAACTCCTGCCCGTGCGGCACGGCAAATTCCTCGATTTCCAGCGAATCCAGCGTCTTCACCGGGCTTTCTGCCTGACACATCGTGGAGCGGAAGGTGGTGAAATCATGCAAGCCCACAAGGCGCTGCGCGGCCTCCTGCATCGGCGCAAGCATGAGCGGATAGGCCACCTGCCACACGTTGCCCCGCTCATGGGTTGCCGGCGCGCGGCGGCACAGCAGGCGGAAGAGATACTGCCGCTCCGTGGCTGAAAACCGCGCGTGGAAATCCTCCTCCACAGGCGCGACCTGCAGGATCGACACCGGCAGGGGCTTGAGGTGATGGTTCAGCGCCTCGCCCAGCCGGAAGGGATCCCAGTCTTTCACCAGATCGCAATGGGCCACCTGCCCAAGCGCATGCACGCCCGCATCGGTGCGCCCGGCGGCGGCGATCCCCGGCGCATCGGGCTGCAGTTTCCGCAACGCCTCCTCGATGGCCTGCTGCACGGACGGATGCTCCTTCTGCCGCTGCCAGCCAGCGAAAGGCGCACCGTCATATTCGATTTTCAACGCAAATCTGGGCATATGCGCCAGATAGCGGCAGGCGGGCGCAATGTCCATCATGCGCTGCCCGCCCTAGGCAGGGCCGCCCAGCATGCCTATCTTCACGAAACTGCGCTTTGGCGCGTGCATGAGAAAAAGGATACCCGCTTGAGGCTGAGCGATCTGGCAGATGGGGTGACCCGGCAGGTGGAAAACCTGGGGGCGAGCGTTTCGGAAACCTTTCTGGAGCCCACCGTGCGGCTCGGGGTGACGGGGCTTGCGCGCTCGGGCAAGACGGTGTTCATCACCTCGCTGGTGGCGAACCTCTTGAACCGGGGCCGCATGGCGCAGTTCACGCCCGAGGTGAACGGCACCATTCGTGCTGCCTACCTGCAGCCCCAGCCCGACGATACCATCCCGCGTTTTGACTACGAAAGCCATCTGGCCGCGCTTACCGGCCCCGCGCCGCATTGGCCGGAAAGCACGCGCTCGGTTTCCGAGCTGCGCCTGAGCTTCCGCGTGCAGCCCACGGGCCTTCTGGGCGGGCTTTCCGGCCCGCGCACCGTCCATGTGGACATCGTGGATTATCCGGGCGAATGGCTGCTCGATCTGGCGCTGCTGGATCAGGATTATGCCGGCTGGGCCGAACAGGCGCTCGTCAAGGTGCGCGCGCGGGAGGCAGGCGCTGCCTTTGCCGCGCTCGCCGAGGCCACCGATCCGGCGGCGAAGTTCGAAGAGACGCAAGCCAAGGCGCTGGCCGAGGCCTTCACCGCCTATCTGCGGGGCGCGCAGGCGGCGGGGTTTTCCGATTGCACGCCGGGGCGCTTCCTGCTGCCCGGCGAAATGGAGGGCTCACCGGTCCTGACCTTCGCGCCCTTGCCACGGCCCGAACGAAACAAGCGCGGCGGCCTCTGGCGCGAGATGGAGCGGCGGTTTGAAGCCTATAAAGCGCAGGTCGTAAAGCCCTTCTTCCGCAACCATTTCGCCCGGATCGACCGCCAGGTCGTGCTGGTGGACGCGCTGGGCGCGATCCACAACGGCCCCGCCGCCGTGGAGAACCTGCGCCAGTCGATGGCGGAAATCCTCGCCGCCTTCCGCCCGGGCCGCAACGGCTTCCTGCAGCGGCTGCTGCTGGGCAAGCGGGTGGAGCGCATCCTCTTTGCCGCCACCAAGGCCGATCACCTGCACCACAGCCAGCACCCCCAGCTGACCGCGATCATCGAAGCACTGGTGCGCGATGCGCGCGACCAGGCCGATTTCGCCGGGGCCAAAACGGGTGCGCTCGCCATCGCCGCCCTGCGCGCCACGGTGGAGGAGACGCGCCAGCATCAGGGCGAAACGCTCAACCTCGTGCGCGGCACGCTTCTGGACACCGGCAAGCCCGCCGCCTTCCACCCCGGCACGCTGCCCGATGATCCCGCGCGCCTGCTCACCCCGGCGCGGCAGGGGGCGGAGGGCTGGCTCGACGGCGATTTCGCCGCCATGCGCTTTGCCCCGGCCGAGCTGCGCCTGAAGCCGGGCGAAGGCCTGCCCCACATCCGGCTCGACCGCGCCGCCGACTTTCTGATCGGAGACATGCTGACATGAGCGAGCCCCGCCAGCCTGCCCGCCCCGGCCCCGTGCTGATCGACATCGAAGAGGGCGCCGAGGCCCACAGCCCCGCCGAAGCGCCGCCGGTTCCGGACGCGATGCCGGTGACGGGCGCGGCCATGCAGCAGATAGCCCAGATCGCCGCCCGCCCACGCTCGCGCCTGAGCCGCTGGTTCTGGGGCCTGCTGGGCGCGCTCTTCACCTTCGTGCTGTCGGTGGCGGCCTGGGATTTCGTCGCCGGGCTTCTGGCGCGCAACGCGCTGCTGGGCAACGCCGCGCTGGCGCTGGTGGCGCTCTTCATCATGGTGCTGCTGGCCATTGCCGGGCGCGAATGGCTGGCCTTTGCCCGCCTGCGCCGGATCGACCACCTGCAGCACGCAAGTGCCGACGCCCTGCTGCATGGCAATCTGGGCGCGGCGCGCAAAGTCAGTGCGGAGGTCAAGGCGCTCTATGCAGGCCGCAAGGATCTGGACTGGGCCATGGCGCGTTTCAACGACCGCGAGGCCGACCAGCTTGATGCCGAGGCGCTGCTGGGCCTTGTGGAAACCGAACTGCTTGCCCCCATCGACGCCGCCGCAACCCGCGAAGTGGAGGCCGCCGCACGGCAGGTCGCCACCGTGACGGCCATCGTGCCGATCGCGCTGGCCGACGTGGTGGCCGCGCTCACCGCCAATGTGCGCATGGTGCGCCGCATTGCCGAGCTTTATGGCGGGCGGGCCGGCACGCTGGGCAGCTGGCGGCTGATGCGCACCGTGATCACTCATCTCGTGGCCACCGGGGCTGTGGCCGTGGGCGACGATCTGATCGGCTCCGTGGCCGGGGGCGGCATGGTCAGCAAGATCTCGCGCCGGTTCGGCGAAGGCATCGTCAACGGCGCGCTCACCGCGCGAGTGGGCGTTGCCGCGCTGGAGGTTTGCCGCCCGCTGGCCTTCTCCGCGCGCAAGCGCCCCTCGGTGACGGGCATCGTGCAGCGCGCGTTGCGCGGGCTGTTTGGGCAGGGCTAAGCGCGGCCTAGAAGCGCGGGACAGCGCCTATGGGCGTGTCCCGATCCTCCACACCCATGCGCAGGCCACGCCCGATCCGATGCGCCAGCGCCGAGAAGCTCTGAGCCGTTTCCGGCGGCAGGGTCTCGGCCAACGTGCTGTCAAACAGAGCGAGCCAATCGGTGAAATGCGCCGCCTTCACATCGCCCGCCGCGAGGTGCTTCTGCATCGGATTGCCCGCATAGCTGCGTTCTATCAGGATCGCGTTGCGCCAGAAGGCGGCGATGTTGGCCTCATGGGCCTGCCAGCTGGCGTGGCTCGTGCCGACATGGCGCAGGAAAACGGGCCCCAGCACGGGATGCACCCGCACCCGCGCGTAAAAGCGTGCCACGACGGTGTCGATCTGTTCTGCGGTGATCGGAAAACGGGCCAGCATCGGCGGGCTCCTTGGGCTGCTGCTGCCCCTGTCTAGCCCCGCTCGCGCAAAGGAGCGACGGGCCGCGTTGCCGCATCCGCTAGTCGCTGTCGGGCGCTTGGGCCGGTTCAGGGTCTGTGACCGGTTCAGGAGCCGCATCTGCCTGCGGTGCGGGGGCCGGTTCTAGCTCCGGCGCTGTCGTAGAGGTCGGGGCAGACTCAGCGGCGGGCGCAGGCGTCGCCGCAGGGGGTGTCGCAGGCGCAGAGGCTGCCTGAGGGGCGGGCACAGGTGTGAGGGCAGGGGGCTCGGGCGGGCGCTGGCAGTTCACGGCGCTCAGCACGATGTCCTTCAGCACCTCGCCCGAGGAAATGATGGCCTGATCGATCAGCACCTCCGGCGCATCCAGAATGGCGTGGATCTGCGCCGTGGTGGCGGCCACCTCGGCCTCGATCCTGCCAACCCGTGCCTGAACTGCCAGCATCGCCGCGTCCGAGGCCTCGCCCGAGGCGTCCCGCATCGTGGCCAGATCGCTGCGCAGGCCCGAAAGGTTCTCGTTCATCGCTGAGAGCTCATCGCGCAACGGCTGCACCTCGATCAGGTTTTCCGCGAACGTGGCCACCACCCCATCGACCTTGCGCATGGTCAGATAGGCGAAGATGAGGCACAGGAGCGCCAGCATCAGCGTGGCATTGAGCAGGGCCAGCAGCAGGTTCTTGATCAGTCTCGGGATACGGTTGCGCCGCGCCATGTGTGGCCTCTTGTGTTGCTGTCTGTGCTCGTTTGGCGGCCACTAGGGCGGGCCGGAGCGTCTGGGTCAAGTGTGTTCCTTCGGCGGCGGTGCTTGAAGCGATCCAGCGGCGGCCTTCACGGCGCGCGTCAGCGATGCCAGAGGCGCGCGCACCAGCCGGTTGAATTGCCAATGCAGCGGCACTTCCAGAACGGGCTCCCGCCCCAGCGCCACGAGCGTGCCCGCGCGCAGGTGGTCCGCCACCAGCGCCTCCGGGTTCATACCCCAGCCCATGCCCCGCAGCGCGCCCTCCACGAAAGCCTGCGTGGAGGGCAGAAAATGGCTGGGGAAGGGCTGCTCCCGCCCCAATTCGCGTTTGAGCCAGCGCTTCTGCAGCCCGTCGCGCATGTTGAACGTCATCCCGGGCGCAAGGGCCGCGGTCTCGGCGGTGACCCCTTTAGGGAAGTGACGCGCGGCGAAGGCGGGGCTGGCGGTGGCCACGTAGCGCAGCGCACCCAGCGGGTGGCTGTCGCAGCCCTGCACAGGCGCGCCGTGGCTGCTGACGGCGGCCATCACCTCGCCCCGCCGCAGCCATCCGGCAGAGTGATCCTGATCGTCCACCACCACGTCAAACAGCAAGCCCTCCTGCGCGGCCATGGCCGGCAGGAACCAGGTGGCAAGGCTGTCGGCATTGACGGCGATGCGCAGGGGCTCGGGCCGGGTGCTCTGACCCAGATCCGCCGCGAGGGTCTGTTCCAAGAGCGCCACCGCCTCGCCGTGGCGGCATAGGCGCTGACCGGCCTCGGTGGCCTCGCAGGGCTGGCCCCGGCGCACGAGCACAACGCCCACGCGCTCTTCCAGCGCCTTGATGCGCTGGGAGATGGCGGAAGGCGTCACCCCAAGCGCGGCGGCGGCGGCCTCGAAACTGCCGCTGCGTACAACGGCCAGAAGGGCGGTGAGGGCGGGATCGGTAAACATTAGTTCTGCTTAATCTAGACAAGTAACATTAACTGGTCTTGCTTGTCCGCACAGCGTAGTCAACCGAAAACGCACAGAAGGACACCCGCCATGAGCGCCTATTTCGCCGGTTTTGCCCTCGGCTTCAGCCTGATCCTCGCCATCGGGGCGCAAAACGCCTTTGTGCTGCGGCAGGGGTTGCGCAACGAACATGTGCTCGCCGTGGTGCTGGCCTGCGCGCTTTCGGACGCGGTGCTGATCGCCATCGGTGTGAGCGGCTTCGGCGCCATCGCAGGGGCCGCGCCTTGGCTGATCCCGGCCTTCAAATACGGCGGCGCGGCCTTCCTGCTCGGCTACGGCGCGCTGGCGTTCCGGTCTGCCATTCGTGGAGGTGCGGCGCTCACCGCGGGCGATCAGCCGCGCCAGAGCCTCACGGCCGCGCTCACCACCTGCCTCGCGCTGACATGGTTCAACCCCCATGTCTACCTCGATACGGTGGTGCTGCTGGGCTCGATCAGCACCCAATACGAGGGCGCTCGGCTTGCGTTTGGCCTTGGCGCAATCACCGCCTCTTTCACCTTCTTCGTCTGCCTCGGCTTCGGAGCCCGGTTGCTGCGCGGCTTCTTCGCCCAGCCCGCCGCCTGGCGCGCGCTGGATCTGGTGGTGGGCGCAACGATGTGGGCCATCGCCGCCTCGCTGATTGTCAACTGAGCTTGCATGCCCGCGCGCTTTGCGCTTAGCTCGCGCCATGCCCCAAGCACAGGACCGCCCCGCCGCCGGCATCTTCTGGATGATCGTGACCGGCCTGAATTTCGTCGCCGTGACGGCGATCGTGAAACACGTGGGCGCAGGGCTCCCGGCCGCGCAATCGGCCTTCCTGCGCTACCTGCTGGGGCTTGTGTTTCTTCTGCCGATGATCCGGCCCATGCTGCGCACCCCTATGGACCGCCCGCTGCTCCTTCTCTTCACGGCGCGCGGCGCGGTGCATACCGTGGGGGTGATCCTTTGGTTCTACGCGATGACCCGCATTCCCATCGCGGAAGTGACGGCGATGAACTACCTCTCGCCCGTCTACGTGACGCTCGGTGCCGCGCTCTTCCTCGGCGAAACCCTGGCCTTCCGGCGCATCCTCGCAGTGCTCGCCGCCCTGCTCGGTGCGCTGATCATCCTGCGCCCGGGCCTGCGCGAGGTGAACGCGGGCCACCTTGCGATGATCGGCACCGCGCTGGCCTTCGCGGGCAGCTACCTGATCGCCAAACGGGTGTCCGGACAGGTCAGCCCGGCGGTGGTGGTGGGGATGCTCTCGATCACGGTGACACTCGGCCTCGCCCCCTTCGCCGTCGCCGTCTGGGTGACACCGAGCCCGGCGGAGCTGGGCTGGCTCTTCCTCGTCGCCTGTTTCGCCACGGCCGGCCACTACACGATGACGCTGGCTTTCCAGGCCGCGCCGCTCACGGTGACGCAGCCTGTTACCTTCCTGCAGCTGATCTGGGCCACTTCGCTTGGCGCCTTTGTCTTTGGCGAGCCCGTAGATGGCTGGGTGGTGTTGGGCGGCTCCATCATCCTTGGCGCGGTCAGCTTCATCACCTGGCGTGAGGCCGTTCTGAAACGCCGGACACGCACCCCTCCAGCCAATGCGACCAAGGTCTGACGGCGAAAAAAGAGGGGGCTCTGCCCCCGCCGCCCTGTGGGCGCCTCCCCCGAGGTATTTTTGGCAAGAGGAAAGGGGCCCCACTTTGTTCTGTAAATATCTCGGGGGGAGTCCGAAGGACGGGGGGCAGAGCCCCCTCTTGATCCGTGGCGGCGTCAGCCGCGCGGATCCAGCAGTTTGCTCAGCACCGTGTCCTTGGTGATCTGGCCGAGCAGGCGGCCATCCTCGACCACGCCGACGGGCGCGCCGGTGTGGGTGATGCGGTCCATGACGGATTGGATCTTTTCACCGGGTGGCACGGTTTCGGCCGGGCTGCCGGTGGCGGGTTCCATCACGTCGCGCGCACAGAGCACGCCGAGCGGGTTCATATGGGCGACGAAGTCGGCCACGTATTCATTCGCGGGGGCCGAGAAGATCTGCTGCGGGGTGCCGCATTGCACGATGCGCCCGCCTTCCATGATGGCGATGCGGTTGCCGATCTTGAAGGCTTCGTCCAGATCGTGGGAGACGAAGATGATCGTGCGCTTGAGTTTGGCTTGCAGTTCAAGAAGCTCGTCCTGAAGCTTGGCGCGGATCAGCGGGTCGAGCGCGCTGAAGGGTTCGTCCATCAAGAGGATCGGCGCTTCGGTGGCGAAGGCGCGCGCAAGGCCAACGCGCTGCTGCATGCCGCCGGAAAGTTCCCCGACCTTGCGCTCGGCCCAGTCCGACAGCCCCACGAGGGCAAGCTGTTCGTCCACTTTCGCGTCGCGCTCGGCCTTGGAAAGCCCGGCCAGTTCCAGCCCCAATCCAGCGTTTTCGCGCACGCTGCGCCAGGGCAGCAGGCCGAATTGCTGGAACACCATGGCGATGCGCGTCTGGCGCATATGGCGCAGCTTGGCGCTGTCGGCGTTGGTGACATCCACCATCTCCTGGCCGTCATGCACCCGCACGCAGCCGCGCACCACCGGGTTCAGCCCGTTCACCGCCCGCAGCAGGGTGGATTTGCCGGAGCCAGACAGCCCCATCAGCACGAGGATCTCGCCCTCTTCCACGGAGAGCGCGCAATCATGCACGCCCAGCACTTGCCGCGTGGCTGTCTGCACTTCGGCGCGGCTCTGGCCCGCGTCCATCAGCGGCAGCGCGGCTTCAGGGTCCTCGCCGAAGACGATGGACACATTATCAAATTCCACGGCACTCATTTGCGTTCCACCCTCAGGATACGGTCCAGCATGATGGCGACGACGACGATGACGAAGCCGCTTTCAAACCCCAGCGCGGTGTTGACCTGGTTCAGCGCGCGCACCACCGGCACGCCGAGCCCGTCTGCGCCCACCAGTGCGGCGATCACCACCATCGATAGCGACAGCATGATCGTCTGGTTCAGCCCCGTCATGATCTGGGGCAGGGCGTAAGGCAGCTCCACCTTCCAGAGCCGCTGCCTCGGGGTCGCCCCGAAGGCCTCGGCAGCTTCCAGCAGCGGTGTGGGGGTGGAAGACACGCCCAGGTGGGTGAGCCGGATCGGCGCGGGGAGCACGAAAATCACCGTGGCGATCAGACCGGGCACCATGCCGATGCCGAAGAAGACGATGGCCGGGATCAAGTAAACAAACGTCGGCAGCGTCTGCATCAGATCGAGGATCGGGCGCAGGAAGCTGTAGAGCTTGGGCCGGTGCGCCGTGGCGATGCCGATGGGCACGCCGATCCCCATGCAGACGACACAGGCCGAGAGCACCAGCGTCAGGCTTTCGGTCGTCTCCTCCCAGTAGCCCTGGTTGAGGATGAAGAGCATTCCGAGCGCCACGAAGAGGCAGGTCTTCCAGCTTTTCTGCAGCAGCCACGTGATGCCGACGATGACAAGGACCATCAGCAGTGGCGGCGGGGTCTGCAGCACCCAGAGAATGCCGTCGATCAGCGCTTCCATCACCGTGGCCAGCCCGTCGAAGAACCATTCGCCGTATTCCTGCAGCCAGTCGAACACCGCCGCAGCGGCCTTGCCGACCGGGATCTTGTACTCTGTGAGCCAGTCCATCCGTTCGCCTTGTTGTGGGGGTTTCTGAGATCTTTAGTGCCCGGCACCGCCGGGCCGCGCCCGTCCGCCCCCCCGGGCGGGCGCGATGCGCCCACCCGCGGACGGGCGCGGCTCTCATGTCAAAGGCCGCACCCGCCCAAGGCGGTCAGGGTTTGGGAGGCTTACATGCCCAGGGCGGCTTTCACAGCGGCCACGGCGTCGCCGCCATCGGCGGTGGTCACGCCGTCGAGCCAGGCCATGAAGGCGTCCGGGTTGGCGGCCAGCCAGGCGGAGGCCGCATCCCGCGGATCGGCACCATCGTTCAGGATCGCGCCCATGATCTCGTTCTCCATGGCCAGCGTGAACTCGAGGTTCGTCAGCAGTTTGCCGACATTCTCGCATTCCGCCACGTAGCCTGCGCGGGTGTTGGTGAACACGCTTGCGCCGCCGAGGTTGGGGCCGAAGAACTCATCGCCGCCGGTCAGGTAGCCCATCTCGAAGTTGGCGTTCATCGGGTGCGGTTCCCAGCCGAGGAAGACGATCGGATCGCCTTTTTTCGTGGCGCGGGCGACCTGCGCCAGCATGCCCTGCTCGGAGCTTTCCTTGACCGAGAAGCCTTCAAGGCCAAAGGCGTTGCCGTCGATCATCGACTGGATCAGGCGGTTGCCGTCGTTGCCGGGCTCGATGCCGTAGATCTCGCCGTCCAGCTCATCTGCGAATTTCGCGATGTCGGCGAAATCCTTGATGCCCAGATCGGTGCCGGCCTTATTCACGGCCAGCGTGTATTTCGCGCCGGCGAGGTTTTCGCGCACGGTGTCCACGGTGCCGGCCTCGCGGTAGGGGGCGATGTCGGCTTCCATCGTGGGCATCCAGTTGCCGAGGAAGATGTCGATGTCACCGTTGGCGAGCGAGGTGTAGGTCACCGGCACGGAGAGCACCTTGATGTCGGTCTCGTAGCCGAGCGCGTCCAGCACGAAGGTGGTGGCGGCGGTGGTGGCGGTGATGTCCGTCCAGCCCACGTCGGAGAAGGAGACGGAGCCGCAATCGGCGGCGGCCTGTCCGGCGATGGCGGTCAGCGCAAGCGCCGAAAGGGTGGTGCGAAGGGTCATGTGGGGGTCTCCCTGTTTTTTCTTGATTGACGAGTCAATTAAAAACCACCAGACTCATTCTGGCAAGTGGTTTACGGAGTTTAGCATGCCGAAGGTCGGAATGGAGCCGATCCGGCGCGAGGCGCTGGTCTTGGCGACGATCGCCGAAGTGGGCGAGGCGGGCTCGCTGGATGTGACCGTGAGCCAGATCGCCAAACGCGCGGGAATGTCCAGCGCGCTGGCGCATCATTACTTCGGCGGCAAGGATCAGATTTTCCTCGCCGCGATGCGCCATATCCTCACCGGCTACGGCCGCGAGGTGCGCGCGGCGCTGGCGGGTAAGGCCGACCATACCGCGCGGCTCGAAGCCATCATCCGGGCAAGCTTTTCCGACAGCCAGTTCGGGGCCGAGGTGATCTCGGCCTGGCTGAACTTCTACGTGAAGGCCCAGCAATCGCCCGATGCGGCGCGGCTGCTGCGGCTGTATCACCGGCGGCTGCATTCCAACCTGCTCCATGATCTGCGGCCCCTCGTGGGCGCACGCGCCGACGAGGTCGCGCGCAGCATCGCCGCAATGATCGACGGTGTCTATATCCGTCAGGCGCTCTCGGGCGCGCCGGTGACGCCTGAGGCCGCCGCCGCGCTGGTCTCAAGCGTGCTGCATATGGCTCTGGCACAGGAGGCACGGCAATGAGCAGCCCCAACATCCTGATTTTCATGGTGGATCAGCTGGCAGGCACCTTCTTCCCGGACGGCCCTGCAGATTGGCTCCATGCGCCCAACCTCAAGCGGCTCGCGGCGCGCTCGGCGCGGTTTGCCAATGCCTACACGGCTTCGCCCCTCTGTGGCCCGGCGCGGGCGAGCTTCATGACGGGCTGCCTGCCCAGCCGTACCGGCGTCTATGACAACGCCGCCGAATTCGCCCCCGATAAGCCCACCTTCGCCCATCATCTACGGTCTAGCGGCTACCAGAGCTGCCTTGCGGGCAAGATGCATTTCGTCGGCCCCGACCAGCTGCACGGCTTCGAGGAACGGCTGACAAGCGACATCTACCCAGCCGACTACGGCTGGACGCCGGATTACCGAAAGCCCGGCGAGCGGATCGACTGGTGGTATCACAACATGGGCTCCGTCACCGGCGCGGGCGTGGCTGAGATCACCAACCAGCTGGAATATGACGATGAGGTCGCCGCGAAGGCCACGGCGAAGGTCTATGATCTGGCGCGCGGCAAGGATGCGCGCCCGTGGTGTCTGACGGTGAGCTTCACCCATCCGCATGATCCTTATGTGGCGCGGCGCAAGTATTGGGATCTCTATGAGGACTGCGCGCACCTCTTGCCCGAGGTGCCGCCCATTCCCTTCGCCGAACAGGACGCCCAGAGCCGCCGGATTTTCGAGGCCAATGATTTCGAGAACTACTCCATCACGGCGCGCGAGGTTCAGCGCTCCCGTCGGGCCTATTTCGCCAATATTTCTTACATCGACGAGAAAATCGGTGAGGTGATGGAAGCCTTGGAGGCCACGCGGCAGGAGGCGGTGATCCTCTTCACTTCTGATCACGGCGACATGCTGGGCGAGCGCGGGCTCTGGTTCAAGATGAGCTTCCTTGAGGGCTCCGCCCGTGTGCCGCTGATGATTGCCGGGCCGGGCATCGCGCCGGGGCGGCATGAGGCGCCCGTTTCGCTGCTGGATGTGACGCCGACGCTTTGCGAAATCGCGGGGATGCCGTCTGAGGCCGTCACGCCATGGTGCGAGGGCGAAAGCCTCTTGCCGCTCACGCGCGGGGCGGAGCGCACGGCACCGGTGCGGATGGAATATGCCGCCGAAAGCAGCCAGGCCCCGCTTGTCTGCCTGCGCTATGGCAAGTGGAAATACATCCGCTGTGCGCTCGATCCCGATCTGCTGTTCGATCTGGAGGCCGATCCGCAGGAGCTAGAAAACCTCGCCGAACACCCGGCCCATCAGGGCACGCGCAACGCGCTGCGGGTAAAATCGGAGGCGCGCTGGGATCTGCAGGCGTTTGACGCCGATGTGCGCGCCAGTCAGGCCCGCCGCTGGGTCGTCTATGACGCCCTGCGACAGGGGCACTACACCCCGTGGGAATACAGCCCGCCGCGCGAAGACGCCTACCGCTTCATGCGCAACCACATGAATCTCAATACCCTCGAAGAAGAGGCGCGGTTCCCGCGCGGCGAATAGCTGCCGGGCTCATGCCCCTTTGACTGCTGATAGAACAAGGACGATCCGATGCGCCCCAATGCCCAGCCCGTGGCCAGCCACTTCATCAATGGCCGCTACGTGGAAGACACCGCCGGCACCCCGATCCCGGTGATCTATGCCGCCACCGGCGAGCAGATTGCACAGGTCCATGCCGCGACACCCGCCATCGTGGAAGAGGCGCTTGCGGCGGCGCAGGCGGGCCAGAAGATCTGGGCGGCGATGAGCGGCACCGAACGTGGCCGCGTGCTGCGCCGCGCCGCCGATATGATCCGGGAGCGGAACAGGGCGCTGTCGGAACTGGAAACGCTCGACACCGGCAAACCGATGCAGGAGACGCTCTACGTGGACGCCACCTCGGGTGCGGATGCGCTGGAGTATTTCGGCGGGCTGGCGGGCAGCCTGACGGGCGAACATATCCCGCTGGGGCGCGATTGGGTCTATACGGTGCGCGAACCTTTGGGCGTGTGCGTTGGCATCGGCGCGTGGAACTACCCCACGCAGATCGCCTGCTGGAAAGGCGCGCCCGCGCTGGCCTGTGGCAACGCGATGGTTTTCAAACCCAGCGAAACCACGCCGCTCTGTGCGCTGAAAGTGGCCGAGATCCTGCATGAGGCGGGGCTGCCTGCCGGTGTTTACAACGTGGTGCAGGGCATGGGCGAGGTGGGCGCTGCCTTGGTGAGTGATCCGCGCGTGGCGAAGGTCTCGCTCACCGGCTCGGTGCCGACGGGGCGCAAGGTCTATGCGGCGGCGGCGGACGGGATGAAGCATGTCACGATGGAACTCGGCGGCAAGAGCCCGCTGGTGATCTTTGACGATGCCGATCTGGAAAACGCCGTGGGCGGCGCCATTCTGGGGAACTTCTATTCCTCCGGGCAGGTCTGCTCCAACGGCACTCGGGTCTTCGTGCAGAAGGGCATCAAGGAAGCCTTCCTCGCCCGCCTGAAAGAGCGGCTCGCGGCGGGTGTGGTGATGGGCGATCCGCTGGATGAGGCGGTGAACTTCGGCCCGATGGTGAGCGAGCGCCAGATGCAGATCGTGCAGGGCTATATTGCGAAAGGCGTCGCGGAGGGCGCGCGGCTTGTCCATGGCGGTGGCCGGGCGGAGCGGGAGGGCTTCTACCTTGAGCCGACCGTTTTTGCCGATGTGACTGACGGCATGACCATCGCGCAGGAAGAGATTTTCGGCCCCGTCATGGCGGTGCTCGACTTTGACTCGGAGGACGAGGTGATTGCGCGGGCCAATGACACGGTCTTCGGCCTTTCGGCGGGCGTCTTCACGCAGGATCTGACCCGCGCGCACCGGGTGATCGGGGCGCTGGAGGCGGGCAGCTGTTTCATCAACTCCTACAACGACGCCCCGGTGGAAGCGCCCTTCGGCGGCAGCAAGATGAGCGGCGTGGGGCGGGAGAATTCGAAAGAGGCCATCGCCCACTACAGCCAGGTGAAATCCGTCTACGTGCGGATGGGCGACGTGGAAGCGCCTTTCTAGCAAGGCGCGTTTCGGCCGAGGCGGGGGGGCTCCCGCCAGCGGCGCGGCGCGCCCCTTGGGGGCGCTTGGCCGCTGTTGGGCCCGGCGCCGCTGGCGCGGCGCGGTTTCGCAGGATGACAGAGGAAAGACACCCGGCGGATCGCTGGCGTTGGCAAGGAATGAGTGACGGTATGGAAGCGGATTTCGTGATCGTAGGCGCAGGCTCGGCAGGCTGCGCGATGGCCTATCGTCTGAGCGAGGCGGGCGCGTCGGTGCTGGTGATCGAACATGGCGGCAGCGATGCGGGGCCCTTCATCCAGATGCCTGCCGCTCTGAGCTATCCGATGAACATGAGCCTTTATGACTGGGGTTTTCAGAGCGAGCCGGAGCCGCATCTGAACAACCGCCGCCTTGCGACCCCGCGCGGCAAAGTGATCGGCGGCTCCTCCTCGATCAACGGCATGGTTTACGTGCGCGGCCACGCCAAGGATTTCGACCATTGGGCGGAGGCGGGCGCGCAGGGCTGGGCCTATGCAGATGTGCTGCCTTACTTCAAGCGCATGGAGAGCTGGCATGACGGCGGTCACGGGGGCGATCCCCGCTGGCGCGGCTCTGACGGGCCGCTGCACGTGAGCCGGGGCCCGCGCGACAACCCTTTGCATGACGCTTTCGTCGCGGCCGGCCAGCAGGCGGGCTACGAGATCACGCAGGATTACAACGGCGAGAAGCAGGAGGGCTTCGGCCCGATGGAGCAGACCGTCTGGCAGGGGCGGCGCTGGTCGGCGGCAAATGCCTATCTGCGGCCGGCGCTCAAACGAGAGACCTGCAGCCTGATCAAGGGGCTGGCCACGCGCATCGTGATCGAGGAGGGCCGCGCCACGGGCGTCGAGATCCTGCGCGGTGGCGCGCCCGAGGTGATCCGCGCCCGGCGCGAGGTGATCATCGCGGCCTCCTCCATCAACTCGCCCAAACTGCTGTTGCTCTCGGGCATCGGCCCGGCGGGAGAACTGGCGGCGCAAGGCATCGATGTGGTGGCCGACCGCCCCGGCGTTGGCAAGAACCTGCAGGATCACCTTGAGGTCTATTTCCAGATGGCCGCTGCCAAGCCGGTGACGCTCTATCGTTACTGGAACCTGATCTCCAAGGGGCTGATCGGGGCGCAATGGCTGTTTACGAAAACCGGGCTGGGGGCCTCGAACCAGTTTGAAAGCGCGGCCTTCATCCGCAGCCGGGCTGGGGTGGAGTACCCCGACATCCAGTATCATTTCCTGCCCCTCGCCGTGCGCTACGATGGCCGCGCGGCGGCAGAAGGCCATGGCTTTCAGGCCCATGTCGGCCCGATGCGCTCGCCCTCGCGCGGGGAGATCACGCTCAAGAGCAGCGATCCCCGCGAGGCGCCGCGCATCTTCTTCAACTACATGTCCTGCGAACAGGATTGGCAGGATTTCCGCACCTGCCTGCGCCTGACGCGAGAGATCTTCGGGCAGGAGGCCTTCAAGCCCTTCGTGAAGCACGAGATCCAGCCCGGGGCCGCCTTGCAAAGCGACGACGAATTGGATGGCTTCATCCGCGAACACGCCGAAAGCGCCTATCACCCCTGCGGCACCTGCAAGATAGGCGCGGCGGAGGATACGATGGCGGTTGTGGACCCTGAGTGCCGGGTGATCGGCGTCGAGGGCCTGCGCGTGGCCGACAGCTCCATCTTCCCGCGCATCACCAATGGCAACCTCAACGGCCCGTCGATCATGGTGGGTGAGAAGGCGAGCGACCATATCCTCGGCAAACCGGCGCTGGCGCCTTCCAATGCCGAACCCTGGCTCAGCCCGCGCTGGCAAAGCGCGCAGCGGTGATTTTCGGCAACGTATTAACCTTCGTTAACAAAGCCGCTTGAAGCCCTCCGATACCGCCGGTAGCCGGGGGGCATGACGCGCTTTCTCCTCCTGTTCGCCCTTCTCCTCGCCACTCCGCTTGCCGCCGCGCCTTTTGGGGGGCGCGTTGAGGTAAGCGATGGCGATTCCTTGCGCATGGGCAGCACCCGCATCCGGCTTTTCGGCATCGATGCGCCGGAGCTGGATCAATCCTGCCGCAAGGCCGATGGGCGGGTCTGGGCCTGTGGCGATTGGGCGAAGGCCACGCTTGCAGGCCTTGTGGCCGGGCAAAAGCTGAGTTGCCAGCAGCGCGACACTGATCGCTATGGCCGGGTGGTGGCCAGTTGCACGGCGGGCGGCAAGGATCTGGGGGCGGAGATGGTCCGGCTTGGGGCGGCGATGGCCTATCGCAAATACGCGCTGGACTACGTGGATCTGGAGAAACAGGCCGTCTTCGCCAAGCGCGGGATCTGGGCGGGCGAGGTGCGCGCGCCGGAGGATCACCGGCGCGGCAAGGCGGCGGCTCCGGCTGCGCAGGCGCAACCCCTGCAAGGTTGCGTGATCAAGGGCAATATCTCGGGCAACGGGCAGATCTACCACATGCCGGGGCAGGCCGATTACACCAAGGTGCGGATCAACACCGCCAAGGGCGAGCGCTGGTTCTCCTCTGAAGGCGAAGCGCAGGCGGCGGGCTGGCGGAGGGCGCGGCGCTGAGGCGCGGCTGCGAAGTGCAGCCGGAGCGCCGCCCGAAACACCTGACGATTTTTACCTGAAATTTGCCGCCGATTTGATCCCGATCAAGGCAGTCGGGCGCCAGCGTCCCTACCTGTTGTTTGCAACAGAAAGACGGAGACGCAGATGTCCAATACCCCGCATGAACTTGCCGCCGAATTTCCGGACAAACTGGAAGAGATCAGCAAGCTGAAGCAGGAAAACGCCCATTTCGCCAAGCTGATGGAAGAATATCACGAGGTGAACCGCGACGTGCACCGGGCCGAAACCAATGTCGCCCCCACGGATGATCTGCACGAAGGCGAGCTGCGCAAGAAGCGTATGGCGCTGAAGGACGAGCTTTGGAAAATGCTCAGCGCGGTGGACTGAGACACCGGGAGGACGTTGAGCATTTGGGCGCTGCGGGGGGTTTAGTCCTTTCCCCTCGCGGCGCCTTTGTCGTTTTAAGGGGGAAGTTTGGCGGGGCAGGGGCCGTGGCCCCTGCCCCAGGGCTTTAGCGGCCCCGGATACGCGGATCGAGCGCGTCGCGGAGGCCATCGCCGATGTAGTTCACGCTCAGCACCGTGAGCGAGATCGCGATGCCCGGCCAGACCACCCGCTCCGGGTAGGAGACCATCCGGTCTACGCTGTCGTTCAGCAGGCGGCCCCATGTGGGGAAATCCGGCGGGAAGCCGAAGCCGAGGAAGCTGAGCGCGCTTTCGGTGATGATCGAGGCAGCGATGCCGAGCGTGGCCGAAACCATGATCGGGCTCATGATGTTGGGTAGGATGTGGTTGGTGATGATCCGGCGCGAAGGCGTGCCGATGGAGCGCGCCGCGAGCACGAATTCCCGCTCTTTCAGCGCCAGCACGTCGCCCCGCACGATCCGCGCGGTCTGCATCCAACTGGTGATGCCGATCAGCGCCACGATCAGTGCGAACGTGCCGCCTTCCACACCGAAAGTGGCCGAGAGCGGCTCGCGGAAAAGCAGCGAGGCCACGAGGATCAGCGGCAGCAGGGGCAGCGCCAGGAATAGGTCCGTCGTGCGCATCAGTGGGCCGTCGAGCTTGCGGAAGTAGCCCGCCACCACGCCGATGGCCGTGCCCAGCACGATCGAGAGCACCATCGCCGTGAGCCCTACCGCGATCGACACCCGGCCGCCGTACATCAGGCGGGCGAGGTTGTCGCGGGCGAGGTTGTCGGTGCCCAGCGGATTGGCCCAGCTGACCTTGGCACTGCTGTCCCAGAGCGCGGTGTAGATCGGGCGGATATCGCGCTGCTTGATCATGTCCACCACGGGCGGGATCGCCTGCGGATCGGCGCGCCAGAGCACCGGGCCCAGCGTCACGCCGAAAACGATGGTGGCGAAGATGATCAACCCCACGAGCGCGCCGCGGTGGCTTTTGAACTGATCCCAGACATCCCACCACTGGCTGCGGGTGCCTTCCATCTCTTCGAGTTGTTGCACGGTCTCAGTCATAGCGGATCCTCGGATCAAGAATGCCGTAGAGCACATCGGCAACAAGGTTGAAGAGCACGATCAGCACCGCGAAGATGAAGGTGAGCGTCTGAACCATCGGCAGGTCATTGGCCTGGATCGAGGTGATCAGCAGCTGGCCGATCCCGTTCACCTTGAAGACCTGCTCGGTGATGATGGCCCCGCCGAAGATCGAGGGGATGCCAAGCGCGATCACGGTGACCACGGGGATCATCGAGTTGCGCAGCACATGCACCATGACAACGTGCCATTCGCCGAGCCCTTTGGCCCGCGCGGTCCGCACGTAATCCTGATTGAGGTTGTCCAGCATCGAGGCGCGCATGAAGCGGCTGATCTGGCTTGTGATCTGCAGCGCCAGCACCATGACGGGCAGGAACATCTGGTTCAGCTGAACCTTGAAGCTCGCCCAGTCGCTGACCTTATGCGTGGTGTCGTAGATCGAGGGGAACCAGCCGAGGTTCACCGCGAAGATCACGATCACCAGCACACCCGAAAAGAAGGGCGGCACGGAGAAGCCGACCATGGTTATGAACGTCCCGGCGTTATCGAACACCGAGTATTGCTTGTAGGCCGAGTAGATGCCGATGGGCAGGGCGATCAGGATGCCCACGAGGTAGGCGACGCCCACGACCCAGAGCGTCTGCGGCAGGCGCTGGTAGACGATGTCCATCACCGGAGAGCGGGTCTGCCAGCTGATCACGCGCAGCTTGCCTTCGGTGAGGTTGGTGCCGAACATGTTGTCGATGAGCACCTGCGGTTCGATCCAGAAGAACTGCACGATCCATTTCCAATACTGGACATAGACCGGCTGGCCGAGGCCAAGCGCCTCGCGCATCTTCTCTTTCACTTCCGGCGGCACGGTGAGGGGCACCTGGGCCATCGGATCGCCCGGTGCAAGCTGGAGAAGCAGGAAGATCACCAGCGAGATAAACAGAAGCGTCGGGATCGCGAGGATCAACCGGCGAAGGGTAAAGGTAAGCATGGAGGGAGTGGCCCGCAGCTAGGGTGCCGCCGCACGCCCGTAAAGGGATGCGGCGGCGGTTGGTTTTACTTCACGCGGTGCCAGTCGGCGACGTTCCAGAGCTCGGAGTCCCAGACGTTCAGCTTCACGCCGCCAAGGCTGTTGGCGTGGGCCGAGAGGCGGCCACGGTGCACGAGCGGGATCATGCCGCCGTTTTCCACAACCATGCGGTTCAGCTCTTTCGCGATCTCGGCGCGCTCATCGGCGTTGGCCGTGGAGGCGAGCTTGGCGTGCAGCGCGTCATATTCCTCGGAGCAGAAGCGGGAGATGTTCTCGCCCTGCCACTGGTTGGCCGGCGACGGAGCCTTGTCGCACAGCGCGTTGCCGAGGTAGGTCTGCGGGTCGGTGCCGTTGAAGGTGTTGGCGTACATTTCCACGTCCGCGTAGAACTTCTGGAAGGTGTCCGGGGAGCCCGGATCGCCACCGAAGAAGACGGATGCGTTGATGTTGCGCAGCTCGGCTTCAACGCCAATTTCGCTCCACCACTGTTTGATCAGGGCTTGGAAGTCCTGACGCACGGCGTTGGTGGAGGTCTGGTACAGAACCTTCAGCGCCACGCCGTCTTTCTCGCGGATGCCGTCGCCGTCGGTGTCAACGATGCCGGCTTCATCGAGCAGCGCGTTGGCGCCGGCGATGTCCTGCACGTCACAGCCTTCGACTTCGATCGCGTAAGCCGCCGGGGCCGGAACCCAGGAGCAGGACACGCGGCCGGCCTTGCCGTAGCCGACTTCCACCAGCAGCGGGCGGTCGATGGCCATGGAGAGCGCCTTGTAGACGGCCGGATCCGAGAGGAACGGGTGCGGACGCACGACGGAACGCTCGTCCGGGCCAAGCGCCGGATCGGGGTTGGTGTTGTTGAGCATGATGCGCTCAAGCAGCGGGCCGAAGCCGGCCACGGCGGTGCCTTTGCCAGCGGCTTCCATGCCGGCAATCACGTCGGGTGCGAGCTGCAGGTTCCAGGCGTAGTCGAACTCGCCGGTTTCCATCACGGCGCGGCCCGCAGCGGTGGCATCGCCGCCGCCCTTGAAGGTCAGCGTGGCGAAGGCCGGCTTGGCGGCGTCGCGGTAGTTCTGGTTGGCTTCCATCGAGATCACGTCGTTGGGACGGAAATCGGTGACGGTGAAGGGGCCGGTGCCAACGGGGTTGAAGTTTTCCGTGGTGCACTCGGGCGCTTTGGCGCCAAGGCAGTTGGCGAATTGTGCCGCCTGCAGGATCGGGCTCTCACCGCCCACGAAGGGGCCGTAGGGGAAGGGGGTGGGCTTGTCGAAGGTGACGACAACGGTCAGCTCGTCGGGCGTTTCCACGCTCGTCACGCCGCCGAATTTCGTCAGCTGGGCGCAGCCGCCTTCGGGATGCATGCAGTAGTCGGCGGTGAATTTCACGTCAGCCGAGGTGAAGGGGGTGCCGTCGGACCACAGGATGCCCGGTTTGATCTTCCAGGTGATGGAGGTCAGATCCTCGGCCACGCCGCCGTTTTCCACGGTCGGCACTTCTTCGGCCAGCCAGGGCACCAGCGTGCCGGTCTCGTCGTAGCGGGCCAGCGGCTCGATGATCAGCGAGGCGGCCTCGATGTCCTTGGTGCCACCCGACAGGAACGGGTTCAGGATCGACGGTGCCTGCCAATAGATGATGTTCACATGGCCGTCCGCGCCACGCTCGGCCATGGCCATCGGTGCCATGGCAAAGGCGGCGGCAGCGCCCAGCAGGGTTGCTTTGAGGTTCATTCAGACTCTCCTTGTTGGATTTCCCCGTTTTCGGGTTTGCCCCGAAAATCGTTTTTCACGTTTGTTGCGGACACCTTTTTGGTGCTCCGGTCAGTATGACACTGTTTGAAGGCTCCCTGACAATGCCCGCGTTACGTGCGGTGGAGTTGACACCGATCGCTGCCCAATGGGCGAGCGAATGCCCATAGTCTGACCAGTTCCAGATTTTTGTAAAGGCCCTGCGCGGCACTCGGGCACATCTTGTTGGCTACGTTAGTTAACATTGCCAACTAACTATGCAAAGCTGGTCGAAAGAGGCAGAGAATCGCTCCGTACCGGTGCCGTAGGGGCAGGGGAATCAGGCAGGCGCGGCTGCGCTTGTGTTTGACAATTTCCCGAAAGCCTCGCTAGCGTTCCGGCCAAAACAACAGGGTAAGCAACCATGCTCGATCAACCGCTCATCGATGTGCGCAACCTGCGCGTGGAGTTCGATACCAACTCTGGCCTCGTGGTGGGTGCGGAGGATGTTTCCTTTGAAATTCAACCGGGTGAGACGCTCTGCGTCGTCGGCGAATCCGGGTCGGGCAAATCGATTTCCGCGCTCTCGATGATGCGTCTGGTGGAGTTCGGCGGCGGCCGGATTGCCAACGGCTCGCTGATGTTCCGAATCAAGGACGGCGAGACGATCGACATCGCCAAGGCCGATCCGCGTGACATGCGCGAGATTCGTGGCAACGAGATCGGGATGATCTTTCAGGAGCCGATGACCTCGCTCAACCCGGTCTTCACCATCGGCCGCCAGCTCACCGAAGGGCTGAAGCTGCACAAGAACCTGAGCCAGAAGAAGGCCGACGCCCGCGCCATCGAACTGCTTCGGCAGGTACGCATTCCCGAGCCCGAGCGGCGGATGAAGCAATACCCGCACGAGTTGTCCGGCGGTATGCGCCAGCGCGTGGTGATCGCCATGGCCATGGCCTGCGAGCCGCGCATTCTAATCTGCGACGAGCCCACAACCGCGCTCGACGTGACGATCCAGGCCGAGATCCTCGCCCTGATCGACCGCCTCAAGCGCGAGCACAACACCGCCGTTCTGTTCATCACCCACGATATGGCCGTGGTGGCCCAGATGGCCGACCGCGTTGTCGTCATGTATCGCGGCAACATGGTGGAAGAGGGCAGCGTCGAGGAGATCTTCGAGAACCCGAAGGCCGACTACACCAAGGCGCTTCTGGCCGCCGTGCCGCGCCTTGGCGAGATGACGGGCAAGCCCGCGCCCGAACCAATGCGTATCATGGGTCAGGAAACGCCCGACTGGACGACGAAAGCCCCCAAGGCCACGCCCGGCGAACTGCTGCTGGAGGTGAAAAACCTCACCACGCGTTTCCCGGTGAAGAAGGGTCTGATGCGCCGCACCGTGGCCAATGTCCACGCGGTGGAGGATGTCTCCTTCCGGCTGAACGCGGGTGAGACGCTCTCGCTCGTGGGCGAAAGCGGCTGTGGCAAATCCTCCTGTGGGCGCTCGATCCTGCGGCTGGTGGAGCCCCAGTCGGGCACGATCAACCTCGGCGGCACGGATGTGATGGCGCTGGATCAGAAGGGCCTCCTGAAGGCCCGGCGCGACATGCAGATGGTGTTTCAGGATCCCTTCGCCTCGCTCAACCCGCAGGTGCGCCTGATGGATCAGGTCGCTGAGCCGCTGCGCAACTACAACATCGCCTCGGGGGCTGAGTTGACGGACCGCGTCGCCCGCCTGTTTGACCGCGTGCACCTGCCGCGCAGCTTCATGAAGCGCTACCCGCACGAGCTCTCCGGCGGCCAGCGCCAGCGCATCGCCATTGCGCGTGCGCTCGCGCTGAACCCCAAGCTGATCGTCGCCGATGAGGCGGTTTCGGCGCTCGATGTCTCGGTGCAGGCGCAGGTGCTGAACCTGATGATGGAACTGCAGGCCGAGCTTGGCATCGCCATGCTCTTCATCAGCCACGACATGGCCGTAGTGGAGCGCGTCTCGCATCAGACGGCGGTGATGTATCTGGGCCGCATCGTGGAGATCGGCCCCCGCGCCGCCATCTTCGAGGATCCGCGCCACCCCTACACGCAATCGTTGCTCTCGGCGGTGCCCGTGGCCGATCCGCGCCAGCGCGCCGGTGCGCGAGAGCTGAACTTCAAGCCGATCCCTTCGCCGATCTTCCCGGTTGGCTATGAGCCCGGCCCCTCCCTATATGACGAGGTGAGCCCGGGTCATTTCGTGCTCCGATCCTGATCCGATCGCGCGGCCCGGTCAGGAGGCATCTGTGAGAGAAGACCTTACCGCACGCGAGATCCTTGAGCGGCTCGTCGCCTTTCCCACCGTCAGCAGCGGCAGTAATCTGGCGTTGATCGACTGGGTGGAGGGCTATCTCGCGGGCCATGGCGTTGCCGCCCACCGCGTTTATAACGCCGATCGCACCAAGGCCGCGCTGTTTGCCAATGTGGGGCCGGAGGTGGCGGGCGGTGTCGTCCTCTCTGGCCATACGGATGTGGTGCCGGTGGAGGGGCAGGCGTGGACCAGCGATCCCTTCACGCTCACCGAACGCGACGGCAAGCTCTATGGGCGCGGCGCTTGTGACATGAAAGGCTTCTGCGCGCTTGCGCTGGCGGCGGTGCCCGAGGCGCTGCAGGCCGGGGTGAACCGCCCGCTGCAGATCGCGCTCTCCTATGACGAGGAAATCGGCTGCACCGGTGCACCGCCGCTGGTTGAAGCGATGAACGCAACCCTGCCCAAGGCCTTGGCCGCGCTGATCGGGGAGCCGACGATGATGCAGGTGGTGACGGGCCACAAGGGCATGTCGGGGCTGCGGGTGCATGTGAAGGGCTTTGAGGTGCATTCCTCGCTGCTGCCCGAAGGGGTCTCGGCCATTCTGGAAGGCACGCGGCTCGTAGATTGGGTGCGCCAGCGCAACGCGGAGCTTCAGGCCGCCACCCCAAGCGCGCTCGCGGCCATGTTCCATCCGCCCTTCACCACCGCCCATGTGGGCGAGATCCGGGGCGGCACGGCCCATAACATCACCGCCAAGGATTGCCGGTTTGACGTCACCTTCCGCAGCGTTCCCGGCGAATCTGCTGCCGATTGGGCAGATCGCTTCCGCGAGGAAGCCGCCGCGCTGGATGCAGAACTGAAAGCACGTCATCCGGCCGCTGGCGTCGTGGTGGAAGAGGATTTCATCATGCCCGCCCTGCGCCCCGAAACCGACGGCGCCGCGGAAGAACTCGCCCGCCGCCTGACCGGCGACAACGGCAGCCACACGGTGAGCTACGGCACCGAAGCCGGGCATTTTCAGGATGGCGGCTATTCGGCTGTCGTCTGCGGCCCGGGCGACATCGCCCAGGCCCACCAGCCCGACGAATACATCACCCTTTCCCAATTCGACGCCGGCCAGGCCTTCCTGCGCCGGCTGATCACCCATCTCTCAGAATAGGACGATCCATGCCCATCAAGAACCGTTTTGCCGAGCTTCAGGACGAAATCACCGCCTGGCGGCGCGACCTGCATGAAAACCCTGAGATCCTCTTTGAAACCCACCGCACCGCGGCGATGGTGGCCGAAAAGCTGAAGGAATTTGGCTGCGACGAGATCGTCACCGGCCTCGGGCGCACCGGGGTTGTGGGCGTGATCAAGGGCAAGGCCAACACCTCGGGCAAGGTCGTGGGCCTGCGCGCCGATATGGACGCGCTGCCGATCCACGAGGCGACGGGGCTGGAGTATGCTTCCAAGACCCCGGGCGCGATGCACGCTTGCGGCCACGATGGCCACACCGCCATGCTGCTCGGCGCGGCGAAATACCTGTCGGAAACGCGCAACTTCGACGGCACGGTGGTGGTGATCTTCCAGCCCGCCGAAGAAGGCGGCGGCGGTGGCCGCGAGATGTGCGAAGACGGCATGATGGAGCGCTTCGGCATTCAGGAAGTCTACGGCATGCACAACTGGCCGGGCCGCCCTGTTGGCAGCTTCGCCATCCGCCCGGGCGCTTTCTTTGCCGCCACGGACACGTTTGAAATCGCGGTGAAAGGGCGCGGCGGACATGCCGCCAAACCCCAGGAAACCGTGGATCCTGTGGTGATGGCGAGCCAGATCGTGACCGCCCTGCAAACCATCGCCAGCCGCAACGCCGATCCGGTGAAGCAGGTGGTGGTTTCCGTGACAAGCATCGAGAGCGACAGCAAGGCTTTCAACGTGATCCCGCAGAAGGTCACCCTGCGCGGCACCGTGCGCACGCTTGATGCGGAGATCCGCGATTTGGCCGAAACCCGGATCAAGGCGATCTGTGAAAGCATGGGCGTAGCGCTGGGTGGCGCGGCGGATGTGAATTACATGCGGGGCTATCCGGTGATGGTGAACAGCGAGGCCGAAACCGAATTCGCCGCCGAAGTGGCGCGCAAAGTCTCCGGCGGCTGCGATGACGCGCCGCTCGTCATGGGTGGTGAGGATTTCGCCTATATGCTCGAAGAACGCCCGGGCGCCTACATCCTTGTCGGCAATGGCGATACGGCCGCGGTGCATCACCCGGAATACAACTTCAACGACGATGCCATTCCAGCGGGCTGCTCCTGGTGGGCGGAGATCGTGGAAAGCCGGATGCCCGCCGCCTAACGCCATTCAAAATGCATGCGGGGCTTTGCCCCGCATACTGGATTGTTGCGAGGCTCTGCCTCGCGCTCCGGGATATTTGGGGCAAGATGATGGGGCCCCACTTTGTTCTGTAAATATCTCGGGGGAGTCGCCGAAGGCGGCGGGGGCAGAGCCCCCTCTGGCCAGTTTATCCGCCCGTATGGCTCATGTGGCGGCTCATCTGACCGCCGAGTTCCTGCCGGGAATAGTCGAAATCATGGCCCTTGGGCTTCAGCCCGATGGCAGCGCGGATGGCCTCTTGCAGCGGAGCGTCCTGATCTGGGTGGGCGCGCAGGGGCGCGCGCAGGTCGCTTTTGCCTTCCTGCCCAAGGCAGGTGTAGATCTCGCCGGTGCAGGTGATGCGCACGCGGTTGCAGCTTTCGCAAAAATTATGGGTGAGCGGCGTGATGAAGCCGATCTTCTGGCCGGTTTCCTCAAGCCGCACGTAACGCGCCGGGCCGCCGGTGCGTTCCGTTAGATCGCTCACGGTGAAGCGTTCGGCAAGGCGCGCGCGCAGATCCTTGAGCGACCAATATTGCCCGAGCCGGTTTTCGTTGCCGATGTCGCCCATCGGCATGACCTCGATGAAGGTGAGGTCCATATCCTTTTGTGCGCACCAGTCGGTCAGCGTGAACAGTTCGTCCTCGTTGAAGTCTTTCAGCGCAACGGTGTTGATTTTCACGCGAAGGCCTGCCGCCTGCGCTGCTTCGATGCCCTCCAGCACCTGTTGCAGGCGGCCCCAGCGGGTGATTTCAGCGAATTTGGCCTCATCCAGCGTGTCGAGCGAGATGTTGATGCGGCGCACACCGGCCTCAAACAGCGGCTGCGCGAATTTCGCCAGCTGGCTGCCGTTGGTGGTGAGCGTCAGTTCCGAGAGCGCGCCGCTGTCAAGGTGGCGGCTCATGCCCTCGAAAAACGTCATGATCCCCTTGCGCACGAGCGGCTCGCCGCCGGTGATGCGCAGCTTCTTCACGCCCATGCCGATGAAGGCAGAGCAGAGGCGGTCCAGCTCTTCCAGCGTCAGCAATTCCTTCTTGGGAAGGAAGGTCATGTTCTCCGACATGCAGTACACACAGCGGAAATCGCATCGGTCTGTCACCGAAACCCGCAGGTAGGTGATGGCGCGCTGGAAGGGGTCGATCAACTGGCTCATGCAGGGAAGGTAGGAGTCAATTCGCCCAAGGGCAAGCGCGGGATTGCACCTTCAAAACCGGGTGCCTAGGGTGGCGTCATGAAAATGCGTTCCGTCCTTTCCCCCTTTCCCCTCGCGCTTGCCCTGGCAGGCTGTGCGTCGCTGCAGATGCCACAGCTGGCGCCCACGCCAGAGGCGCCTGAAGCCACGGCGACAGCGGCCGATCCTGAGGCGCGCGTTGCGCCTGCAGATGCGGTGACGGTGGAAGAATTCGACACCACGACGTCTGCCGAACGCGCGGCCGCTGAAGCTGCCCCGGCCCCGGCTGGCGAGGCGCTTCTGGGCAAGACGGTCGCCTCGCTCGGCGATCCCACGCTGGGTGGGTTCTGGCTGGAAACGCCGCTCGTGGATTCCACCCGACAGGGACGCATCGAAAGCGCTGCTGGAAAAAGCGTGAACGTGGAGCTGCGCCCCATCGACGGCGCGGCGTCGGCCGGCAGCCGCATCTCGCTGGCCGCGTTGCGCCTGCTGGAAGTGCCGTTGACCGATCTGCCGGAGCTGTCCGTCTATGGCGGCTGAGCCCCTGCGGCTTCTGGATCCGGCCTGGGACTGGAGCACAGCGCAGGCCCGCTTCCGCTGGCAGGTGCCGGAGCATTTCAACATCGCCGAGGTCTGCTGCGATCGCTGGGCGCGCCGTGAACCGGACCGCCTTGCGCTGACCCACATTGGTGACGATGGCAGCCGCAGCAGCTGGAGTTACGGCCAGCTCAAGCTGGCCTCAGACAGGCTGGCGGCGGCGTTCCGGGCCGAAGGCGTGGGGCAGGGGGATCGCGTGGCGCTGCTCTTGCCGCAGGGCCCTGAGGTGCTGATCACCCATTTCGCCGCGATGAAACTGGGCGCGATTGTCCTCCCGCTCTTCACGCTCTTCGGCCCTGAGGCGCTGGACTTCCGCCTCTCCGACAGCGGCGCGCGCGTGCTGGTGACCGATGGCGCGAGCCTTGAGAAACTCGCCGCACTGCAGACGAGGCCGCAGGCTGTTTTCTGCACCGATCCCGCGCCCGCGCCGATCAGAAGCTTTGCGCAGGCCATCGATCACGGGCCGGGGCTCACTCAGATGGTGAACACCCGTTCAGAAGATCCGGCGGTGCTGATCTACACCTCCGGCACCACCGGCCCGCCGAAAGGCGCGCTCCATGCCCATCGCTTCCTGCTTGGCCATCTGCCCTGCATGGAGCTTGGCCATATGCACTTTCCGCAGCCCGGCGCCGTGGGTTGGACGCCCGCCGACTGGGCCTGGATCGGTGGGCTGATGGATATGGCGATGCCCTGCCTCTACTACGGCGTGCCGCAAATCTCGGGCCGGATGCGCAAGTTCGATCCTGACGCCGCCTTCCGCCTGATCCGCGAGGAGGCGCTCACCACGCTCTTCCTGCCGCCCACCGCGCTGCGGCTGTTGCGGCAGGCGCAGGTGCCTGCGGGGCTCTCTGTGCGCTCGATCACCTCGGGCGGCGAGAGCCTTGGCGCGGATCTGTTGCAATGGGGGCGGGACGCGCTGAACGCGCCCATCAACGAGCTTTATGGCCAGACCGAATGCAACCTCGTGATCTCCGGCAACCCCGAGATGATGGAGATCCGCCCCGGCACCATGGGCCGCGCCCTGCCGGGCCATGAGGTCGCCATCATCGACGCGCAAGGCACGCCCCTGCCGCCCAACACCGAAGGCGAGATCGCCGTGCGCGCGCCCGATCCGGTGATGTTTCTGGGCTATTGGAACCAGCCCGAGGCCACGGCGAAGAAATTCGTCAACGGCTGGCTGAAAACCTGCGATCTGGGGCGGATGGACGCCGAAGGCTACGTCACCTACGGCAGCCGCGATGACGATGTGATCACCTCTGCCGGATACCGCATCGGCCCCACCGAGATCGAGAACTGCCTTGCGGGCCATCCGGATGTGCTGGCGGCCGCCGTGGTGGGCGTGCCCGATCCTGTCCGCACCGAGGCCGTGAAGGCCTATGTGGTGCTGCGCGAGGGCGCGGCTTGGGACGGGCTGGAGGCCACGCTGATAGCCCGCGTGCGCGCGCAGGTCAGCGCCCATGTCGCCCCGCGCAGCGTGGAGCGGATCGCGGAAATGCCGATGACGGCCACCGGAAAAATCCAGCGCCGCGTGCTGCGCGCGCGCGGCTAGACAAAGCGCCGCCCAAGCCGCCCCAAAGCCTTCCCTTGCCCCCCGCGCGGCCCTTCCGTATACGCGAGGCGCATATGACCCCAAAGGGACAGGACCATGGCCAAAGTGAAGAAACAGCCCCGGCCCAAGGCGTTGCCGCCGAAGGGCTTCCGTGACTATTTCGGAAGCGAAGTGACCGAGCGCAAACATATGCTCGATCAGATCGCCGCTGTGTATCATCGCTATGGTTTCGAGGCGTTGGAAAGCCCCGCCGTGGAAACGGTGGAGGCGCTCGGCAAGTTCCTGCCCGATGTGGATCGCCCCAACGAGGGCGTCTTTGCCTGGCAGGATGAAGACGAAAGCTGGATGGCGCTGCGCTACGATCTGACGGCCCCGCTGGCGCGTGTTTATGCCCAGCACCGCAACGATCTGCCCACGCCCTACCGCCGCTACGCGATGGGGCCTGTCTGGCGCAACGAAAAGCCCGGCCCCGGGCGCTACCGCCAGTTCTACCAATGCGATGCCGACACGGTGGGCACCGCTTCCGTGGCTGCTGACGCCGAGATCTGCGCGATGCTCTCGGACACGCTGGAGCACGTGGGCATTCCGCGCGGCGATTACGTGGTGCGGGTGAACAACCGAAAGGTGCTGAACGGCGTGCTGGAGGCCATGGGGCTGCCTGAAGACGCCAGCACCCGCGATGACGTGCTGCGCACCATCGACAAGTTCGACAAGGTCGGCGAGGCGGGCGTGCGCCAGCTCCTGACCAAGGGGCGGCTCGATGCCTCCGGCGCTTACATCGACGGTGTAGGCCTGAGCGAGGATCAGGCCGAGCCGGTGATCGCCTTCCTTACCTCCAAGGCCGCGGATGTGGCGCAAACCTTCGCGAACCTGCGCGGTGCGGTCGGCGCGAGCAAGATCGGCGCGGAAGGCATCGCGGAGCTGGAACAGATCGGCGATCTTCTGGCCGCAGGCGGTTATGGTGCAGACCGGATCGAGATTGATCCAAGCGTCGTGCGCGGGCTTGGCTATTACACCGGCCCGGTGTTCGAGGCCGAGCTGACCTTTGAAATCTTTGACGAAAAGGGCCAGAAGCGGCAGTTCGGCTCTGTCTCGGGCGGCGGGCGCTACGACGATCTGGTGAAGCGCTTCACAGGCCAGCCGGTGCCCGCAACGGGCGTGTCCATCGGTGTTGATCGCCTTCTGGCCGCCCTGCGCGAGAAGGGTCGCATCCAGAGCGAGGCCACCGGCCCCGTCGTGGTGACGGTGATGGATAAGGCCCGCATGGCTGATTACCAGGCCATGGTCACCGAGTTGCGCAATGCCGGGATCCGCGCCGAGGTCTATCTGGGCAACCCGAAGAACTTCGGCAACCAGCTCAAATACGCCGACATGCGGCATTCGCCTGTGGCTATCATTCAGGGTGGCGACGAGGCCGAGCGCGGTGTGGTGCAGGTGAAGGATCTGGTGCTTGGGGCGAAGATCGCCCAGAGCGCCACGCTAGAGGAATGGAAGGCCCAGCCCGCGCAGACCGAAGTGCCGCTGGCGGATCTCGTGGCCGAGGTGCGCCGCATCCTTGCGGGCGCGGAGGGCTGACATGTCGATCAAACCCGATGCGCGCGCCGAGGCCCTGCGCCTGCGCGCCTTTTTCGAAGCTGCAGGCGCGGTGCCGGTGGAGGCAGACATCCTGCAACCCGCCGAAACGCTGCTCGATCTTTACGGCGAGGACATCCGCGCGCGTGCTTACGTAACGAGCGATCCCCTGCGCGGCGAGCAGATGCTGCGCCCGGATTTCACCGTGCCGGTGGTGCAGATGCATATGGCCGACGGGGCCGAACCCGCCCGCTACACCTACGCGGGCGAGGTCTTTCGGCGGCAGGAACAGGACACAGGCCGCCCCAGCGAATACCTGCAAGTGGGATACGAGGTCTTTGACGGCAGCGATCCGGCGGCGGCGGATGCGGAAGTCTTCGCGCTGTTTCAGGAGGTGCTTTCGCCCCTCGGCCTAAGGGCTGCGACGGGCGACATCGGCGTGCTGAAAAGCGCGGTGATGGGGCTTTCGACGACCGAGCGCCGCAAACGCGCCCTGCTGCGCCACATCTGGCGTCCGCGCCGCTTCCGTGCGCTGCTGGACCGCTTCGGCGGCAAGGCGCAGGCTCCGGCGGCCCGTCAGGCACTGCTGGCGGCTTTGGATCGCGGCGAGGATGTCTTTGCCAAGGCCGGGCCGGAGAACGGCTTGCGCAGCCGCTCGGAAGTGGAAGCGCGGCTTGCCGCCTTGCAGGAAGACGCCGCCGAGCCGCCGATCGCGGCCAGCGAAGTGGCCGTGCTGAATGACATCCTGTCGCTCAAGGAAAAGCTGCCCCATGTGGTGGCCAACCTCGGCGATATCGCCGTGGATCTTCCGGCCATCCTGCCTGCCGTGGAGCGGCTCAAACGCCGGATGGAGGCGCTCTCGGCGCGCGGTGTGGATGTGGCGGATCTGGATTTCGAAACCAGCTACGGCCGCACGCAGATGGAATATTATGACGGTTTCGTCTTCGGCTTCTACGCCACCAGCCGCGCCGATCTGCCGCCTGTGGCCACCGGCGGGCGCTATGACGCGCTCACCGAAGTTCTGGGGCGCGGCACGTCGATCCCGGCCGTGGGCGGGGTGATCCGGCCCGAGGTCGTGGCGCTTCTGCGCGCTGGAGGTGCAGCATGACGGTGAAGCTCGGGGTGCCCTCCAAGGGGCGGCTAATGGAAAAGACCTTCGACTGGTTCGGCGCGCGTGGCGTGAACTTGAGCCGGGCCGGGGGCGAACGCGAATATGCCGGCGCCGTCGAGGGCGTCGAGGGCGTTGAACTGGTGCTGCTGTCAGCGGGCGAGATCCCGCGCGAACTGGCCGCCGGGCGCATCCATCTGGGCGTGACGGGCACCGATCTGGTGCGCGAGAAGCTCGCCGCGTGGGATACGCGCGTGCAGGAGGTGGCGGCGATGGGCTTCGGGCAGGCCGACCTGATCATCGCCGTGCCTAACCACTGGGTGGACGTGGACACGCTCGACGATCTGGACGCCGCCGCCGCTGCCTTCCGGCGTACGCATGGCTTCCGGTTGCGCATCGCCACCAAGTACCACCGGCTGATCCGTGAATTCCTGAAGGAAAACGGTGTGGCCGATTACCAGCTCGTGGACAGCCAGGGCGCGACCGAAGGCACGGTGAAGAACGAAACGGCGGAAGCCGTGGCCGACATCACCTCCACCGGCGAGACCCTGCGTGCCAATCACCTGAAGATCCTGTCGGACGGTCTGGTGCATAAATCGCAGGCCACGCTGTTGAAGGCGCTGAACGCGCCTTGGACAACCGAAGACCGCGCGGCTTATGCGGCGCTGGTGGAAAAGCTGGGTGTGGCGGACTGAGGGCTGGTTGTTTAAAGGGCTGATTGGCGGTGTAAACCTAGAACAACGGTAGCGCCGTCCCGAGGGGAGGCGCATCGCGCCGCCCCGTGGGGGCGGGACGGCGCGGCCCGACAGTGCCTGTCGGGCGGAACTCTTTCGTACTAAGCCGCCTCGTGCAGCAGGATCGCGGCCTCGGAGGCCGAGAGATTGCGCCGGGCGTAGTCGCCGTAGGTGTGGGGGTCGGCCTCGATGCCGGGCAGCACCTGCGCCAGTTCGGCCAGCTGCGGTGCCTCGATCGCGCCAAGCCCGGTGTTGGCCGGGTGGAAGCTTTCGGTCTCCACGCCATTGGCCCAGACGATCTGATGCCGGTCCAGCAGCAGGTGAAAATAGGTCACCTCCCGCGCCGCCAGATCGCGCTGCACGCCGCGGTGCTGTAATAGATCACGCGCCGCAACGAGCACCTCGTCGCTGTTGAACAGCGCCTGCGCCTCGCGCCCGCGCAGAAGCATCCGGTGATCGGGCGAAACCAGCAGATCCTCGCGCGGATCGCCGTCGCCAAACGCCCCGGCGCGGATGCGGATCGGGCGGTAATCCGGCATCGCGTAAAGCCGCGCGCCGCTGATCCGGCGCTTGCCAACCCAGCGGATGGCTTGCATGCCGTCGTCCTTCGTCTGCAGCCTGTCGCCCTCGGTGAGCTCTTCCACAAGGCGCGGCCCGCGCTCCGTCAGGATCGTGGTGCCTGCGGTGAAGCAGATCACCCCCTGCGGCGCGTCGCTGCCCCGGCCTTGCCGCACGTCCAGCGCGCGGTGCACGACCCAAAGCTCCACGCCCTGCGGCGGCAGCTCGTTGAGGAACATGATCAGCGCGTTGCGCTGCGGCCCGGTGTCGATGATCGACGCCGTATAGCTGCGCCGCCCGTCGGTGACGGTAAAGCCCGCCTCCATCAGCGGCTCGTCATATTCAAAGTGGCCATCCTGGGGCGCGCCTGTGCCAGCGTTTTGCCCCATCGCCGCGCCCACCAGTTTGCGTACCGCGCGCGCCGCTGTTTTCCGATCCGCGCTTGCCCCGCCTGATCCGCCCAGAACCAACACGTTGCCGGGGCCGTCCACCCGGACAGCCTCCCCTCGCCAACGCCAAGTGGCGCCCACGACGAGGGCACGTGGATCCGCGGCCTGTTGGCCGTCGGTTTCTGTTTGGGTCCAGGAGATGACAAACGTGCCGCGAAAGCCCGTGTCCATACCTGTATGCCTGCCATTTTATTCTTTTTTGTGCCACGGACGGTAACACCGGCGAATCAGCGCGCAAAGCTTTTTCTGACCGATCTATACGGAAGAGGCAGGGCCGGGCGGCCGCTGTTGCACGGAGCCCGCAGAAACGACAAACGGGCGCCGAAACGCCCGTTCATTTCTGTACGGCGAGGCAAGCGCCGTCAGAAGGCCCAGTGCAGTCGCAGCGAGCCGACAAACTGGCCCTCGGATTGGGTCTCGAATTCCTCGCCGAGGTAGGAAAGCCCGTAGAAGAAGCCCGCGTTGCCTTGCTGCCAGTGGAAACCGGCGCGGGCGCGGGTGCGGAAATCCGTCAGCTCCAACCCGTCTTCTTCGGGCAAGTAGATCGAGTCAAACACCTTGGCAATGTCGGCGCCCAGCACGAAGGAGGTGCCGGGATCGAAATCGCGGGTGCCGCGATAAAGCTGGCCCGAGCTCACGTCGCGTAGCAGCAGTTCGTTCTGGCCGATCTTGCCGAAGATGTAGTCAAAGCCCGCGCGCACCAGCGTTTCCTCGCCCGCGCGGCCCTCGATGAAGGGGCGCAGCAGGTGGTTTTCGCCGAAGCGCAGCGGTTGCGCCATCTCGCCGGAAACAGCGCCGTAGAGCTTGTTGCCCAGCTGGTTGGCCAGCACAGCCTCGCTCGGGGAGGGGGCACTGATCCAGTCGTGCAGGATGTCCTGCAGGGAGGAAAGCCCGGTGTCCTCGCCCACGAGCACCAGATCGCCGCCGAGGCTGATCTCGGTGCCGCGCATCTGGAAGTGGCTGTGCGCGCCGAAGGTCAGCACACCGGCATAGCGGCGGTCTGTCGGGTCCACGAAGCCCAGCGTCTCGGGCTGCAGGATCTCGCCGCGAAAGCGCAGCTCCACCAATTCACCGAAGCCGGCCGGGCGGCGGCCTGTCCAATCCTCGCGGCCATAGACCTTGGACACCACATAGGAACCGGTGCGCCAGCGGTCGTGGCCATCGCCAATGAGATCGTTGGTGAGAAGGCGGCCGGTGCCAACGCCGCGCCAATCCTGTGCGAGTGCGGGTGCCGCAAGCGTGATCGCTGCGGACAGAAGCCCGATGAGAGCCTTGCGCATCTCTGCTCCTAACTTTGCCTGTAGAACTGCTTCTTTGTTGTTGCCGCCACTGTAGCGGAGCCATGTGGCCCAAAAAAGGCGGAAACCCCAAAAAAGCCGCGCCCGGAGCGGGGCGCGGCTTTGATTGAGGCTTGAGCACCACACTAGCCCTCAGGTTGCCGCGAAAACGGGCAGCCCACAAGACTATGTTAGCCGCATTTGCTGTGGCCGCAGGAGCGGCAGGTCATGCAGCCCTCGACCATCTGCATGTCATATTGCCCGCAGGAGGGGCAGGCCTTGCCGCGCGGGGCTTCGCCCACGGCAACAGCCTCGGCCTTGGGATCGCTCTTCAGCCCCATGCCTTCGCCCTCGATGAAGCCGATGGTGATCAGGTGGCGTTCGATCACGCCGCCGATGGCTGCGAGGATGGACGGAATGTATTTGCCCTGGATCCACGCCCCGCCGCGCGGATCGAACACCGCTTTCAGCTCTTCCACCACGAAGGAGACATCGCCGCCACGCCGGAACACCGCGGAGATCATCCGCGTCAGTGCCAGCGTCCAGGCGTAATGCTCCATGTTCTTGGAGTTGATGAAGACCTCGAAGGGCCGGCGGTGGCCGTTGATGATGATGTCGTTGATCGTCAGGTAGATCGCGTGTTCGCTGTCGGGCCACTTCAGCTTGTAGGTGTTGCCCTCCAGTGCCTGCGGGCGGTCCAGCGGCTCGGACATGTAGATCACGTCGCCGTGGGGCATCTGCGGCTCGTCATCGCCGGAAGCCACAACGGTGGGGGCGTCCTTTTCTTTCTTTTCTTCGCTGACGCTCAGCACCGAGCCCGTCACATCGTTGGGGCGGTAGGTGGTGCAGCCTTTGCAGCCGGTATCCCAGGCTTCCATGTAGACGTCTTTGAAATCCTCGAAGGAGATATCCTCGGGGCAGTTGATTGTCTTGGAGATCGAGGAATCGATCCATTTCTGCGCCGCCGCCTGCATTCGCACGTGATCAAGCGGGGCGAGCGTCTGGGCGTTTACGAAGTGATCGGGCAGCGGGGTGTCGCCGAATTTCTCGCGCCAGAGCTGCACGGCGTAATCCACCACTTCTTCCTCGGTGCGCGAGCCATCCTTCTGCAGCACCTTGCGCTTGTAGGCATAGGCAAACACCGGCTCGATCCCGGAGGAGACATTGCCGGCGTAAAGGCTGATCGTGCCGGTGGGGGCAATGGAGGTGAGCAGCGCGTTGCGGATGCCGTGGGTGCGGATCGCCTCGCGCACGTCGTCGTCCATGTGCTGGAGCGAACCGGAGGCGAGGTAGGCCTCGGCGTCAAACAGCGGGAAGGGGCCTTTCTCCTTCGCGAGTTCCACGGAGGCCAGATAAGAGGCCCGTGCGATTTGCTTCATCCAGGCTTCGGTCTGCGCGGCGGCCTCTTCGGAGCCATAGCGCAGGCCGACCATCAGCAGCGCATCGGCAAGCCCCGTCACGCCTAGGCCGATGCGGCGCTTGGCCTGGGCTTCCTGCGCCTGGGCTTCCAGCGGGAAGCGGGAGGCATCCACTACGTTGTCCATCATGCGGATGGCCATACGCACCAGATCATCCAGCGCGGCCTCATCCAGCGCGGCATTCGCCTCGAACGGGTTCTTCACGAGGCGGGCCATGTTCACCGAGCCCAGCAGGCAGGCGCCATAGGGGGGCAGGGGCTGCTCGCCGCAGGGGTTGGTGGCGGCGATCTGCTCGCAATAGGCGAGGTTGTTCATCTGGTTGATGCGGTCGATGAAGATCACGCCGGGCTCGGCGTAATCATAGGTGCCTTTCATGATCTTGTTCCACAGATCGCGCGCCTGCACCGTGTGGTAGACCTTGCCGTCAAACACCAGCTCCCAGCTGCCATCGGCCTTCACAGCCTCCATGAAGGCATCCGTCACCAGCACCGAGAGGTTGAACATCCGAAGCCGCGCGGGATCCTGCTTGGCGGTGATGAAATCCTGAATGTCGGGGTGATCGCAGCGCATGGTGGCCATCATCGCGCCCCGGCGGGAGCCCGCGCTCATGATGGTGCGGCACATGGCGTCCCAGACGTCCATGAAGGAGAGCGGCCCCGAGGCATCGGCGGCCACGCCTTTCACATCCGCGCCGCGCGGACGGATGGTGGAGAAATCATAGCCGATGCCGCCGCCCTGCTGCATGGTGAGCGCGGCTTCCTTCAGCATGTCGAAGATGCCGCCCATGCTGTCGGGGATCGTGCCCATGACGAAGCAGTTGAACAGTGTCACCGCGCGGCCCGTGCCTGCGCCCGCGGTGATGCGGCCTGCGGGGAGGTATTTGAAATCCTCCAGCGCTTCGTAGAACTTGCCTTCCCATGCGGCCGGCTCGGCCTCCACCTCGGCGAGCGACCGGGCGATGCGGCGCCAGCTGTCTTCCACCGTTACATCGACCGGGCTGCCGTCAGCGGCTTTCAGACGGTATTTCATATCCCAGATCTGTTCGGCGATGGGGGCGGCAAAGCGGGTCATTTCAGGCTCCGGTGAGTGGCGTCGGCATGGGGGTGTGATCTATGTCGAAAACACAGGCAGGCAATCTAGCAAAAGGGGGGCAGACCCACAAGAGATTGAAGCCGCCAATCGTGGTGCTACAATATCTATGAAATCTGGGGACGACTCTGTGGATAAACCTGTGAATCTTGTCAAACTCTGCGTCGGGGCCGAGGCGGTGGAGGATCTGGAGGGCTGGCAGGCGGCACGCCGGGCGGCGGATCCGGATTTCGAGCTGCGCCACGTGACGCGGATGTGGCCCAAGCGCGAGGCCGAGCTTCTGGCGGGTGGCTCGCTCTACTGGGTGTTCAAGGGCATGATTCTCGCTCGCCAGCGCATCCTGCGGCTGGATGAGGTGATCGGGGAGGACGGCATCCGCCGCTGCGGCATCGTGCTGGATCCGGACGTTGTGCGCACGGCCGCCGTGCCGCGCCGCCCGTTTCAGGGCTGGCGCTACCTCGCCCCCGCCGACAGCCCGCCCGACCTGCGCGCCCGCGCCGCACAGGAAGAGGCCCTGCCGCCGGAACTGAGCGCCGCGCTGGCCGAGATCGGCGTGCTTTAGGCCTTTCGCGGCCTTCTTTTGCTGCGCGTCCGCCTTTTGCCGTTGACACCACCCGGCGCGGCTGTATAAGCCCGCCATCCCGGCTCTCGCAGCCGGGCTATTCATTTGGTGTTGGTGGCCCCCGCAAGGGGATGCCTGTCAGCCGCAAGGTTAAGGACAACGCCCTTCATATGCGCCTTCGGGCGCGGACCTAACGAAGGAGATCAGCCGTGACCAAACGCACGTCTGCCAAGTACAAAATCGATCGCCGCATGGGCGAAAACATCTGGGGCCGTCCGAAATCCCCGGTGAACCGCCGCGAATACGGCCCCGGCCAGCACGGCCAGCGCCGCAAGGGCAAACTCTCCGATTTCGGCATCCAGCTGCGCGCCAAACAGAAGCTGAAAGGCTACTACGGCGATCTGACCGAGAAACAATTCCGCCGCATCTACAGCGATGCAGAGCGTGTGAAGGGTGACACCGGCGAGAACCTGATCGGCCTGCTCGAGCGCCGTCTGGACGCTGTTGTCTACCGCGCCAAATTCGTGCCGACTGTCTTCGCTGCCCGCCAGTTCGTGAACCACGGCCACGTGCTCGTGAACGGCAAGCGCGTGAACATCCCCTCCTACCGCGTGCAGGAAGGTGACGTGATCGAAGTCCGCGAGAAATCCAAGCAACTGGCCATCGTGCTGGAAGCCGCTGCCCTCGCAGAGCGTGACGTGCCCGACTACCTCGAAGTTGATCACTCCAAAATGACCGCCACTTTCGTGCGCACCCCCGGCCTGTCCGACGTGCCCTACCCGGTGGTGATGGAGCCCAACCTCGTCATCGAATACTACGCGCAGAACTAAGCCTCTGCCGCGACCCCGCGATTGGGAGGGCTGCGCATCCGGCGCGGCCCTCCTTTTTCGTTTCTTCCCCCCTTCCCGTGTATACTGCCCCTTTCTCCTCCCTCCCTTGCCGGCACAGTTCCGGCGCAAAGGACTGCCGCCATGACCGATGACATCGAAGCCAAAGCCGCCGCGCTCGCGGAGCGCATCTCTGCCGCGCCCGTGTTGAACACGGAGGCCGATGCGCAGGCTCGGGCAGCAGCGGCGCTCCTGCTGGACGCCCATGGCGTCGAGGCCATTGCAGCGGCTTTCGTGGCGCAATTCGTGGCGCAGGAAGCGGCTGCCGCGCGCAAGCCCGCCCGCGATGAGAAGAAACCCTCTGTGGCGCGCGATGAGTTCGCCGAGTGCTTCTGGGTGCGCCTGTCGCTGGGCCATGACCGCAAGGCGGAGGCGCGCTGGCTGCTGCCGATGCTGCTGACCAACGGCAAGATCGAAAAAGCCGCCGTGGGCGCGATCCGCGTGCGCGACGAGGAAACCTTCGTGCAGCTCGATCTCTCCTGCGAGGAGACCTTCTTCGCAGCCATCGGCGAGTCCATGATGCTGGAAGACAACATCGAGGTCACACGCCTTGACGGCGAGCCGAACTTTCCCTCTCGCGGCCCGCGCCCCGGCGGCCGCCCGGATCACCGTGGTGGGGATCGCGGCGGCTACAAAGGCGGCCGTGATGGTGACCGTGGCGGCTACAAAGGCAAACGCGACGGTGATCGCGGTGGCTATCAGGGTGGCTACAAGGGCAAGCGCGACGATGATCGCGGTGGCTATCAGGGTGGCTACAAGGGCAAGCGCGATGAGGATCGTGGCGGCTATCAGGGCGGCTACAAGGGTAAGCGCGATGACGACCGTGGCGGCTATCAGGGCGGCTACAAGGGCAAGCGTGATGACGACCGCGGCGGTGACCGTGGCGGCTACAAGGGCAAGCGCGATGAGGATCGCGGTGGCTATCAGGGTGGCTACAAAGGCAAGCGCGATGACGACCGTGGTGGCGACAAACCCTACGGCGGCAAACCCAAATCCTTCGGTGACAAACCCAAAGCTTATGGCGACAAGCCCAAGGGCAAGGGCTTTGCCAAACCGGGCGGCAAGCCTGGCCCCAAGCCGGCGGCGCGTCCGAACATGGCCGATGCCAGCGTCTCGCTGCGCAAGAAGGGCGGCGGGCGCCCCCATACCGCCAACAAGCGCGGCTAAGCTTCAGTCAATCCAATTGCAAACGCCGCCCCATGGGCGGCGTTTTCCGTATTCTGGTGCCTGTGGCGCGCGTCAGAGCGGCAGTGGACGTTCCTCGGCGATGGCTTCCATCGCGAAGAAGGAGGTCACGCTGTCCAGTTCCACCCCTTCGATCAGGCGCTGGTAGACGCCATCGTAGCTGTCCATGCTCTCGGTCACGACTTTCAGCAGGTAGTCGTAGTCGCCGCTGATGCGGTGGAAATCGATCACTTCGGGGATCGTCAGCACATGACGGCGGAAGGTCTTGAGCCAGTCCGCCGAATGGTGCCGGGTGCGGATCATCACGAAGACGACGAGCCCGAGCCCTGTCTGCTTGCGGTCGATCCGGGCGCGCGCGCCCTGCAGCACGCCGCGCGCATTGAGCGCGTTCAGCCGCCGCCAGCAGGCGTTCTGGGACATGCCGACACGCTCCGCCAGATCGCGCTGGGAGAGCGAGGCGTCTTTCTGGAGCTCGGCGAGGATGCGGAGATCGATCTGATCAAGGGGTTTGTCTGCCATGGCGGCAGTGAAGGCGACAGCGGCGGGCATGGCAAGCGGGTTCCAGTCCGTTGATCTGGATTTTTCTACAGCGGGTGTCATTTGACACGCAGTGAGATATACATCTCTCATTTAGACCCAAAATCTGGCGTAAATTCGCATAAACTGGGGGCGTTTCCTCGCGTCTCTGCCGCCATATTCCTTCCACGAGCACGAAGGATACCGATCACATGACCCTCTCCCAGTTCCACCACTCACTCAAGACCCCGGCCCTGCTGGGAGAGCTGAGGGCAGGCCTGATCGGTGAGGGCGCGATGATTCCCGGCCTGCATGGGGATGTGCCGCTGGTCTATGCCGACTATGTTGCCTCGGGCAGGGCCTTGCGGCAGGTCGAAGACTTCATCGCGTCCTCTGTTCTGCCCTATTACGCCAACAGCCATACCGAGGCCTCCTACTGCGGCGGCTACATGACCCGCCTGCGCCGCGAAGCCCGGGCCGAGATCGCGCGGATCACCGGGGCTGGGGAAGACTGCGCGGTGATCTTCGCAGGGGCCGGGGCGACGGCCGGGCTGAACCGGCTGGTGTCGCTCTTCGGTATTGCCCAGGCGCGCAAGCCTGTCGTCTTCATCGGCCCCTATGAGCATCACTCCAACATCCTGCCCTGGCGCGAAAGCGGGGCGCAGGTTGTAGAGATCCCGGAATGTGCCGAGACCGGTGGGCCGGATCTCGCGGCACTGGAAGAGGCCCTGAAAGCCCATGGCGATGCCGACCTCAGGATCGGCGCTTTCTCCGCAGCCTCCAACGTGACGGGCATCATCACCGATCCCGATCCGGTGACGCGGCTCCTCAAGGCGCACGGCGCGAAGGCTGTCTGGGATTACGCCGGGGCCGGGCCTTACCTGCCGATCACCATGGGCACGGGCAGCGATGCCGCCAAGGACGCCGTCGTCGTCTCGCCGCATAAGTTTCCGGGCGGCCCCGGTGCCTCCGGCGTGCTGATCCTGCGCAAGGCCGCCGTCGCGCGCAATGCGCCCAGCTGGCCCGGCGGCGGCACCGTTTCCTTCGTCTCGCCCTGGGGGCATGAATACTCCCGCGATCTGGCCACCCGCGAAGAGGCCGGCACGCCGAACGTCATCGGTGACATCCGCGCCGCGCTCGCCTTCCTCGTCAAAGAGGCCGTGGGCGAAGACGTGATCGCCGAACGCGAATGCGCCCACAACGCGGCCGCGCTTGCGGGCTGGCAAAGCAACCCGCGCCTGTCGCTTCTGGGGGCGGGGCATCCGCATCGCCTGCCGATCTATTCCTTCCTCGTCCGAGACCGCGAAGGCAATCCGGTGCACCAGCAGCTCTTCACGCGCATGCTCTCAGATGTCTACGGCATCCAGGCGCGCGGCGGCTGCGCCTGCGCCGGCCCTTACGCCCACCGGCTGCTGGGGATCGACCGCGCCGCTTCCGAAGCGCTGTTCTCCGATCTTCAGGCAGGGCGCGAGCTGCGCAAACCGGGCTGGGTGCGGCTGAACTTCAGCTACCTGATGAGCGAGGAAACGGCGCGCTACGTGATCGACTCCGTCAACGCCCTCACCGAGCGCTGCGCGGACCTCGCCCCGCTCTACGCGGCCGATCCCTCCACCGCCCGCTTCAAACCCGCTCGCGCCGCCTGAGGCTGCCGCGAGAATTCGGAGACAGCAAACGCCCCTGCTTTCCTCTCGCTTCAAATACCTCGGAGGTGCGGGGGGCAGAGCCCCCGCTCCTCCGCTTTAAAAAAAAGGCCGGTGCTTTCACACCGGCCTCTTCGTTTCCAGATCCGTCTGCGCTTATTCGCGGTTGCCGAAGAGCTGCAGCAGGAACATGAACATGTTGATGAAGTCGAGGTAGAGGCTCAGCGCGCCCATGATGGCGGCTTTGCCGAGCCACTCGCTGTCCATCGAATGCGCATGGGCGAGGTAGTCGTTCTTGATCTTCTGCGTGTCATAGGCGGTGAGGCCTGCAAAGATCAGCACGCCGAGGATCGACACGGCGAAGGCAATCGCCGGGCTGCCCAGCCAGATGTTGATCAGCGAGGCGACCACAAGGCCGATCACGCCCATGATCAGGAAGCTGCCCATCGCGGAAAGGTCTTTCTTGGTGGTGTAGCCCACCAGCGAAAGGCCCGCGAAGGCGATGGAGGTCACGAGGAAGACCTGCGCGATCGACGTGCCGGTGAAGGCGATGAAGATCCAGGCCATCGACAGCCCCATCACGGCGGCGAAAGCGTAGAAGAACAGCTGCGCGCCGGCGGCGGAGAGGCGGTTGATCGCCGCGCCGAAGGCAAAGACCATGATCAGCGGGGCAAACATCACGACCCAGCCGAGGATGTTCATTTTCAGCGTCACCGGATCGCGGAAGATCGACATCAGCTCCGGCGAGGAGCCGACGGCCCATGCCACGAGGAAGGTCAGCAGCGTGCCGACCGACATCGTTGCGTAGACCTTGTTCATATGCGTCCGCAGACCTTCGTCGATCTGCGCGGCGCGAGCGCCTGACTGGGCGCGGACCGTATCGAATTGAGCCATTCATGCCTCCAAGTTGTCAGATGGGCGGCATGCAAAGCAATGCGGCCGCCTTCCTCGCAAATATCGGGGCAGATGGCGGGGATTTCAAGGATTTCCGGGCGCGGGGCTGGCCGATTTCCGCCAGCCGCGCGCTATCATGGGGCGACTGGGGTACTCAGTTGCGCCAAGTGGCGGGCACGTCCCAAAAGGGGCGGGCGGATTCTGCCTCGGCTTCGGCGCGGGTCAGGCCGATATCGGCGAGCGCGGCGGCGTCGAGCGCCTTGAGGGCTTGGCGCTGGCGCCAGGCAGCGTCGGCGGCCAGAAGGCGGGCGAGGAAGGGGCGGCGGGCGGTCTGAACGGCGGCACCGCGGGTGTGGGAGGCGTAGGCTTGCATGGGTCTTTCCTTTCCATTCCGTGATGTATGGTAGGGGTTCGATAATTCTTGTTGATGTATATGGCGTGGCGTGGTCTATTTTTGAAATAAATCATTTTTGCCCAATACATCACGGATGTTGATATGCCCCGGAACCTCGATCTCACCGCCCTGCGCTCTTTCGTGGCCGTTGCCGAAGCCGGTGGTGTGACCCGCGCAGCCGGGTTCTTGAACCTCACGCAATCGGCGGTGTCGATGCAGCTCAAACGTCTGGAAGAGTCCCTCGATCTGCAGTTACTGGACCGGTCGGGCCGGGGCATCGCGCTCACTGCCGCCGGGGAGCAGCTTCTGGGCTATGCGCGCCGGATGCTGCAGCTCAATGATGAGGTTTATGCGCGGCTCACCCATCAGGCGTTTGAGGGCGAGGTGGTGCTGGGCGTGCCGCATGACATCGTCTACCCCGCAATTCCGCAGGTTCTGCAGCGCTTCAACGCCGAATACCCGCGCGTGAAGGTCCAGCTGCTGTCGAGCTACACGCGCAACCTCAAGGCGCAGTTTGCCCGTGGCGAATGCGATCTGATCCTCACCACCGAAGACATCTGCGATGCCGGCGGCGAGACCCTGCGCAGCCTGCCGCTGATCTGGGTCGGGGCACCGGGCGGCCACGCCTGGAAGCAGCGCCCACTGCGGCTGGCCTATGAGCACAACTGCCTGTTTCGCAGCACGGTGCAGGCGGCGCTGGATACGGCGGGAATCCCGTGGGAGATGGCGGTGGAAAGCGATTCCACCCGCACCATCGAGGCCAGTGTGTCGGCCGATCTGGCGGTGCACACCTCGCTTGCGGGCATGGAGCCGCCTTACCTTGAGCGCATCCCCCACAATGGCGCACTGCCGGAGCTGACCGGCAAGAAGATCAACCTCTACGTGGCCGAGATGGCCGCCACACCTGTGCTGCAGGATCTGGCCGGGCTGATCCGGCAGGCCTATGCCAAGGCCGGGCGGCCACAGCTTCAGGCGGTGTCGGCCTCCTGATCACCTGCTTCGGCCGTTTCTGCCTCGACATCCTTGCTAGACGGCGGCACCCACCCACGTTGGAAGCGGTTGCCGAAAGCATTGCCTGAGCCTCGCATCTCCGCGTCCATCTCGGCGCGCATCTCCTTGGCGCGGGCCACATAGGGCGCGTTCTCATGGGCGGGGACATTCGGATCATAGAGCCCGGCCAGCTCGCGCAGCTGCTTGCGGTCCTGCCGCTCAAAGCCGCGCACCATGCGCTCGGCCTCGAAAGGGTGCACGCCAAGCGCCTCCAGCGCGCTGCGCCCGGCGCGCAGGGAGCTGTCGAAGGTCTCGCGGATGATGTCACCGGCCCCGGCGGCGAATAGCTCATACACGTGGTGCCGGTTGCGCGCCCGCGCCACGATATGCACATGCGGGTGGTTCTGGCTGACGTAGCGCGTCAGCTCGGTGATCCGGTGCTCGTCGTCGATGGCAACCACCAGCATCTTGGCTTCTTCGATCCCAGCGGCATGCAAGAGGTCGGGCCGGGTGGCATCGCCGTAAAACACCTGCGCATCAAAGGCGCGCAGCATTTCGAGCTGCTCGAAGGCGTGATCCAGCACCACCGTCTTGTGGCCCGCCGCCAGCAGGATGCGGTTCACAATGCCGCCGAAGCGGCCAAAGCCCGCGATGATGATCGGCCCGGCTTCGTCGATGTCATCAGCCGCCCGCGTGGGCACCGACGCCATGTGCGGCACGATCACCTTGTCGTAAAGGATGAAGAGCCCCGGCGTGAAGAGCATCGAAAGCGCCACCACCAGCAGAAGCTGATCGGCGATGGCCGAGGGGATCACATCGTTGGCGACGGTGAAGGACAGCAGCACGAAGCCGAACTCGCCCGCCTGCGCGAGGCCCAGCGAGAACAGCGCCTTGTCCGCGCCGCGAATGCGGAAAGCAAGCGCCAGCCCCAGCAGGACGGCGGCCTTGAGCAGCATCAGCCCGAGCGTGAGCCCCAGCACGGTGAAGATCTGCGCGCCCAGCAGGCCGAAGTTGATCCCTGCGCCGACCGTCATGAAGAAGAGCCCCAGAAGCAGGCCGCGGAACGGGTCGATGTCGCTCTCCAGCTCGTGGCGGAACTCGCTGTTGGCCAGCACCACGCCGGCCAAGAAGGTGCCAAGGGCCGGGGAAAGGCCGACGAGGCTCATCAGCACGGCAATGCCGATCACCATCATCAGTGCGGTGGCGGTGAACAGCTCGCGCAGGTTCGCCATGGCCACAAAGCGGAACACGGGGCGGGTGAGCAGGGAGCCGGCGACCACCACGAAACCGATGGCCGCAATGGTGACAAGCGCGCGCAGGTAGCCGGGGATCGTCTCGATCCAGGCCGGGCCGGAGGGGCCGTGCCCGTCGTCGTGTCCTTCGCTATGGCTATCCCCATGCGTATCACCATGCGCGCTACCGTGGGCGTCTCCGTGGCCCGCGCTGTCCGCCGCGTTGAAGCTCTCCATCAGCTCCGGCATCGCCAGCAGCGGGATCAGCGCCAGCATCGGGATCACCGCGATGTCCTGAAACAGCAACACCGAGAAACTGGCCTGCCCGCCGTCGCTCTTCATCAACCCGCGTTCGTTGAGCGTCTGCAGCACGATGGCGGTGGAAGAGAGCGAAACAACAAGGCCGATCGCCAGCGAAATGCTCCACGGAAGGCCCATCGCCAGGGCGGCCGCCATCACCAGCCCCGCTGTCAGCGCCACCTGAAGGCCACCCAGCCCCAGCAGACGGTGGCGCATCTCCCACAAGAGGCGCGGCTCAAGCTCTAGCCCGACAAGGAAAAGCATCATCACCACGCCGAACTCGGCGAAATGCTGCAGGCTGATGACATCCACGTTGAGCGCGGCGAGGATCGGGCTGATCGCGATCCCGGCAAGCAGGTAACCCAGCACGGAGCCAAGCCCGAACCGCGAGGCCAGCGGCACGGCGATCACCCCGGCCACGAGGAAGATGAAGGCAAGTAGCAGGAAGCTTTCCATGGCTCAGACCTCCGCTTTCAGGGGCAGGGTGTCATGGGTCAGCACGCCGGGCGCCCCGGCTTTAGCCATGTCGAAACGGTCATCGCGCAGCGCTTCCAATAGCTGGCGGTAGCCCGCGGCATGGGGGCCAAGCGCTTCGGCGGCGGCAGCTTTCAGGGAGCCATAAAGCACATAGGGCGGCAGGAACTGCATTTTTGAGAGCCGCGCTGTCTGCTCCAACGGGGTCAGGAAGGTGCGCATGTCGAAATGCTGATAGCCTTCCGGCCTATAGGCGCTTTCCGGCCCGGCCGCGGTGACGGCCAGCATCATCGCCTTGCCCGCCAGCTGCGTGCCGCCCGCGCCATAGGCAAAGCCATGCTCCAGCACGAGATCGATCCATTCCTTCACCATCGAGGGCGTCGAATACCAGAAAAGCGGGAACTGGAAGAGGATCACGTCATGCGCCAGCAGCCGCGCCTGTTCAGCCTCGATGTCGATGTCAAACCGCGGGTAGGTGGCATAGAGATCCACCCGGCTGATCCCGGTCACCTGCCGCGCCTCCTCCCACATCGCGCGGTTCGCGCGGGAATGCCTGTGGCCCGGGTGGGCATAGTAGAGCAGCAGCTTTGCCATTTTCGGGCCTCCTGATCGTCGCGTCGCTGCGGGAAGTCTAACCCAGACAGACCAAAGGCCAACCCTTTCCTCTCGCTTCAAATACCTCGGGGGGGAGTCCCGAAGGGGCGGGGGGGCAGTGCCCCCCCTTCCTTTTCTTTGGCTAGGCAGACCGGAATAACCCGCTAGGCTGCTCACAGGGAACAAACAGGGAGACCCACCATGCAGGCTGCTGTACGCCGTGTCTTGTCCAACTACGCCACGTTCACCGGCCGCGCCCCGCGCGCGGAGTTCTGGTGGTGGTGGCTGGCTGTCTTGATCACCTTGCTGATCACCTCGATCATCGACGCGATGATCTTCGGCACCGCGCCGGAAAGCGGGCAGCCGATCTCCTGGCTGGTGAGCCTCGGCCTGCTGCTGCCCAACATCGCCGTGGCGGCGCGCCGGATGCATGACATCGGCAAATCCGGCTGGTGGCTCCTCCTGGCCTTCATCCCGCTGATCGGCGGGTTGATCCTGATCTATTTCTACGTCCAGCCGAGCCAGGACGGCAGCAACGATTTTGGTGCGCCCAACCCACTGGCCTGACGCGGGTGGAAAAGTGGTAAGGGGGGGCGCTGCCCCCCGCGCCTTGCGGCGCTCCCCCCGAGGTATTTGCCGCGAGAGGAAAAGCGGGTTAGGTGGGGGCGGCCTCTCGCATTGGCAGACCATCGGCCATCAATTCGTCGAGAAACAGGCTCATCAATTGTAGCCGCCCGCTGACCCCGGCCTTGCGGTAGACCGCGGCGCATTGGGCTTTGACCGTGCCTTCGGCAACCGATCTGACCTCCGCCATCTCGGCAACGGAAAGCCCCTTTATGGCCAGCAGCGCCACATCGCGCTCTGTGGCTGTGAGGTCCCAATCCGCGAACTGCTCGGCGAGAAGCTCCGCGAACGCGCCCGAGGCGATGCCGATCTGGCGTTCCATGTTTTTTTCGCGCCGCGCTGCACGCCGCAACTCCCGCCCGGTGAACACAAGGCTCAGCACCAGGGCGGCGGAGATGACATACTCGAAGGTGTCGCTTTCGGCAAAAGGAAGCCGGCCTTCCAGCCCAAGCACATCCACCAGCGCATCGCCGGTGAAAAACAGGGCGCAGAAGGCTTGTAGGGCGAAGAGCCCCCAGAGCAGGGGATGCCGTGTCATGGGGGCTCCTTTTCCGTCAGAGGCGCGCGGCGCTCGTGTTAGTCGTCTTCTTCGATTTCGAGGATCGTGCCATCGACGTCCGACAGTTCGATCTCCCAGGTGATGCCGTCCCGTTCGGCTTCGACCTCGATCTCGCCGTCTTCGCGTTCGATTTCGAGAACCGTGTAGCCGGCGGCCTCGATCTTGGCACGGATTTCTGCGTCCGTCATCCCAACCGGGTCCCCGGCAGTCAGCTGGGCGACAGCGGCGATGGGGAGGATCGCAAGACCAGAGGCGGCGGCGATGATGGATTTCTGAAGAAAGGTCATTCTGGTGCTCCTTGTGGATTGGGTGGGCCGCGTTGGTGCGGCTTGTCCTCATCAGGGCACTGGCTGGGGCTGGCGCCATCAACCTTCGGCAGAAATCGGGGCAATCTGGCCGAAGGTTTATGGGGAAAAGGGCTGAAATCGATCGCGAAAACGAGGAAGCCCCCGGCATGGGCATGCCAGGGGCTTTACGGAACAGGCAGTTGGCCGGGTCCGGCCTACTGCGCGAGTTTCTTTGCGACCAGTTCGTTCACCGCCTTCGGATTGGCCTTGCCGCCGGTGGCTTTCATCACCTGGCCGACGAACCAGCCCGCGAGCTTGGGATTGGCCTTGGCTTTTTCCACCTGTGCGGGGTTGGCGGCGATCACCTCGTCCACGGCGGCCTCGATGGCGCCGGTGTCGGTGACCTGTTTCATGCCGCGGGCCTCGACGATCTCGGCCGGGGTGCCGCCTTCGGTGTAGACGATTTCAAACAGATCCTTGGCGATCTTGCCGGAGATGTCACCCTTGGTGATCAGCTTGATGATGCCGCCCAGTTGCTCCGGGCTCACCGGGCTTTCGGTGATGTCGTGATCTTCTTTCTTCAGACGGCCGAAGAGCTCGTTGATGACCCAGTTGGCGGCGAGCTTGCCGTCTTCGCCTACGGCGGCGACCTTCTCGAAGAAATCAGCGCTTTCGACTTCCGCTGTCAGCACCGAGGCATCGTATTCGCTCAGGCCGTAGTCGCCGACGAAGCGCGCCTTCTTGGCGTCGGGCAGTTCGGGCAGGGAGGCGGCGATGTCATCGACCCAGCCCTGCTCGATCTCCAGCGGCAGAAGGTCGGGGCAGGGGAAATAGCGGTAGTCATGCGCCTCTTCCTTGGAGCGCATGGAGCGGGTTTCGCCCTTGTCGGCATCGTAGAGGCGGGTTTCCTGATCGATGCTGCCGCCGTCTTCCAGAATGGCGATCTGGCGGCGGGCTTCATAATCGATGGCCTGCTGGATGAAGCGCATGGAGTTCATGTTCTTGATCTCGCAGCGGGTGCCGAGGTGGCTGAAATCCTGCGTTTCCTGATATTTCTCGTATTGGCCCGGGCGGCAGACGGAAACGTTCACATCGGCGCGCAGGTTGCCGTTTTGCATGTTGCCATCGCAGGTGCCGAGGTAGCGCAGGATCTGGCGCAGCTTCACGATATACGCGGCGGCTTCTTCGGGGCCGCGGATGTCGGGGCGGGAGACGATCTCCATCAGCGCGACGCCGGTGCGGTTGAGATCCACGAAGGACATGTTTGGATCCATGTCGTGCACCGATTTGCCGGCGTCCTGCTCCAGGTGGATGCGCTCGATGCGCACCATGCGGCCCACGCCGGGGCCCATGTCCACGAGGATTTCGCCTTCGCCCACGATCGGGTGGTAGAGTTGGCTGATCTGGTAGCCCTGCGGCAGGTCGGGGTAGAAGTAGTTTTTGCGGTCAAAGGCCGAAAACAGGTTGATCGCGGCCTTCAGGCCAAGCCCCGTGCGCACGGCCTGCGCGACGCAGAATTCGTTGATCACGGGCAGCATGCCGGGCATGGCGGCGTCCACGAAGGCGACGTTGGCGTTGGGCTCCGCGCCAAAGCGCGTGGAAGCGCCGGAGAAGAGCTTGGCGTTGGATGAGACCTGGGCGTGCACCTCCATCCCGATCACGAGTTCCCAATCCTCTTTCGCACCGGCGATGACTTTGGGCGCGGGGGCTGTGTAGGTCAGGTCGAGCATGGTTTCGGCGTCCTTCGGGTTGATCGATTTGCCTTCTAGGGCAGGGCGCGGAAAGGGGCAAGCCTTGCGGGCGCAAATGGGGGTTTGGACGGGCGCAAGAGCCCATCGGCGGATTTCCGTGCATCGCGACTCAAGCGGATAGACGGAATCACCCTGTGCAGGCATCTTCGCGCGCGAGTGAAACAGCTATAAAGGCGCAGGATGCGCAGCTTCGCCCCCTTCAAAGCCTCCGTAAGAGCGTCCGTGGCCGCTTGTATTGCGGCCGTGTTGATCGCCGGTTGCAGTGATGCATCCTTCAACGAGACGGAGGCCGAGATCGAGGCGCTCCCCGTAATGCGCTGGGATTTCCGCCCTGAAAGCGACGTCTGGACGGAAGCGACGATTGCGGCCCTGCTGGAAAACGGCCAATCCCTGCTGGAGATGGTGCCCGCTGACACCGAGACCTGGTGCCCGGCCTATCCTGAAAACGGCCCCGAGGAGCGTGCGGCGTTCTGGACAGGGGTTCTCTCGGCGCTGGCCAAGCATGAAAGCACCTGGAACCCGAAGGCTGCTGGCGGCGGTGGGCGGTGGCTCGGGCTCGTGCAGATCGCGCCGATGAGCGCGAATTACTACGGCTGCGAGCTGGATCGCAGCGAGCTGTTCGTCGGGGCCAAGAACCTCGAATGTGCCGTGAAGATCATGGAGAAACAGGTGCCCAAGGGCGGCGTGGTGTCCGGGACGTCTTCGCCTTGGCCGGGCATGGCACGCGATTGGGCGCCGTTCCGCTCGGCCTCCAAACGCGCCGATATGGCGGCCTGGACGCGTCAGCAGGACTACTGCCAGAAGTAGCGCTTTCCAGTTTGACGGGGAGGGGGCGCTGCCCCCGACACGCCTGCGGAGCGCTCCCCCAGGATATTTTTACCAAGATAAAGGGTCAGGTTGCGGCAGGCGCCGTGCCTTTGGGCCATGCCAGCGGGCGGCTGCTGTCCAGCAGGGAGACGGCGGGCGCGTGCTGGCCGCCCAGCGCCAGCGTGGCAGCGCGCAGGACCTCGATCCCGTCGCTGGCCTGAGCGGGGAGATCTGCAGGGGTGATCGGCGCGCCGATGGTGATGCGGTAGGGCTGGCGGTGTTTGTTCAGGGTTTCGTGGAAGAGCGTGATGTCCCGCAAGGAGGGGTGGATCACGTCGAAGAGGTAGAAGAGCGCCGAGTTGCGGGCCCGGATGTTGATTGGGATCACCGGCAAATCGAACTTGCGCGCCATCATCGCGGCGGAGGCCATCCACGGCCGTTCATGCAGGCGCAGGCCGCGGCGTTTGGCGAGGCGGCCGGAGGGGAAGATCACGCCGAGCCGGTCCTCCGCCATTGCTGCGCGCATGTAGTCCATCGTGGCGCGGGTTTTGGCGCGGGTGCGCTTTTCCTCGCGCCACTCCACCGGGGCGATGAGCGCCTCCATCTGCGGCAGCACGCGCAGGATGTCGTGGTTGGCGAAATAGAAGAGATCCGGGCGGCGCGTGGCGAGGGCGTGCCAGAGCATGACGCCATCGGCGATGCCCGTCGGGTGGTTGGCTACGATCAGCGCCGCGCCATGGGCGGGGATGTGCTCTAACCCCGTGACCTGCACCTGCCGGGCCAGACGGGCGGCGACGTGATCCATGATCTCGGATGCGGGCTTGTCTTTCAGGGCCTCGCCCAGATCCAGCGTGTGCTGGTAGCCAAGCAGCCCGTTGAGCCCCGCCTTGGCGGTGCGGGCAAAGGGGTTGGACGAAAACAGCCACTTGGCACGGTCTTCGATCAAGGGATCAAGTCTGTCTTTCATGGGGCAACCCAAACAAAGATCCGCAAAAATTCTATGACATTGGTTCTAGACCAATGAAAATAAGACCGTTTCCACTTCAATGCCAGCCTCCTGCGCCGCCGCCTTGAAGGCAGGGATCGGCGGCAGGCATTCCCACGGGATCGGGTGGCGGCGGCCATCGCGATCGTAAACGGTGGCCGCGTGGGAGAAATCGAGCCGTCGCGAAAGCCTCAGGCGGCCGATCTCAGACAGCGCAAGGCTTTCGCCGCGCTTGCCTGAGTGCCAGCTGAGGCCTGCGGTGCTGATCGCAAGGCTGGCGCGTCGGTCGGTCAGCACATCCCAGAGGATGAAGGCCGCAAGCCCTTGAACGATCAGCAGAAACCAGATCGTCGCCCCAAGCGCGAGAAGGCCGGCGAAGGCCACAGCCAGCCCCGTAAGGGCGGCGTAGTTCTTGGCGTTCTTGCCGCGGGTTTCAAACCGGTAGGGCAGCACCGGGGCTAGCGTCCGCCGCTGGCGTCCAGAAAGGCGCCTGTCACGTAGGAGGCGCGATCGCTTGCGAGCCAGAGGATGGCCTCGGCGATTTCCCGCGCTTCGCCGGGGCGTCCCATGGGGATCTTGTCCTTCAGGCGTTCCTCGCGGCCCGGCGCGCCGCCCTTTGCGTGGAGCGGCGTGGCGGTGATTCCCGGCCGCAAGACGTTCACCCGGATGCCGTCGCGGGCGTTCTCATCGGCCAGCCCCTTGGAGAAAGTGTCGATCGCGCCCTTGGAGGCGGCGTAATCCACGTATTCGCCTGCCGAGCCCAGACGCGCGGCCACGGAGGAGACGTTGACGATGCTGCCGCCCTTGCCACCGTGGCGATGTGCCATGCGGCGCACGGCTTCCTGCGCGCAGTAGATGCTGCCCAGCACGTTCACCGCGAACATACGTTCAAGGCGCTCCTTGGGGAGATCCTCCACCCGGCTGGCCTCGCCCACGATACCCGCGTTGTTGATGAGCGCATCAAGCTGGCCGAGTTCCGCGTCAAAGCGCGTGAACATGCGTTCCACGTCCTGCGCGTTTGAAACATCGCCCGGCAGCAGCGCCACCTTGGCCCCGGCGGCCTCGGCCTTCGCGGCCACTTCCTTGGCGGCGGCTTCATCGGCGCGGTAGTTCAGCCCGATGTCCCAACCCTCGGACGCGGCCAATTCCGCAAGCGCGGCCCCGATGCCGGAAGAGGCCCCGGTGATCAGCATGGTTTTGCGGCGCATTGTTCAATCTCCCTTGATGCGTGTGACCATCTCCGTCGTGTCGCGGCTCAGGCCTTGTGTTGCGAGGATACGCGCAAGTTGGGTTTCGATCAGCCCCTGCCTGTCCGCATCATAGCGCTTCCATGTCTCAAAGGCCGAGCACATCCGGGCGGTGGTTTGCGGGTTCACCGGATCGAGCCGGATCAGCCAGTCCGCCAGAAGCGCGTAGCCCGCGCCGCTTGCGTGGTGGAAGCCGGCCGGGTTGGCGGCGAGGCTGCCGAAGACGGCGCGGAAGCGGTTGGGGTTGCGCCAGGTGAAATCGGGATGCTCCGTGAGGCTCTGCGCGGTTTCGGCAGCGGCTTGCGGTGCGGCGCAGGCGACCTGCAGGCCGAACCATTTGTCCACCACCAGCCGATCCTCCTTCCACTGCGCGTAGAAGGCGGCGGCCTGTTCCTTGCCGCGCTCGATGGTCAGCAGGCTTGCGAGCGCGCCCAGCTGCATCGTCATGTTGTCGGCCTGCGCATATTGCTTGCGCGCGGCCGCGCCGGAATCAAGGCGCGAGAGCAGGCCGAGCACTGTGTTCTGCAGGGCACGTTTGCCGGCAGCTTCCGCATCGGGGCTGAAGGGGCCGGGCACGTGCAACTCGGCATAGAGGCGGGGCAGCAGATCCTGCAGCGCTTCAGCGCGGGCCTGCGCGAGGGTTTCGGCGGCCTCATGGATGCGGGCGGGATCGGGGGTGCGGCCTGCGTCGTAGAGCGTCTGGGCCAGATCTTCCTCGCCGGGTTGGCGCAGGGCCAGCGCGCGGAAGGCGGGATCGAGGCTGTCATCGCGGGCCACGGCTTGCAGCGCGTCCAGATATGCCGGATCGGCGGGCGCGTCCTCTGTGATCATGCGCACGAGCACGTCCTTGGCGAGCGCGCGCCCGGCCTCCCATTTGTTGAACGGGTCGGTGTCATGGGCGAGCAGGAAAGCGCGCTCGGCGTTGGTGCTGTCGCGCTGCAGGATCACAGGGGCGGAGAAATTGCGCAGCAGGGAGGGGACGGGTTTGCCCGAGAGGCCTTCAAAAGTGAAGCTCTGGGTGGTGTCCGTCATTTCCAGCAGGCGCGTAGGGACGATCTCGTCGCCATTGTCGTTCAGCAGGCCGGCAAGGATCGGGATGACTCGGGCGTCTTTCTCGGGCTGGCCCGGCGTGGGCGGCGTTTCTTGCGTAAAGGTCAGCGTGTAAGTGCCTGCCTCATAGGCTTCTTCCACCTTCAGGCGCGGGGTGCCGGCCTGGCTGTACCAGCGCTTGAACTGTGCCAGATCGCGGCCCGTGACATCCTCGAAGACCTTCAGCCAGTCCTCGATGGTGGCGGCGTCGCCGTCGTGGCGCTCGAAGTAGAGATCCAGCGCCTTGCGGTAGGCCTCATCGCCGACAAGCGTTTTGAGCATGCCGATGATCTCGGCACCCTTCTCGTACACTGTTGCGGTGTAGAAGTTGTTGATCTCCACAAAGCTTTCCGGGCGCACCGGGTGGGCGAGGGGGCCGTTGTCCTCGCGGAACTGGCGGCCGCGCAGGGCCAACACGTTGTCGATGCGCGCCACGGCGTGGCTGCGCTCGTCGCCGGTGAACTGCTGGTCGCGGAAGACGGTGAGCCCTTCCTTCAGGCAGAGCTGGAACCAGTCGCGGCAGGTGATGCGGTTGCCCGTCCAGTTGTGGAAATACTCATGAGCGATGATCGCCTCGATGCGCTCGAAGTTGGCGTCCGTGCTGGTTTCCGGGCTGGCCAGAACGCAGGAAGAGTTGAAAATGTTCAACCCCTTGTTCTCCATTGCGCCCATATTGAAATCATCCACGGCGACAATGTTGAAAATGTCCAAGTCGTAAGCGCGGCCATAGACCTGCTCATCCCAGCGCATGGAGCGTTTTAGGGCGTCCATCCCGAAGGCGCATTTGTCTTCATCGCCGGGGCGCACCCAGATGTTGAGCTCCACATCGCGCCCCTCCATCGTGGTGAAACGATCCGGGTGGTTTACCAGCTCGCCCGCCACCAGCGCGAAGAGGTAAGCCGGTTTGGGCCAAGGATCATGCCACTCGGCCCAGCCTTCCCCTGCGCCGAGCGGATTGCCGTTGGATAGCAGCACCGGCATCTCGCCCTCGATGCGCACGGTGAAGGTGGCCATCACGTCGGGGCGGTCGGGGTAGAAGGTGATCTTGCGGAAGCCCTCGGCCTCGCATTGGGTGCAATACATCCCGCCCGACATGTAGAGCCCCTCAAGCGCGGTGTTCTTTGCCGGAGCAATCTCGACCTCGGCTTCCCAAAGGAAGGGCGCGTCGGGCACATCGGCCTCAAGCCCGCCCTCCACAAGGCGCGGGGTGATGGGCGCGCCGTCGATCTTCGCCCCGATCAGCTTCAGATCTTCGCCATGCAGGAAGAAACGCCGTTCCGTTGCTTCCGGGTTCGGCGAAAAGCGGATCTTCGACACCACCCGCGTCGCCTCTGGCGCGAGGCGGAAGGTGAGGTGTACGTCCTCGACGCGGTAGCCGAAGGGGGTGTAATCCGACAGGTAGATCGTCTGCGGCGCGGCATCTTTCATCGCGGCTCTCCATATGCTGTTGGCGGTAAGGTGTAGCGGTTTGGCCTCCGGGTGCAAGGCGGGCTTTCCGCCCTTCACCTGCGCGCTATCTGGCCGGTGATGGCGACGATCCTCTGGTTCAAACGTGATCTGCGGGTGCAGGACAATGCCGCGCTGCGGCTGGCGGCGGGGCAGGGGCCGGTGATCCCGCTCTATATCTGCGAGCCCGAATACTGGGCGCTGCCCGACAGCTCGGGGCGGCAATGGTCGTTCCTGCGCGAATGCCTCCCCGAACTGGCGCGTGATCTCACGGCGCTGGGCGCGCCCCTGCAGATCCGCACCGGCGATGCAGTGGCGGTGCTGGAGGATCTGCGCCGTTCCCATGGGGTGAGGCGGCTCGTGAGCCATGAGGAAACGGGCAATCTCTGGACATTCCGCCGCGATTTGCGCGTGGGCGAGTGGGCGAAGGCGCGGGGCGTGGATTGGCAGGAGGTGGCACAGCCGGGCATCGAGCGCCGCTCACCCGGGCGCGATGGCTGGGCGTCCCGGCGCACCGCGCGCTTTCGTGGCCCCCTTCTGGAGCCTTGTTCGCTAAGCCCGGTGGCCGCCCTCTCCGATCCGCTCACCGCTGGTAACGCGCCACAGGATCTGGCCGCGCCCGATCCCTGCCCGGCGCGCCAGAGGGGCGGGCGCGCTGAAGGATTGTCATGTTTGGGCGGTTTCCTCTCCGAGCGCGGGCAGCACTACCGCAAGGCAATGTCTTCGCCACTGGAAGGGGAAGCCGCCTGTTCGCGCCTCTCGCCGCATCTGGCCTTCGGCTCGCTGTCACCGCGCGAGGCGGCCCATGCAGGCGCGGCGCGGCAGGCCGAGGTGAAAGGCACGCGCACCGGCTGGCGCGGCAGCCTTGCGAGCTTTCAGGCACGGCTCGCGTGGCGCGATCACTTCATGCAGAAGCTCGAAGACGCCCCCCGGCTGGAACTGGCTTGCCTGCATCCCGCTTACGAGGCCTTGCGCCCGCGCACACCCGATCAGATCCGGCTCAACGCCTTCTTCGCGGGCGAGACCGGCGTGCCGTTCGTGGACGCCTGCATGCGGATGCTCGCCCACACCGGCTGGCTTAATTTCCGCATGCGGGCGATGGTGATGTCTTTCGCGAGCTACAACCTCTGGCTCGACTGGCGTGCCACCGCGCCGCTGCTGGCGCAGCGGTTCACCGATTACGAGCCGGGCATTCACCTGAGCCAGTGCCAGATGCAAAGCGGCGTGACGGGGATGAACACGGTGCGCATCTACAACCCGGTCAAACAGGGGCAGGAGCAGGATCCGGACGGTATCTTCACCCGCCGCTGGCTGCCCGAACTCTCCGAGGTGCCGGAGGCCTTCCTGCAAACCCCCTGGGCATGGAGCGGCGCAGGCGCGCTCTCGGGTGCGCGCTACCCGCAGCCGCTCGTGGACCCGATAGAGAGCGCCCGCGCGGCGCGGGAAGCGGTGTTTGCGGTGCGCAGGCAGGCCGGGTTTCGCGAGGCGGCGGCGAAAGTGGTCAAGGCGCATGCCAGCCGCAAACCGCCCCGCACCCGCCGCCGCAAGCCTGCGCGCGGCGATGCCCGCCAGCTGGATCTGGGCCTCTGATGCGGCGCGGTGGGAAGCGGGTGGAGAAGCGCGATTTGCCCAGCAAAACATGCGCCTGTTGTGGCCGGCCTTTCACATGGCGGCGCAAGTGGGCGAAGGACTGGGAGTCTGTGCGCTATTGTTCGGACAAATGCCGCTCTGCCCGCCGGGTTTCAAAAACAGATTGAAGGTGTTTCGCCTGCCTTGGTAAAATTGGTAAAGTAAATTTACCAAAGCTGTTTACTATCGGAAACTTTTTGCGTAACAGGAAACTGGCGCGGCGCGCGCAGGTTGACACGCTCACAGGAGGATTGCGGCGATGGAACGGCAGGACAAGCATGGATTGCAGGTGGACAGCCGCCTTGTGGCCTTCCTCGAAGGCGAGGCGCTGGCAGGTACGGGCGTGAGCGCCGATGCCTTCTGGGCCGGGCTTTCCGATCTTGTGCATGAGCTGGGCCCGAAGAACCGCGCTCTGCTGGAAAAACGCGAAGCCATTCAGGCGCAGATCGACGCTTGGCACGTGGCGCGCAAGGGCCAGCCCCATGATGCGGCGGCCTATGAGGCCTTCCTGAAAGAGATCGGCTACCTGCTGGAGGAAGGCGCGGATTTCGCCATCGAAACCGCCAATGTGGACGACGAGATCGCCGCCATCCCCGGCGCGCAGCTTGTGGTGCCGATCATGAACGCTCGTTTTGCACTCAACGCCGCCAACGCTCGCTGGGGCAGCCTCTATGATGCGCTCTACGGCACCGACGCGCTGGGCGATCTGCCCGCGGGCAAGGGCTATGACGCCGCGCGGGGCGCCCGTGTTGTAGCCTGGGCGAAGGCCTTCCTTGATAAGGCCGTGCCGCTGGCCGCGGGCAGCCATGCCGATTGCACCGGCTACACAGTGGAAGGCGGCGCGCTGAACCCGCCGCTGGCCGATCCGGCCGCTTTCGTCGGCTATATTGGCGCGCCCGACGCGCCCGAGGCCGTGGTGCTCAAGCACAACCACCTGCACATCATCATCCGCATCGATCGCAGCCACGCCATCGGCAAAACCGATCCGGCGGGCGTTTCCGACGTGACGCTGGAAGCCGCGATCTCGACCATCATGGATTGCGAGGATTCCGTTGCCGCCGTGGACGCCGAAGACAAGGCGCTGGCCTATCGCAACTGGCTGGGCCTGATGAAGGGCGATCTGCAGGAGAGCTTCGAGAAGGGCGGCAAGACCGTCACCCGCGCGATGAACCCGGACATCGCCTACACAACGGCCAGCGGGGAGTCCGCCACGCTCAAGGGCCGCTCGCTCATGCTGGTGCGCAACGTGGGCCACCTGATGACAAACCCGGCGGTGCTGGATCGCGACGGGCTGGAAGCGGGCGAGGGGCTGATGGACGCGCTCTTCACCACGCTCATCGCCATGCACGATCTGAAGCGCGACGGTGGCAATTCGGTGAAGGGCTCGGTCTACGTCGTAAAACCCAAAATGCACGGGCCCGAGGAGGTCGCCTTCGCCGATGAGATCTTCACCCACGTGGAAGCGATCCTCGGCCTGCCCCAATACACCGTGAAGCTCGGCATCATGGACGAGGAGCGCCGCACCTCGGTCAACCTCAAGGAATGCATCCGTGCCGCCAAGCATCGCGTGGCCTTCATCAACACCGGCTTCCTCGATCGCACCGGGGACGAGATCCACACCTCCATGGAGGCTGGCCCCTTCCTGAAGAAGGGCGACATGAAAGCCACGCCGTGGATCGCTTCGTATGAGGATCGCAACGTCGATATCGGCCTGCAATGCGGGCTGCAGGGCAAGGCGCAGATCGGCAAGGGCATGTGGGCGATGCCGGACCTGATGGCCGACATGCTCGCCGCCAAAATCGGCCACCCGAAATCCGGCGCGAACTGCGCCTGGGTGCCTTCACCGACAGCCGCCACGCTGCATGCCACACATTACCATGAGGTCGATGTTTTCGCCTGTCAGGACGAGATCAAGGCGCAGGGCCGCCGCGGCACGCTCGCTGATCTGCTGACGATCCCGGTGGCCAAGGGGCAGAACTGGTCTGACGAAGAAATCGCGGCGGAAGTGGAAAACAACGCGCAAGGCATCCTTGGCTATGTGGTGCGCTGGGTCGATCAGGGGGTGGGCTGCTCCAAGGTGCCCGACATCAACAACGTCGGCCTGATGGAAGACCGCGCGACCTGCCGGATCTCCTCGCAGGCGCTGGCCAACTGGCTTCACCACGGGGTGGTGAGCGAGGATCAGGTGATGGCGGCGATGCGGAAGATGGCTGCCGTGGTGGATGGCCAGAACGCAGGCGATCCAGCCTATGCGCCGATGGCGCCGGGCTTTGACGGCATCGCCTTCGCGGCGGCTTGTGATCTGGTCTTCAAAGGCCGTGAGCAGCCCTCCGGCTACACCGAGCCAGTGCTCCATGCCCGCCGGCTGGAACTGAAAGCCTCCTGATATTTCACATGCGCCCGGCCTCCCTTGGCCGGGCGTTTTCTTTCAAGCAAGGGACGAGGAACAACATGGCAGAGATCACCCTGCGCAAGGCGCGCGCCATCATTCGCGGCATTCTGGCCAAGGGCCGGGAGATGGAGCTCAAACCGCTCTCCGTCGTGGTGCTCGATACGGGCGGCCACGTGAAAGCCTTCGAGCGCGAAGACGGGGCCGCGCCGGGCCGTTTCGCCATCGCGCAAGGCAAGGCCTATGGCTCGGTCATGCTGGGCATGGCCGGCAAGGCGCAGATGGCGCGGGCCGAACAGCAGGCCTATTTCATGGCCGCCGTGAACGGGGCCTACGGCGGGCAGGTCATCCCGGTGCCGGGCGGCGTTCTAGTGAAGGACAAGCGTGGCAACGTGATGGGGGCGGTGGGCGTCACCGGCGACACCTCCGACAATGACGCCGAAGCCGCGCTTGCCGGAATCACCGGGGCGGGGCTGGACGCCGAAATCTGACAAAAACGATCACTTGATCGCTGGCGCGCGGGAAACCCTGCGCGCCCTTTGCGCATTTGCGCGCAGACCCCGTGGGTTTGAGTGCTTTTCGCCGGGCGGCGTGCCGATTATACTGCGGCAAACCAAAGGCATTCAGAGGCATTCATGGCACGGCCTATCGTCGGCATTATCGGCAACAGCTATCTCATCAACGATCAATACCCGGCCCATGCGGGCGGGACGATGAACTCCGAGGCGGTGGCGTCTGTTTCGGGGTGCATGCCGATGCTTATCCCTGCCGATCCGCGCTTTGTCTCGGTGCCGGAACTGCTGGAGATGTGCGACGGCTTCCTGCTCACCGGCGGGCGGCCCAACGTGCACCCCGATGAATATGGCGAGCCTGAAACCGAGGCCCACGGCGAGTTTGATCGCGCCCGCGATGCGATCACCCTGCCGCTGGTGCGCGCCTGCGTGGAGCGCGGGCAGCCCTTCCTTGGCATCTGCCGGGGCTTTCAGGAGGTCAACGTGGCCATGGGTGGCTCGCTCCACCCCGAGATCCGCGAGATCCCAGGCCGGATGAACCACCGCATGCCGCCCGATGGCACGCTGGAAGAGAAGTTCGAGCTGCGCCACATCGTGAGCCTGACGCCGGAGGGCCCTTTCGCCCGGCTGTTCGGCGCGGCAGAGGTGCTCACCAACACGCTGCACGGGCAGGGCATCCAGCGCCCCGGCGCGCGCGTGGTGATCGACGGCCATGCGCCGGATGGCACGCCCGAAGCGATCTACATCAAGGATGCGCCCGGTTTCACCATGAGCGTGCAGTGGCACCCGGAATGGAACGCCGCGATGGACCCTGTTTCGCGTCCGCTCTTCACCGCCTTCGGGGCCGCCGTGAAAGACTGGGCGGCGGGGCTTCGACCGAAAGCCCTGAGAAGCGCCTGAGAAATACCTGAGGCCATTGGGTTTTTCCCGAGTACTGTGGTGAATTGACGCTAGGTCAGCATTATTCACCTTTCCTTTCCCGAATCTGGTATGTTAGTTTCGAGAGGCTCCATGCGTGGGGCCGTTTGCGTGCGCGCGAAAAGGAAACGGGAAATGCCCCTACTGAAATGGCTGGATGTGCCGCCGCTCTGGCTGGCGGCGTTCCTGTTTCTGGCGTGGCGGCTTTCCTTCCTGATGCCGGGCCTTGGCTTTCCGGGGCCGGTCTTCGATCTGCTCGCCGGTTTCCTCGTTGGTGGAGGCCTGCTCTTGATGGTGCTCGCCGTGCAGCAGATGCGCCGCCACAAAACCACAGTGAACCCCCATGGCGACAGCGAAGCCCTCGTGCAGACGGGGGTGTTCAAACGCAGCCGCAATCCGATCTATCTGGGCGACACACTTCTGCTCGCGGGCCTGATCCTGTGGTGGGACGCCGTGCTCGCGCTGCCGCTGGTGCCGGTCTTCCTCTGGGTGATCGAGCGCCGCTTCGTGCTGCCGGAAGAAGACAGGCTGCGCCGCAAGTTTCGCAAGCAATACGCGGCCTATTGCAACAAGGTGCGCCGATGGGTGTAAAGTGTCGCTGCGTCGCAGAAATTCGCACATCGCTTGCGGTTGAGAAATTTTATTGCGTGAGCTAACAAGCTTGCGTCTGATTGTGTCCCGGCCACATGGGGCACTTCGGGAGAGAGAGGGAAGAAAACAGTGAAAATCGGTGTTCCGAGAGAGGTCTTTCCGGGGGAAACGCGCGTCGCGTTGACGCCGGACAGCGCCAAGCAGTTGCAGAAACTGGGCTATGAATGCTTGATCGAATCCGGGGCCGGTCTGGCTTCGGGCTTTGCCGACGCCACCTATGAGGCGGCGGACGTCAAGGTCGTGGCCGATGCCGCCACGCTTTGGAAAGAGGCCGACATCGTCGCCAAGGTGCGCCAGCCCGACGCGACGGAGCTTGGCTACCTGACCAAGGGCAAGACGCTGATCAGCTTCTTCAACCCGGCGGGCAACGAAGAGGGCATGGAGAAAGCCAAGGCCGCAGGGGCCAATGTGATCGCCATGGAAATGGTGCCGCGTATCTCCCGCGCCCAGAAGATGGACGCGCTCTCCTCGATGGCCAACATCGCGGGCTACCGCGCCGTGATCGAAGCCGGCAACAACTTCGGCCGCTTCTTCACCGGCCAGATCACCGCTGCGGGCAAGGTGCCCCCGGCGAAGGTTCTGGTCGTGGGCGCTGGCGTGGCCGGCCTTGCCGCCATCGGCACCTCCACCTCGCTTGGCGCGATCACCTACGCCTTTGACGTGCGGCCCGAAGTGGCCGAGCAGGTCGAATCCATGGGGGCCGAGTTCGTTTACCTCGATTTCGAGGAAGAGCAGCAGGATGGCGCGGCCACCGGCGGCTATGCCTCTGTCTCCTCGCCGGAATTCCGCGAAGCCCAGCTGGCGAAATTCCGCGAGCTGGCCCCTGAGGTCGACATCGTCATCACTACCGCGCTGATCCCCAATCGCGATGCGCCGATCCTCTGGACGAAGGACATGGTCGCCGCCATGAAACCGGGCTCCGTGATCGTCGATCTGGCGGCAGAGCGCGGCGGCAACGTCGAAGGCACGGTGAAGGACGAGAAAGTGGTGACCGAAAACGGCGTCACCATCATCGGCTACACCGATTTCCCCGCCCGCATGGGCGCGCAGGCCTCCACGCTCTACGCCACCAACATCCGCCACATGATGACGGACCTGACGCCCGAGAAGGACGGCACGGTCAATCACAACATGGAAGATGACGTGATCCGTGGCGCGACTGTGACTTATGACGGCGAGATCACCTTCCCGCCGCCGCCGCCGAAAATCGCGGCCATCGCGGCCAAGAGCAAGGAAAAGCCCAAGGAACTGACGCCCGAAGAAAAACGGGCGCAGGAAGCAGCCGCCTTCAAGGCGCAAACAAAACAGCAGATCACCTTGCTGGGTGTCGGCGCGGCTCTGGTGCTGGGTGTGGGGCTGATCCCCGACATGCCAGCGAGCTTCATGCAGCACTTCATCGTCTTCGTGCTGTCGGTCTTCATCGGCTTCCAGGTGATCTGGAACGTGGCCCATTCGCTGCACACGCCGCTGATGGCCGTCACCAACGCGATCTCCTCGATCATCATCCTCGGCGCTCTGACCCAGATCGGATCGGGCGGCTTCCTCGTGACGCTGCTGGCCGCCGCCTCGGTCTTCATGGCCGGGATCAACATCTTCGGTGGCTTCATGGTCACCCGGCGCATGCTCGCCATGTTCCAGAAATCGTAAAGAGGGGCAGGGACAATGGAAAACGCATTTACCATCGCGGCCTATGTCGTCGCAGCGGTCCTGTTCATCCTGTCGCTGGGCGGGCTTTCGGGGCAGGAGAGCGCGAAACGCGCTGTCTGGTATGGCATCGTGGGGATGGCGCTGGCCGTCTTCGCAACGCTTGTGGGCCCGGGCGCCGGGCTCTGGTGGCTGTCGATCGTGCTGATCGCCATCGGTGGCGTGATCGGCATGCAGCTGGCGCAGCGCGTGCAGATGACGCAGATGCCGGAGCTCGTGGCGGCGATGCACTCGCTCGTCGGCCTCGCGGCTGTCTTCGTGGGCTTCAACGCCGAGATGACGATCAATCTCGTGGACGCGGCCAAGGCCGCCGGCGAAACGGTTGAGGGCACCTTCGCGCTTCTGGTGGCCAAGAAAGAGCCGATCGAGATCGCCATTCTGAAGGTGGAAGCCTCGCTCGGGATCTGGATCGGCGCGGTGACCTTCACCGGCTCCGTGATCGCCTATGGCAAACTGGCCGGCAAGGTGAACAGCGCGGCCACCAAACTGCCGGGCGGCCACCTGCTGAACGCTGGCGCGGCCGCACTCTCGGTGCTCTGCCTGATCTGGTACCTCAACACTGGCGGTATCTTCCCGCTGCTGATCCTCACCATCGCGGCGCTGTTCATCGGCTACCATCTGATCATGGGTATCGGTGGCGCGGATATGCCCGTGGTTGTCTCGATGCTGAACAGCTACTCGGGCTGGGCGGCAGCGGCCATCGGCTTCTCTCTGGGCAACGATCTGCTGATCGTCGTGGGCGCGTTGGTGGGCTCCTCGGGCGCGATCCTGAGCTACATCATGTGCAAGGCGATGAACCGCTCGTTCGTCTCGGTGATCCTTGGCGGCTTTGGCGGGGCTTCTGGCCCGGCGATGGAAGTCGAGGGCGAGCAGATCGCGATCGATGCCGACGGCGTGGCCACCGCGCTTGAGGAAGCCGACAGCGTGATCATCATCCCGGGCTACGGTATGGCGGTGGCGCAGGCGCAGCAGAACGTGGCCGAACTGACCCGCCGCCTGCGGGCCAAGGGCAAAAACGTCCGCTTCGCGATCCACCCCGTGGCGGGCCGTCTGCCGGGACACATGAACGTGCTGCTGGCAGAAGCCAAGGTGCCCTATGACATCGTGCTGGAGATGGACGAGATCAACGAGGACTTCCCGGAAACGGACATCGCCATCGTGATCGGCTCCAACGACATCGTGAACCCGGCCGCGCAGGAGGATCCGAACTCCCCCATCGCCGGGATGCCGGTGCTGGAATGCTGGAAAGCCAAGCAGGTCTTCGTCTCCAAGCGGGGGCAGGGCACGGGCTACTCTGGCATCGAGAACCCGCTGTTCTACAAAGAGAACACGCGTATGTTCTACGGCGACGCGAAACAGTCGCTCGACCAGCTTCTGACGCTGATCCAGTAAATACGGCAGGTCTTGCCAAACGCGAAAGGGCGCCTTCGGGCGCCCTTTCTTGTTGGCGGGAGAGGGGGGTTCTGCCCCCCGTCCCTTGCGGGACTCCCCCCGAGGTATTTCAGGCGAGAGGAAGGGGGCGGAGGCGGCACGCCATCGCGATGGCGGGGAAAGAGATGCCAGGGGCGAGGGGGACGGAGATGTCGCCAAGCGGGGTGAAGCCGCAGGCCGCGTAAAAGGGCTGGGCGGTGCGGGTGCTCTGGCAAGCAAGACTTGTGAGGCCTGTGGCGCGTGCATCGGCGAAGCTGCGCTGCATCAGGGCGCGGGCGATGCCGCGGCGCAGGTGGTTCGGGTCGGTCACCACGTGGCGGATGTGGCCAAGGCCACCGGTTGTCTTCGCACCGCCCGGAGCCTGAGGCGTGAAACCGCCGGCACCGAGAATCGCTCCATCCGGCGTTTCGGCGACGTAGTAGGTGCCGCAGGCCAGCAGTTCGGGGCGTGCGCGGGAGATCAGCGGGAGCGCAGTGACGAGCACGCTGGGAGGATAATCCGCCTTGAGCAGTGTAGGGTAGCTGTGGGCCAGCAAAGCGTCGACCTGAGCAAGGTCCGACGGCCTGGCGGGGCGGATGTGAAAGGGACTGTCCATGGGACACAGGTAAGCGCTTTCTGCGCCGTTCCAATCCCTAGCGTTCGGTGAGCTTCAGCTCGATACGGCGGTTCTGGGCGCGGGCGGCGGGCGTGTCGGCGGGGTTGATCGGCTGGTATTCTCCGAAGCCGTTGGCCGAGAGCCGCGCGGGCGGGATGCCGAGGAAATCGACCATGTAGCGCACCACGGAAAGGGCCCGGGCCTGGGAGAGTTCCCAGTTGTCGGCGAAGGCACCGGTGCCGGAGAGCGGCACGTTGTCGGTGTGGCCGTCGACGCGGATGATCCAGTTCACTTCCGGCGGGATTTCGCCCGCGATGTTGCGCAGGATGCCGGAGATCTGGGCGATCTGGGCGCGGCCTTCGAAGGAGAGATCGGCAGAGCCGGGCTCAAACAGCACTTCGGAGGAGAAGATGAAGCGGTCGCCGACGATCTGCACGCCGTCCTGACCGGCGAGGATCTCGCGCAGGCGGCCGAAGAATTCGGAACGGTAGCTTTCCAGATCCCGCGCCTGTTCGCGCAGGGCGATGGCCTCGGCTTCCAGCCGTTTGCGCTCGTCCTCTTCAAGCTGGCGGCGTTTGCGTTCCTCGGCGGCGGCGCGGGCGAGCGCGGCGTTGAGCTGGGTGCCGAGCGCATCGATCTGCACCTGGGCCTGCGCGTCGGCATCAGCGGAGGCATCCAGCAACGCCTGCAGCGTGCCAAGCTGGGTGCGCAGGGCGTTGACCTGTTCGTTCAGCAGCGCGACCTGCCGCTGGGCGGCGGCGGTTTTGGCCTCTTCCTCGGAGAGTGCGAGGTTGGCTGTCGCCAGCAGGCGGGCGCGCTCCTCGGCTTCCGTCAGGCGGGTTTCGGCGCGGGACTCGGCCTCGGCCTGCGCGGCCAGCGCGGCGGCAAGCTGGCGTTCGATCTCGGCCTTGTCGCCCTGCACCGTTCCGAGCGATTCGATCCGGCGCACCGCCTCTTCGAGTGCGGCCTCGCTGGCGGCCAGATCCTCGGCGCTGGTTTTTTGGGCCAGCAGCGCGGCGGCGAGTTTGACGTCCAGATCTTCGCGCGCGGCCTGTGCGGCGGCGAGCAGGGTGAGCGTGTCCTCGGCTTCCCGGCGCTGTTCTTCCAGCGCGAGCGTCATCGCGGTGAGTTCCGTCTGCGCGTTGGCGAGGCGCTCGCGCAGGGCTTCAGCGGCGGCGGCCTCCGTGAGGCGGGCGCGCTCCTCGGCGCTTAAGGAGTCTTCCACCCCGGCCAGACGCGCGCGCAGCGCCTCGGCGGCGGCCATTTCCGACAAGCGCGCACGTTCGGCTTCCGACAGTTGGCTCTCGGCCTCGCTTAAGCGCTCCGAAAGCGCTGTGCCTGCGGCCTCGCTGCGCTCCAGACGGGCCAGCGTATCGGCGAGGGTGGCGGCCTGATCGGCCTCCTGCCGGCGCAGATCCTCGATCAGGGCCTCCATCGCGTCGGCTTGTGCGGCGGCAAGACGGGCTTCTTCGGCCTGCGCGTCGATCTCCGAGCGAGCATTGGCCAGCGCGATCTGCAGCGCGTCGCGCTCCTCTGCGAGCGCGTCTTGCGCGGCTTCCGTCTCGCTCAAGGAGGCGGCCAGCGCCGCGCCCTCGTCGCGGGCGGCGTCGCGCTCCAGCAGGAGCTGCGCGACGCGGGCCTCGAAATCATCCAGCGCCGCGCTTTGCTCGGCCAGCGCATCGGCCTGCTCGTTGTTGCGCGCCGAGAGAGCCGCGATCATCGCGAGCTGCGTTTCAATGGTGGAGCGCTCGTCCTGCAGCGTGCCGGTGAGCGAACCGACCTCATCCTCCAGATCGGCCACCCGCTGTTGCTCGAGCCCGAGTGCGCGGGCGAGGCTGGTGACTTCGCTTGAGAGCTGATCCAGCTCGGTTTCCTGCCCGGTGATCGTTTCCTTCAGCACGAACTGGATGACCATGAAGATCGTCAGCACGAACATCAGCACCAGCAGCAGCGCTGTCATCGCATCCACGAAGCCGGGCCAGATCGACGCCTGAAACCGGTTGCCGCTGCGTCGGGAAAGCGCCATGGATCAGCCCTGCCGGTTGCCCGGGCCACCGCCCTGACCGCCGCCGGGGCCGCCTTGCCCCCCTTGGCCGCCTTGACCCTGATTGGGCCGGTTGGGGCGATTGCCGCCTTGGTTTCCACCCTGATTGCCACCCTGGTTTCCGGGGCGGTTGACGCGCACCAGCTGGCGCACGGCGGTGGTGAGAACGGCAAGATCGGTGCGCAGATCAGTGACGGCTTCCTGACGCCCGGCGGCGATTTCTTCCAGCACGCGCAGCAATTGTACGTCGATCGAGCGCAGGCGCATGCGGCTTTCGGCATCCAGCCCGCCATGGCCGCCGCTTTCTTCGGCCTGCACGTTGAGGATCGCCAGAAGGCGCTCCTGCCCGTCGGCCACGCGCTCCAGCGCGCCCGCCGCGCCGGCGTCGACTTCAAGCTTGTTGGTGAGCGCGTAGACGGCATTGACCAGCGCATCGAGACGGTCATTCACCTGCGCACGGGCGGCATCGGACCGGGTGACCATGTCCTGCATGGCTTCCATCTGCGCGGCCATGTGATCGAGCACCGTGGCCACCGCATCGTGATCGAGATTGCCCTCGCCATCGCCCGATGTGATGCCAACGCGGGTGATGGTGGAGAGCCATTCCTCCAGCTCGCGGTAGAAGCGGTTCTGCCCGTGGCTGGCGAAAAGCTCCAGCAGGCCCACGACAAGCGAGCCCGCAAGGCCCAGAAGCGAGGAGGCAAAGGCCGTGCCCATGCCGCCGAGCTGTTGCTCCAGCCCGCCCATCAGGCGCGTGAACACCTGCACGCCACCTTCGCCTTCTTCCGGCACCAGCGCCCGGATCGTGTCCACCAGCGCCGGAACGGTGGTGGCAAGCCCGTAGAACGTGCCCAGAAGGCCGAGGAAAATCAGCAGGTTGGTGATGTAACGCGTGATCTCGCGGATCTCGTCGATCCGGGTGGCCACCGATTCAAGGATGGAGCTGGCCGAGGTGGAGCTGATCTGCTGGCGCGTGGAACGCCCCGACAGGAGCGCGGCCAGCGGCACCAGAAGGCGCGGCACGCGCACCATTTCGTGGCCGGGATGTTTGGACACGAAGCCCTCGATCCAGTTCACTGAGCGCACCAGTTGGAAGACCTGCCAGAAGCAGGCCAGCACCCCGATCACGAAGACGAAGGCAATGAAGCCGTTCAGGTAGAGGTTCGACAGGAAAACCGGCGCAACCCGCGGGAACGCAAGGTACACCCCGGCCCCGACAAGGCCGAGTACAACGAGCATCTCCGTGATCTGGCGCACGGGTTGCGAGAAATAATGTGCCACGGCCTCGCGATCCGGGTGGTCCATGTGGACGGTCCTGATCTGTTTCTTCTTTGCAGCCACCATAGGGGCTTGCCCTCGGCAAGCCAACCGCATTCGCGCCGCCGCGCGTGGCTAGCGGGCCAGTTCGCGCACCCTGTTGCACAGCCAGCGCAAATCGGCGTCTTCGATGCCCAACTCGCCCAGATGCGCGGCAGTGTTGTAAAGATATTCGGTGTTCGGCCCGCGCCCGCCGACCGCGCGCGCGATGACCTCGGCCTGCCGTTCCAGGGGCAGGGCGCCTGTGTATTGCACGTGGTCTGTGTCCACGATGTAGGTCACGGCCTCCACCCGGCGCCCGTCAGCCAATGCGATCTCGCGCCAGACTTCGAGATAGGCAGAGGAGACAAGCTCCCGTTCGCGCAGGTCAGCAAGCGTTTTGGCGCGGTGCTCCTCGGCCACGCGGAAGGCCAGCCCGCAGCAGGCGGCCTGCTCTGCCGGATCCAGCGCCAGCACGAGGCCCGGGTCCGCCTCGGTGCCGCGATGGTGGATGGACCACATGCAGAAGCTGCGGTGATAGCCGGTGAGCGTGGCCTGCACGCGCTCGGCATAGGGGAACTCCGGGTTCCACATCAGGGAGCCGTAGCCGAACACCCAAAGCGGGGCGTGAGAGGTCTGATGCCGCGTCATCCGTCTGGTCCTTCCGTTGCGCGCCCTATAAACAACAGCAACGGTTCAGAGAAAAGGGGCAGGTCGCATGCGTTGGCTGTTCGGGATCATCATGGCGCTCGCGCTCGGCTGGAGCGCCTATTGGCTGATCGGTTCGCGCGCAGTGGAAAACGGGCTGAAGGGCTGGTTTGCCGAGCGGCAGGCCGATGGCTGGGTGGCGGAGTATGACTCGCTGGACACCCGCGGCTTTCCCAACCGGTTCGACACCACCGTGGAAGGGCTGATGCTGGCCGATCCGGCCAGCGGCCTTGCCTGGGAAGCGCCCCTGTTCCAGATCCTCGCGCTCAGCTACCAGCCCGGCCATATCATCGCCGCCTGGCCGCGCGCGCAGGTGGTGGCGACGCCGCTTGAGAAGGTAACGATCAGCAACGAGGTGATGCGCGGCAGCGTCGTCTTCCGCCCGGCACAGGCCTTTGCCCTGAGTCGCGCCACGTTTGAATTGGAGGCCCTCGCGCTGGAATCCACGGCAGGCTGGACGGCGGCCACGGAGTCCGGCCAGTTCGCGATCCGTGAAACGGCGGCGCGTGAAAACACCTATGATCTCTTCTTCGAAGCGACCGGCGTGAAACCCGCCAGCGACATCCTCGCCCGGATGGACCCGCTCAAACGCCTGCCCGACAGCTTCGAGACGCTGAAACTGGAGGCCACCATCGCTTTTGACGCGCCCTGGGATCGCTACGCCATCGAAGACGCCCGCCCGCAGCCGACCCGGATCGAACTGGGCAATGTGCAGGCCACCTGGGGCGATCTGGACCTGCGCCTCGGCGGCACGCTCGATGTGGATGCAACCGGCACGCCAGAGGGCAAGATCACCCTGCGCGCCACCAACTGGCGCGAGATGCTGCAGATCGCGGTACGAAGCGGCCTGCTGCCCGCGCAATACGCGGAGCCGTTGGAGCGCGGGCTCGCCGCGCTCGCGGGGTTCTCCGGCAACAGCGAAACGATCGATGCGCCCATCACATTCAAAAACGGCCGCATGCAACTGGGCTTCGTGCCCCTCGGTCCGGCCCCCACCCTGCGCCTGCGCTAGCGGCAAAAGGGGGCGGGGGGCTCTGCCCCCCGTCCTGCGGACTCCCCCCGAGGTATTTGGCGCGAGAGGAAGGGGGTCCCTTCTTCTGACCGGAAATATCCCGGGGGTGCGGGGGCGGCGCCCCCGCTCCGCCGCTTATCGGCAGTAGCTGCCGTTGCGATAGCGTGCGGTGTCGAGGTGGAAGTGGTCGCGGTGGAACCGGTCGGAGTTGGGGCCGAGGACGGTGCCGAAGGGTTTGCAGGCGGATTTGTGCAGGCTGCGCAGCACCTTGCCTTCTGTCTTGCGGTTCCACCCCTGCAGCACGGTGATCGTCTGCCCGTTCTTCAGGGTGAAGCCAGAGATGTCGATCGCGCGGCCCTTGCCGTGTTCGCTGATCTTGCCGCCGGGCTGGTTGTTGCGGGTGCGGCAGGCGTAGCCGGCGGCGACGCGGTATTCGCTAATGCCGCCGCCAAGCCGTCCGATGGTGGGTTTGACCGCATCTTTCGTCCAGCTGTTCAGCGCCTTGGCCGTGGTGCAATCCATCCGCGCCGGGTTGGAGAGCCGCACGCCGCTGACCTCGAAGACCTGCACCGGATCGGCGATGCCGCAGCCGTTGATGCGGCCCGGGATCGGTGCAAGCTTGCGGCCCCGGATTTCCTTGCTGCCGCAGACGGCGCCGATGTTGCTGTTGATCGCCACCTGCGGCACGGGCGTGCGCACGGTTGCGGCGGCTTGCACCACCGCCGGTTTCGCCTCTTTGCGCGTGGCTTTCAGGCCCGAGGGGCGCGCCGGTGGCCGCAGGGACAGGGCGATGGCCTGTGCAGAGACGGGCTGCAGCTTCGCGGCGGCCTTGGCGCGGGGAAGCAGGCCCCCTTGCGGCCGCGGGGCCGGGCGTTGGCTGGCATTGTAGAAGACGCGCACAGGGGCTGGTGGCGCGGCCACCTCTGGCGTTGCGGCGAGGGCTGCGAGGGCGTCCTGCGCGAGGGCCTCGGAGGGGTCCTGCTGCGCAGGCGCAGCGAGCCGGGGGGCAGGGCGCAGGGAGGTGTCCGGCGCGCGCGCCAGAACGGACGGCGCGGCAAGGCACAGGGCAAGCGCGGCGAGGGCCGCGATGTTCCTTTTCTGCTGCCGGATTTGCTGCCGGGCCTGGCTCATGCCTTGGCCTCCTCCTTGCTGCCTCCCTTACCGCTGGCGCGGCCAAAGTCCGGGGCGTCCGTATCCTGCCCGGCCTCGATGATACCGCGACGGATTGCGCGGGTGCGGGTAAAATAGTCAAACAGCTGATCGCCGTCACCGGTGCGGATCGCGCGTTGCAGGGCGAAGAGCTCTTCGGTGAAGCGGCCGAGGATTTCCAGCGTGGCGGCCTTGTTGTTCAGAAACACATCGCGCCACATGGTCGGATCCGAAGCCGCAATGCGGGTGAAATCCCGGAAACCGGCCGCCGAATAGCGGATTACTTCGCTGTCGGTCACCCGGCGCAGGTCATCGGCCACGCCCACCATCGTATAGGCGATAAGGTGTGGCGCGTGGGAGGTGACGGCGAGCACCAGATCGTGGTGTTCGGCGTCCATCTCTTCCACATTGGCCCCCATGCCTTCCCAGAGCGCGCGCAGGCGTGCGGTGGCGGCGGGATCGGTGCCCTCAACGGGCACCAGCAACGTGAAGCGGTTGTCAAAGAGCGAGGCGAAGCCCGAACGCGGGCCGGAGTGTTCGGTGCCGGCCAGCGGGTGGCTGGGCACGAACTCGACGCCTGCCGGAAGATGCGGGCCGACGGCGTCGATCACTGCCTGTTTCACCGAGCCGACATCGCTCACCGTGCAGCCGGGTTTCAGATGCGGCGCGATCTCCTCGGCGACAGCGCCCATGGCCCCGACGGGCACGCAGAGCACCACCAGATCGGCGCCCTCAACGGCTTCGGCGGCGCTATCGCAGACGCGATCGCAGAGGCCGATCTCACGCGCGGTGGCGCGGGTTTCGGCGGAGCGCGCATAGCCCGTGACCTCGCCCGCGAGACCGCCGCGCTTCATCGCCCAGAACATCGAGGAGGCAATCAGCCCCAAACCGATCAGGGCGACGCGGTCATAGACATGCGTGCCGCTCATGCAGGCTGATCCTTGGCAGGCTGATCCTTGAACGCGCGCACGGCGGCAACCACACGGCGGCAGCCGCTTTCATCGCCCACGGTGATGCGCAGGCAATGGGGCAGTTTGTAGCCTGTTGTCTTGCGCACGATCAGCCCCTGCTGCTTGAGATAGGCGTCGCAGGCCTCGGCCTCGGCGGCATCGTGGAAGCGGGCGAGGATGAAGTTGCCGCAGGAGGTGTCCGACGGCACCCCCAACTCGGCCAGCGCCTCGGCCATCCAGGCGCGCATACGGGTGTTCTCGGCGCGGCATTTCTCGGTGTAGGCGGTGTCGCGCACGGCGACTTCGGCGGCCGAAAGCGCGATGTTGGAGAGGTTGAACGGCCCGCGCACCCGGTTGAGCACGTCGATGATGGGTTTGGGCGCGTAGCCCCAGCCCACGCGTAGGCCACCAAGCCCGTAGATCTTGGAGAATGTGCGCGTCATCACCACGTTGTCGCGCGCTTCCACCAGCGCCGCGCCGCCGTCATAGCCCTCGACATATTCGGCGTAGGCCCCATCGAGCACGAGGATCGCGCCCTCGGGGATGCCATCGGCCAGCCGCGTGATCTCGTTGCCGCCGATCATCGTGCCCGTCGGGTTGTTGGGGTTCGCCACGAAAACAAGCTTGGTGCGCTCGGTGCAGGCGGCCAGCAGCGCGTCCACGTCCACGGTGCGCTCGCGCTCCTTGGCCTCCACGGGAGTGGCCCCCACCGCATGGGCGGAGATCTTGTACATCAGGAAGCCGTGTTCGGTGTAGAGCACCTCGTCGCCCGGCCCGGCATAGGCCTGGCAGAGGAAGGTGATGATCTCGTCTGAGCCGACGCCGCAGAGGATGCGCTCGGCATCCAACCCGTGCACCTCGGCGATGGCGGCGCGCAGCTCGGCGTGATCGGTTGAAGGGTAGCGATGCACGGAGAGGGCGGCGCGGCGGATCGCCTCCTGCACCTTCTCGCTGGCGCCGAACGGGTTTTCGTTGGACGAGAGTTTGACGACCTCGCTCACCCCTTCGACTTTCGACTGACCGCCCTCATAAAGGGCTATTTCCATGATCCCCGGCTGGGGTTCGATGCCTGCGCGCATGCTCACACTCCTTTGCCCGCCCGTTCTATAGGGAAGGCTGCAAGAACTGCAACGGAATGTGAGCGCGAACACGTGCCAAAGCGCCGCGCCATTGGGGGCTGTGGGAGGGGGGCGCTGCCCCCCGCCGCCGTTGGCGGCGCCCCCCGAGGTATTTCTAGCAAGAGGAAAGGGGCGGGGCGTTCAGCTGCCATCCAAAGCGGTGCAAAGCGTTGGATCGCCGGTGACCTTTTGAAGCGCCTCGGGCAGGCGGGTTGTTTCGTCAAGGCAGGTACTGGTCAATTGGGCCGCCTTGAGCCCCTTGGCGCGGGAGAGATCCGCTCCGCGCAGATCCGCGCCATCGAGTTCCGCGCCGCGCATGCGGGCGCTGTCGAAGCTGGCTCGCGTCAGCGTGCTGCGTTTCAGATCGGTGCCGCGCAGATCGGCCTCCTCGAAATCGGCGGTGCTGAAATCACCGTATTCCATATCGGCGCCGGAGAGGTCGGCCTCTTCGAAATCGGCGCGGGGGAAGTGCAGGCCTTTCAGTTCGGCCCCGGCGAGGCGCGCGCCTTCAAGCGAAGCGACATAGGCCTCCAGCGTGCCCAGCTCATCAAGGAAGCGCAACACCCGCCCGGCGCGTTCGCCGTTGACGCTCGCGAGGATGGCGCTGGTCTGCGCGCGGGCCACAGCGCGGCTTTCGGCCGGGGGGAGATCTGCGTTGAGGTGCAGCGTGGCGATGCGGTCCAGATAGGCCTGCAGGCTGGCTTCTTCCAGACGGTTGGTTTCGCTTTGCTGCAGGATCACGCCCACCATCAGCGTGCCTAGGCCCAGCACGGTGGCATTCATCATGGTGCCCAGCCAATCCCAGAGCGTCTTGCCGGAAAACCCCATCCAAGCGGGGCGGCGCAGCCACCAGAGCAGGGTGCAGGCGAGGGTGAGCAGGGCCAGAACAAGGGGCAGGATGATAAGCATTCGGAGCCCTTCCGGGTTGGCTGGTGCGGGCGGGGTGGAGCTGTATACCAAGGTATTCACATAAACTCATGAAATAAAAGGATTATTTACAAGCGCCTCAAAGTCTCTATGGTGCGCAGGTGTTTTTTAGGAGTCCGCAATGGCGCAGATCCCGGATCATCCCCACCGCTACGCGCTCACCAACGAATTGCATGCACGCCCTTTTCCGACGCTCAAGGCGCCGGGGCAGGCGGTGTTTCTGGCGATCAAGCGCGAGCATCACGCGGCGGCGCGCGACAAGGCCGACGATCTGGCCCATCTCCGTGCGCTGCTGGATCGCTACGGCGCGCCCCATCCGCAACCCGGGGCCACGCATTACTCCGGTGAGATCGGGGCGCATCGGCTGAAATGGGAGAGCCACACCGAGTTCGTGACCTACACCGTCTTCATGGAGGGCGCGGCGGAGCGGGCGTTTGATCCGGTGCAGTTTGACGTGTTTCCGGCAGAGTGGCTGGCCGCCGCGCCCGGGGTTCGGATGACATCGGCGCTTCTGCATGTGGTGGAGGAGGCCGATCCGGCTGCCATCCGCGCGCAGCTGGACCGCTGGTTCGTGGGCGAAAGCCTTGCGGTGTCGCAGGTGCTGGACGCCGCCGCCGTGATCGCGGGGGATTTTCGCATCGATCCGGCGGGGCACATGCGCTTTGCCGTCTTCCTTGCGCCGGGCACCGGGCCGCAACGCACCGGGCGCATCGTGCAGCGGCTTTGCGAGATCGAGACCTACAAGACGATGGCGATGCTCGGCTTTCGCCGGGTGCGCGAGATGCAGCCCGAGTTGGGCGCGCTGGACCGCAGGCTCACGGAGCTGGTGACGGGGCTTGATGCCAGCGAGGCGATGCCGGAGACCTCGCTGCACCGGCTGATGGAGATCTCGGCGGAAGGGGAGCGGCTCTCGGCGCGCAGCAATTTCCGGTTCGGGGCGACGGGAGCCTATGAGGCGATCGTAAACCAGCGCATCGAGGTGCTGCGCGAGACCCGCGTGGAAGGGCATCAGACTTTTGGCGAGTTCATGATGCGCCGGTTTGATCCGGCCATGCGCACCGTGACCAGCACGCGCCGGCAGATCCTGTCGCTGGCCAAACGGGCGCAGCGGGCTTCAGAGCTTCTGCGCACGCAGGTGGATGTGGCGCGCGCCGCCCAGAACCAGGCGCTGCTGGCCAGCATGGACCGGCGCGCGGATATGGCGCTGCGCCTGCAGCAGACGGTGGAAGGGCTATCAGTGGTGGCGATCAGCTACTACGCGGTGAACCTTCTGGCCTATGCGCTGGCCCCGCTGGCCAAGGGGGTGGGCATCGAGAAGGGCCTGCTCACGGCCGGGCTGGTGCCAGTTGTGGTGCTGGCTGTCTGGTGGGTGGTGCGGCGCATTCGCAAGGCGATGCATTAGCGCCGGAGCGGGGCTCGGCAGAAAAAGTTTGATTTCTGACACGGTGTCAATAAATCTGACGCTATGTCAGAAAAGCCCCGCCCAGTTCAGCCCAGTCCTGTGATCCCGATCGGGGCGCGATCTGCGCCTCTTTCCCAGTTGAGCAAAGCCGCGCAGACACGGGCGGCGATCCTGCGAGCGGCGCGCGGTTTTTTGCAGGAGCGCCCGTTCCGCGATCTCACCGTCGGTGCGCTCATGGCGGAAGCCGGGGCGAGCCGGGCGACGTTTTACCAGTATTTCGACGATCTCCACGGGCTGATGGCCACGCTTCTGGACGAGGTGAAGGGCAGTATCGTGGAGGGCGCGCAGCCGTGGCTGTCGGGGCAGGGCGCGCCCGGTGAAAACCTGCGCGCGAGCCTCGCGGCGCTTGTCTCGGTTGGGGAGGCGCAGGGCTTCATCCTGCGTGCGGTGGCGGAGGCAGCAACGCAGGACGCGCGACTGGAGGCCGTCTGGGAGGCGTTTCTCGGGGCTTTCGACGAGGTTGTCGCGGCACGGATTGAAGTGGATCAGGATGCGGGGCTGATCGCCAGTTTCGATCCCTTCCCGGTGGCGCGGGCGCTCAACCGGATGGATGCGGCCTATTTGATTGCGGCCTTCGGATCGGCAGAAAAGGAAGCGCCGGCGTCTGTGCTGGCGGCGATCGAACGGATCTGGCTCAGCACGCTGTATCCGGAGGCTGTGCCGGGAACGGCGGCAGGATCAAGCAAAGAATAACGCATTGAAATCATAGGGAGGAAAGAATGAGCTATTGGACATCAGGCGCTGTGGGCCTTGCGCTCGCGGCCGGCCTTGCAAGCGCGGCACTTGCGCAGGAGCCGCCGAAAATGGCGATGACGACGGAGATCCCCGACGGCATCACCACGCCCGACAACATCGAAACCCAGCTGGGCGATCTGAATTTCTTCGACGGTGTGCCGGATGCGGACACCACCGACAAGATCTACAATCTGCTCGATTTCCATCACGCCTACCAAGCCTATATGGACGGGGTGAAGATCGCGTCCGTTGACGCCATGCGGCGCGGGATCGAGGCTTTTGGCCCGGCCAATACGACCGTTCTGCAATTTGCGGATCTGATGGATTCCAAGGCGCTGTTCCTGACCCCGAACACCACGAGTGTCTACCAAACGGCGTGGTTGCAGCTTGGCGATGAGCCGATGGTGATGGAAACCCCGCCCAATGTGCTCGGGTTCCTCAATGACTCCTGGTTCAAATATGTTGTGGATTTCGGCAACCTCGGCCCCGACGAAGGGCAGGGCGGCAAATTCCTGATCCTGCCGCCGGGCTATGAGGGCGAGGTGGACGAGACCGGCTACACCGCTGTTGTGCCCACCAACACCTACGGCCATTGGGTGCTCTGGCGCGGCTACACGGTGGATGGCTCCACCGAGGAGGCGGTGACGGCCACGCAGGAGCGCTTCAAGCTCTACCCGCTCTCGCAGGCCGATAGCCCGCCGGAGATGACCTTCGTCAACGTCTCGGGGCAGGAGTTCAACACGATCCACGTGATGGATGAGCGGATGTTTGAGGAGATCAACACCGTGATCCAGAACGAGCCGCTGTTTGGCGAGGAGCCGGAACTTCTGGGCCATTTGGCTGCCATCGGCATCGTGAAGGGCCAGCCGTTTGAACCGGACGCGCGGATGCATGAGATCCTGAAGAAGGCGGCCTCGGCGGGGGCTGTCACGGTGAAAACCCTGATCTCCAAGCCGCGCGATGACCGCGCCTATTGGTATCCGGGCGAAAGCTACTGGCAGAACGCCTTCCCCGGCGGGGCCTACACATGGGTGCTGGACGGTGTGACGCTGCAGGATTTCCGAACCGCTTTCCACTTCTACGCCACGGGTGTGACGCCGGCGATGGCGGTGAAATCGGTGGGCAAGGGCTCGCAATATGCCTTCACCTATCGCGATTCCGACGGCAATGCGCTGGATGGCAGCAAGACCTACAAGCTGACCGTTCCGGCCAATCCGCCGGCGAAAGATTTCTGGTCCTTCACGCTCTATGACAACCAGACGCGCTCCATGCTGCAAACGGATGCGCAGTTCCCGGCCATCGGCAGCAACACCCAAGGTGTGGTGCAAAATGAAGATGGCTCGACGGATGTCTACTTCGGCCCTGTCGCACCGGAGGGCAAGGAGAGCAACTGGCTGCAAACCGTGCCGGGCAAGGGCTGGAACACGATCATGCGGCTCTACGGGCCCCTTGAGCCGTGGTTTGACGGCAGCTGGCGGCCCGGTGAGATCGAGCTGATCGAGTAATCCCCAGCAAGATCGGCTCATGGCGGGCGCAGGCTTCCTGCGCCCGCTTTCTTTTTGGTGGTTAACTGTCGATCCGGTAGGGCAGCAGGCCCCGGTTGGTGAAATCCACCCGCAGTTTGCGCTCCAGCGGCGGGACCGAGCGCTGGTGGCAATCCGGGCGCTCGCAGATCCGGCAGGAGATGCCGATAGGCTCAAACGCGGCGGCGCGGGTGGTGTCCAGATCGTCGGCATAAACGAGGCTGCCGGCGTGTTTCACCTCGCAGCCAAGGCCGATGGCGAAGCGGCGCACGGGGGCATCGAAGGAGCCGCCGGATTTGCTGATCGCGCGGGCGAGGCAGAAGTAGCGCACGCCGTCGGGGGTTTCGGCCAGCTGACGCAGGAACTGGCCGGGCGTTTCAAAGGCGCGGTGCACGTTCCAAAGCGGGCAAGCGCCGCCGAAGCGGGCGAATTGCAGCAGTGTGGCCGAGTGGCGCTTGGTGATCGTGCCGGCCTGATCCACCACAACGAAGAAGAAGGGAATGCCCTTCGCGCCGGGGCGCTGCAGGGTGGAGAGCCGGTGGCTAATCTGCTCCAGCGAGGCCCCGAACATATGGGCGAGCCGCTCCAGATCGTGACGGGTGTCGCGTGCGGCTTGCAGGAAAGCCCCATAGGGCAGCAGCGCGGCCCCGGCGAAGTAATTGGCCATGCCGATCTTGGCGATCTCGCGTGCGGTGTCGGACTGGAAACGGGCCAGATCGAGCGTGGCCTCTAGCAGGTCGTTCTGGGTGAGCAGGGCGAGTTGATGCAGCAGCTGGAAGCGGCGGGTGGGGCCGGAGGCGCGGGCCGAAAGCGTGATCGTCTGGGTGGCGGCATCGTAGCCGCGCACCGCACCTGCGTCCGTGAGGGTCACGGTGATGCCGCGCGCTTCAAGGGCTTGCCGCGCGCGCTCCTCGGGATCCTGCCGCACGCCATCGGGGCAGGCGAAGCGCTCGGCGGCGCGGTCCACGGCGTCGATGTAATTGTCGCAATAGTGGAAGAAATCGCGCACTTCTTCCCAAGGCGAGGGCTGCACGCGGGCATCTTCGCGCCCCAGCGCTTCGTCGAGCGAGGCGAGGCGTTCGTGGGTCTGGCGGTAGGCGCGGTGCAGCTCAAGGAAGGCGCGGGCGAGGGCAGGGGCGTTGGAGGCCACGAGCCGCAGATCCGCCAGCGGCGGTGCGCCATCGGCGAAAACCGGGTCAGCAATGGCCTCGCGCATGTCGGTGACGATGCGCTCCGCATCGCCCGTGGAGAGCTCGGTGACGTCAAAGCCGAACTCCTGCGCCAGTGCCAGCACCACACCCGTGGAGACAGGACGATTGTTGTTTTCCATCTGATTCAGATAGGGCAGCGAGACCCCGAGCTTCTCGGCAAAGGCCTTCTGCGTCAGCCCAAGGCGGCTGCGGGTTTCGCGCAGTTTGACACCGGCGTAGAGTTTCTGGGTGGCCATAGGCGTGCCTTTGCAGCTTTGCTTTTGCTGGTATTAGCCTTTGCAAAGCGGCCCGCGCAAGGGCTCAGGCAAGCACCTTTTGGCTGCGGCGCATAACGAACAGGATGCTGAGCACGGCCAGGACGGAGGTGATGAACATGATCCACAGCAGCGGGAAGGCACCGCTGCCCGGGCCAAGCAACGCGCCTGCCAGCGCCGAAAGCGCCGCACCGCCGCCGATCATGATCGCCCCGCCAAGGCCCGAGGCCGTGCCCGCGATATGGGGGCGCACCGAGAGCATGCCGGAGGTCGCGTTGGGCAGCACGAGCCCGTTGCCGATGCCGACGAAGGTCATGAAGCCGAAGAAGACGAGGGGCGTGGCGAAGCCCGCGTAAAAGAGCAGCAGCGAGACCCCCATGCCGGCCGCCGTGAACAGCGTGCCCCAGAGGATCATGCGGTTGATCCCGAAGCGCACCGAGTAGCGGCCCGAACAGAAATTACCCACCAAGTATCCAATGGCTGGCGCGCCGAAATAGATGCCGAGGATGGCCGGGCTCATGCCAAAGACCTCGCTGCCCACGAAAGGCGCGCCGCCGAGGTAGGCGAAGAAGCTGCCTGAGGCGAAGGCGGCGGCAAGGCTGTAGCCCCAGAAACGCGGGGAACTGAGCAATTCGGGGTATTCGGAGAACTGCTGCCGCAGCCCCATACCCTTTGCGGTGGCGGTTTCGCCCTGATCGGCGAAGGCGAGCCAGAGCATGAAGAGCCCGGCGAAGAATAGCAGCCAGAAGTTGGCCTGCCAGCCGAAGGCAGTGTCCAGCACGCCGCCGATCGCGGGGCTGACCATCGGGATGATCGACATCCCCATCGTCACGTAGCCGATCATCGAGGCGGCTTCTTCCTGCGGGACCATATCCCGCACGATCGCCCGCGAAAGCACCATGCCCGCCACCACCACGGCCTGCGCCATGCGGAAGGCGAGGAAGATCTCGGCGGTTGGGGCGAAGATGCAGCCCAGCGTGAACAGGCAGAAGAGCGCCATGCTGCCAAGGATCACCGGTCGGCGGCCGAAGTAGTCGGAAATCGGCCCCACCACGATTTGCAGGATCGCGTTCACCACCAGATACAGCGCAACCGAAAGTTGCATCAAGCGGTAGTCGGTCGCGTAATGTGCCGTCATGTTGGGCAGGGAGGGCAGGAAGATGTTCATCGACAGCGCCGGCACGCCTGCAAGCAGGATCAACGTGAAAATCGTTGGCGGTGTGCGGCGGTCCAGAAAGCGGACCGTTGGTTTGGCGGTCATGGCGGTGTGTCTATTGGGCTGTCTCTATACCCACTGCAGGTTGAGCAGGTGTTTGTCAAACGCCAATCCGGGTTGCGGGTGCGGATGAGGCAATGCTTCGCAGTTTTGCAATTTGTAAATAACGTATTGCGTAAGTTTTGCAAATATTCCCGATTTTGCTTCCGGTTTGCCCCTGCCCTGGGGTAATTTCTGCCCGAACGAACCTTGGGGGGATCCGATGAAGGACATTCTGAGCGAGCTGGAAGAGCGCCGCAGCCAGGCACGTCTTGGGGGCGGGCAGCGCCGCATCGACGCGCAGCACAAGAAGGGCAAACTGACGGCCCGCGAGCGGATCGAACTGCTGCTGGACGAGGGCTCCTTCGAGGAGTTCGACATGTTCGTCGCCCACCGCTGCACCGATTTCGGCATGGAAGCCGAACGGCCCGCAGGCGATGGCGTGGTGACCGGCTGGGGCACGATCAACGGCCGGATGGTCTATGTCTTCTCGCAGGATTTCACGGTGTTCGGCGGCTCGCTGTCTGAGACCCATGCCCAGAAGATCTGCAAGATCATGGATATGGCGATGCAGAACGGCGCGCCGGTGATCGGGCTCAACGATTCCGGCGGCGCACGCATTCAGGAGGGCGTCGCTTCGCTTGCTGGCTATGCCGAAGTGTTCCAGCGCAACATCATGGCCTCGGGCGTGGTGCCGCAGATCAGCGTCATCATGGGCCCCTGCGCCGGTGGCGCGGTCTACTCGCCCGCGATGACGGATTTCATCTTCATGGTGAAAGACACTTCCTACATGTTCGTCACCGGCCCCGATGTGGTGAAAACGGTCACCAATGAGGTCGTCACGGCGGAAGAGCTGGGCGGGGCCTCCACCCACACCCGCAAATCCTCCGTCGCCGATGGCGCGTTTGAGAATGACGTCGAGGCGCTCACCGAAGTGCGGCGGCTGGTGGATTTCCTCCCGCTGAACAACCGCGAGAAACCGCCGGTGCGCCCCTTCTTCGACGACCCGGCGCGCATCGACACCTCGCTCGACACCCTGATCCCGGAAAACCCCAACACGCCTTACGACATGAAGGAACTGATCCTGAAGGTCGCCGATGAGGGGGATTTCTACGAGATCCAGGAAGACTACGCGAAAAACATGATCACGGGGTTCATCCGCTTGGAAGGTTCGACTGTCGGGGTCGTGGCCAACCAGCCGATGGTACTGGCGGGCTGCCTGGATATTGACAGCTCTCGAAAGGCAGCCCGCTTCGTACGCTTCTGTGATGCGTTTGAAATTCCGATCCTGACGCTCGTGGACGTGCCGGGCTTCCTGCCGGGCACCAGCCAGGAATATGGCGGCGTGATCAAGCATGGCGCGAAGCTGCTCTTTGCCTATGGCGAAGCCACAGTGCCGAAAGTCACTGTGATTACCCGCAAAGCCTATGGCGGCGCCTATGACGTGATGGCCTCCAAGCACCTGCGCGGCGATTTCAACTACGCCTGGCCCACCGCCGAGATCGCGGTGATGGGTGCCAAGGGCGCAACCGAGATCCTCTATCGCTCCGAACTGGGCGAGCCCGAGAAGATCGCGGCGCGCACCAAGGATTACGAGGATCGCTTCGCCAACCCCTTCGTGGCCGCGGAAAAAGGCTTCATCGACGAGGTGATCCAGCCGCAATCCACCCGCCGCCGGGTCTCCCGCGCGTTCGCCTCGCTGCGCAATAAGCAGCTGACGAACCCGTGGAAGAAACACGACAACATCCCGCTGTAAGGGCCGCGCATGGGGGGCAACTGGCATATCCTGCGCGAGGCCGGGCAAACCACGCTCGCCCGCCGCCTGCCACCGCGTTTTGACGTGGTGGCAGAAGCCGCGCTGCCGCCGGCCCGCCACGGGCGGCTGGCGCAGCAGATCCGGCAGGATCTGTGGCGTGCGCTGCGGGATCTGCGTGGCTTCTCCCCCGTTGTGGTGGTACAGGATGTGGCAGGCGGCGTGCGGGTGCAGGCCGGGGGGCGTATTGATGCGCCCGGCTTTCCCAAGGCGCAGGCCGAGGCGCGCATCGCAGAGCTCTTGGCCTCCGCGCCGCATCGTGCAAGGTGGTTGGCACATGCCCAACCCCAGCCGAAGGAGGCGCGCGATGCCTGAAATCCTTGCCAAACATATGAGCCAGCGAAAGCTGCGCGAGCGCAGGCCCGCCCTGCGCACGGCGCTCTCCGCTCTCGCGCTGGCCGCGCTGATCGCACCTGCCGTCAGCTCAGAAGCCATCGCTGTGCCCTCGGGCCAGACGGTGACCTTCCACGACATGATCTGGGGCGAGCCCGGCCCGGCTGGTCTGACAATGCGCTTTCGCTTCATCGCGCCGCAGATCGCCGGAGAGATCGGCTATGACGAGGCGGAGCCCGATATGGCCTTCCTCTGTGAATCCTACGCCCTGCCGCGCCTCAGCGCGCAGGGGCCTTCGGTGAACCAGATTATCATTTCGCTTTCCGACCAGCCCGTGCCCTTCGGCGAGATGGCCCCGGAAGTGGTGCAATTCTTCGAGGCCTACCGCCCCGAAGGCACTGCCTGCATTTGGGAGGGCTTCTGATGCGAACTCCCTCTCAACATCTTGCGGTTGCATCGGCCTCTGCCGCCATGGGCTGGGCGTACCCGGTTCTGCATGGCTGCCATTCCAAGAATACCTATGGAACTTCCATGGCTTGCGCTATCCTGATCGCGGATCGCCGCGCAGCGCTCCGCCATTTTGCGGCCGGGAAGGGCCCCTTCGCGGGCCAGCCTTCGCGCCGTGCAATCCATAGGAGAACGCCATGTCCAAACGCTTTGCCGCCCTTTGCACCTTCGGAATGCTCAGCCTCCTTGCCGCCTGTGGCGGAGGCGAGGAAGAGGTCGTCTACGTCGAGCCGGTGCCCGTCGTGGAAGAGCCCAGCTACACGAAATACTGATCAAGCCTCGCGGCGGGGGCTGGCCTCCGCCGCGCTGTCCGCTTCTCTGCACATGGAGGGCCGGACATGCTGAAGCACCGAGGCTTCCCCGGCCGGCTCCCCGGCACCGATTTCCAGTTCACCATCCGTCGCGCGAACCCCAAGGGCGTGACCCCGCTCGTGGCGCGCCAGCGCTTCGCCGACCGCCGCCCGGCAGACCGCCGCGCCGACGAAGGCTTCATGTGGGCCCTGTGGGAGCATTTCGGCGAAGAGGAATTCGAGCGCGGCAATCTGGACGCAGGCCGGCTCTCCTGGCTCTTTGGCCGCGAGGTCGTCGCTGTTGAAGATCCCTTCGATCCCGAAAGCTACGACGCGCTTCTGCGCATCGATGTGGATGAGCTGCGCGCCAATTTCCCGGATGTCTACAACGGGACGTATTCGGCATGATGTTGCGCGGTGTTGACGGATTTGAGCGGAATTTGGCCCAGCTTGCTCCGGCGGCAGGCAAAGGCTTTGATCGGATCGGGCGTCCGTGCTCCACTCAACCTGCGGTCGGTGATCTCAGCATTACACCGCGCCGCGTAAGTCAATACCGTTACCCTTCCCCTTCTTGGTGGTCTGCAGGCGCTTGCCCGCAGGCCACCTTTTTCCATGCGCGCCCCTCGCGTGCCGCATGGGCGATCCGGCGCGCGCGCAAACGCGCCCAGCCATTCCTCTGGAAGACAAAGGCCCACCATGTTTGAAAAGATCCTGATCGCCAACCGGGGCGAAATCGCCTGCCGTGTCATCAAGACGGCCCGCAAGATGGGCATCAAGACGGTCGCCGTCTATTCCGACGCCGACAAGGCTGCGTTGCATGTGCAAATGGCCGATGAGGCGGTGCATATCGGCCCGCCCCCGGCGAACCAATCCTACATCGTGATCGACAAGATCATGGACGCGATCCGCCAGACCGGCGCGCAGGCCGTGCATCCGGGCTATGGCTTCTTGTCGGAAAACAAGCTCTTCGCCGAGGCGCTGGCCAAGGAAGGCGTGGCCTTCATCGGGCCGCCCGCAGGGGCCATCGAAGCCATGGGCGACAAGATCACCTCCAAGAAGATCGCGCAGGAGGCCGGCGTCTCCACCGTGCCGGGCTACATGGGGCTGATCGAGGATGCCGAGGAGGCGGTGAAGATCTCCAACCAGATCGGCTATCCGGTGATGATCAAGGCCTCCGCCGGGGGTGGCGGCAAGGGCATGCGGATCGCCTGGAACGACACCGAGGCGCGCGAGGGCTTCCAATCCTCCAAGAACGAGGCCGCCAACTCCTTTGGCGATGACCGTATCTTCATCGAGAAATTCGTCACCCAGCCGCGCCACATCGAGATTCAGGTGCTCTGCGATGGCCATGGCAACGGCATCTATCTGGGCGAGCGCGAATGCTCGATCCAGCGCCGCAACCAGAAAGTGGTGGAAGAGGCCCCGTCGCCCTTCCTTGATGAAGCCACCCGCAAGGCGATGGGCGAGCAGGCCGTCGCGCTGGCCAAGGCGGTGGATTACGCCTCTGCCGGCACGGTGGAATTCATCGTGGACGGGGAGAAGAACTTCTACTTCCTGGAAATGAACACCCGTTTGCAGGTGGAGCACCCCGTCACCGAGTTGATCACCGGCGTCGATCTCGTGGAGCAGATGATCCGCGTGGCCAATGGTGAGACACTGGCGATGACGCAGGACGATGTGAAGCTCACCGGCTGGGCTATCGAGAACCGCCTCTACGCGGAAGATCCCTACCGCAACTTCCTGCCCTCCATCGGCCGGCTCACCGCCTACCGCCCGCCTGCGGAAACCGAAGCCTACACGCCCGGCACCGCTGCCGGGGCTGCGGGCGACGTGGTGGTGCGCAACGATACCGGCGTCTACGAGGGCGGCGAGATCAGCATGTATTACGACCCGATGATCGCCAAGCTCTGCACCTGGGCCCCGACGCGCGACACCGCCATCGCCGCCATGCGCGTGGCGCTGGACAGCTTCGAGGTTGAGGGCATCGGCCACAACCTGCCGTTCCTCTCCGCCGTGATGGACCATGAGCGCTTTATCTCGGGCGAGATCACCACCGCCTTCATCGCCGAGGAATACCCGGAAGGCTTCGAGGGCGTCACGCTGCCCGAGGCCGATCTGAAGAAGATCGCCGCCTCTGCCGCCGCCATGTACCGCGTCGCCGAGATCCGCCGCGCCCGTATCTCGGGCCGGATGGACAACCACGAGCGCACGGTGGGCACCGACTGGGTGGTGAGCCTGCAGGGGCAGAATTTCCCGCTCACCATCGATGCGGATCCGAAGGGCTCCACCGTGACCTTCACTGACGGCACCGCGCACCGCGTGGCCTCGGACTGGACGCCGGGCGACAGCCTTGCGCATATCGATGTGGACGGCGAAGCGCTGGTGCTGAAGGTGGGCAAGATCACCTCGGGCTTCCGCATGCGCAGCCGGGGCGCGGATCTGAAAGTGAATGTGCGCACCCCGCGTCAGGCCGAACTGGCCGCGCTGATGCCGGAGAAACTGCCGCCCGACACCTCCAAGATGCTGCTCTGCCCGATGCCAGGGCTGATCGTGAAGGTCAATGTCGAGGTGGGCGACGAGGTTCAGGAAGGCCAGGCGCTCTGCACGGTGGAAGCCATGAAGATGGAAAACATCCTGCGCGCCGAGAAGAAGGCCGTCGTGTCCAAGATCAACGCCAGCGCGGGCGACAGCCTCGCCGTGGACGAAGTGATCATGGAGTTCGAATGAGCCTTGCCCTGCGCTTTCCTTACGAGCCGCGCCGGTCGCGGATTTCCTGCACGCGGTCGGGCATCTTGTCGATCGTGCGGGTGATCTCGCGCACTGTCCACGGCTGGGGTTTGCGCAAGGCAACGCGGCCATCCTTGGCGATGAGAGTCATCATGAAGCCGCGCGGGCGCAGTTTTGTGCGGATGTCGGACTTTGCGGCCGGGTCGGTGTCGGTGATCACCACCACGTCGCGCTCGGCCAGCATCGGCCATTCGGCACGCAGGTATTCCAGCTGCTGCTCAACCCGCGGATCGGCCTCGGTGTCGGCGAAAACGACAATCGGGCGCGCCACCCAGAGGAACTCGTCCAGCGTCACGTCCTTGGCGTCATACACCGCGAAGGCGGGCACCTCGGGGGTGACGGTTTCCGTGGCATCCTGCGCCCCGGCGGGCGCGTGGCTGACGAGAATGAACCCTGCCAGCGCAAGGGCGAAACACTGCTTCATGCGGCCTCCTGTTGGTCAGGATATATGCGCTGGGCACGTAAAATCCACGGGCAAAGCGCCTGTAAACACGAAATTTTTGCCGCCCCTCCCGGTGGCTTGCGCAGCTTCTGCTGCCTGATCGAATGAGGATGGACTCATGACCGATACCAAGAAAACCTGGGAAACCCTTGCCGAGAAAGAGCTGCGCGGCCGCCCGCTGGAGGATCTGACCTGGCAGACGCCCGAAGGCATCGCGGTGAAGCCGGTGTATACCGAAGCCGACACGCAGGGGCTCGATCACATGGGCGGCATGCCCGGCGTGGCCCCCTTCACCCGTGGCCCGCGCGCCACGATGTACACGGGCCGCCCCTGGACGATCCGCCAATACGCGGGCTTTTCCACCGCTGAGGAATCCAACGCCTTCTACCGCCGCGCGCTGGATGCGGGCCAGCAGGGGGTCTCGGTGGCCTTCGATCTGGCCACGCACCGGGGCTATGATTCCGATCACGAGCGCGTTGTCGGCGATGTGGGCAAGGCGGGCGTGGCCATCGACTCCGTCGAAGACATGAAGATCCTCTTTGACGGCATCCCGCTCGAAAAGATCTCTGTTTCCATGACGATGAACGGCGCGGTGATCCCGATCCTCGCCAATTTCATCGTCACCGGCGAGGAGCAGGGCGTGGACCGCTCCCTGCTGTCGGGCACCATTCAGAACGACATTCTGAAGGAGTTCATGGTCCGCAACACCTATATCTATCCGCCCGAGCCTTCGATGCGGATCATCGCGGATATTATTGATTACACCTCCACCGAGATGCCGAAGTTCAACTCGATCTCGATCTCCGGCTACCACATGCAGGAAGCCGGCGCGAACCTCGTGCAGGAGCTGGCGTTCACGCTGGCCGACGGGCGTGAATACGTGCGTGCGGCGCTGGCGCGCGGGCTGGATGTGGACGCCTTTGCCGGGCGGCTCTCCTTCTTCTTTGCCATCGGCATGAACTTCTTCATGGAGGCTGCCAAGCTGCGCGCCGCGCGCTTCTTGTGGCACCGGATCATGAGCGAGTTCGAGCCCAAGAAACCGGGCTCCCTGATGCTGCGCACCCATTGCCAGACCTCGGGCGTGAGCCTGCAAGAGCAGGACCCCTACAACAACGTGGTGCGCACCGCTTACGAGGCGATGAGCGCGGTTCTGGGCGGCACGCAATCGCTGCACACCAACGCCTTTGACGAAGCCATCGCGCTGCCCACGGATTTCTCCGCCCGCATCGCGCGCAACACCCAGCTGATCCTGCAGAACGAGACGGGCGTGACGAACGTCGTCGATCCGCTGGCCGGTTCCTACTACGTCGAGAAACTCACGAGCGACCTGGCCGAAGAGGCCTGGAAGCTGATCGAGGAGATCGAGGAGATGGGCGGCATGACGAAGGCCGTGGCCACCGGCATGCCCAAACTGCGCATCGAGGAAGCCGCCGCGCGCCGTCAGGCCGCCGTGGATCGCGGCGACGAGGTGATCGTCGGGGTGAACAAGTTCCGCCTCGCCAAGGAAGATCCGATCGACATTCTCGATGTGGACAACGTCGCCGTGCGCAACTCGCAGATCGCGCGGCTCGAAAAGATCCGCGCCACCCGCGATCAGGCCGCCTGCGATGCCGCATTGGCGGCGCTCTCGGCAGGCGCGGAGTCTGGGGAAGGCAACCTGCTGGCGCTCGCGGTGGAAGCCGCCCGCGCCCGCGCAACCGTCGGAGAGATCAGCATGGCCATGGAAAAGGCTTTCGGGCGTCACCGCGCCGAAGTGAAAACGCTCGCCGGTGTTTACGGCGCGGCCTATGAAGGCGATGAGGGTTTCGCGGCCATCCAAAAATCGGTGGAGGATTTCGCCGAAGCCGAGGGCCGCCGCCCGCGCATGCTGGTGGTGAAGATGGGGCAGGACGGGCATGATCGCGGTGCCAAGGTGATCGCCACCGCCTTCGCCGACATCGGCTTTGACGTGGACGTGGGGCCGCTGTTCCAGACGCCCGAGGAAGCCGCGCAGGATGCGGTGGACAATGACGTGCATATCGTCGGCATTTCCTCGCAAGCTGCGGGCCACAAGACGCTCGCGCCCAAGCTGATCGAAGCGCTGAAGGCGCAAGGCGCCGAGGACATCATCGTGATCTGCGGCGGGGTGATCCCGCAGCAGGATTACGCCTTCCTGAAAGAGGCCGGCGTGAAGGCGATCTTCGGCCCCGGCACCAACATCCCGCAGGCCGCGCAGGAGATCCTCGGCCTGATCGGAACAGCGCGCGGCTGAGCCCTTTCGGGATCCCGCAGCGCATAGCGCCCGCTGGCAAGAGGAGGCCGGCGGGCGTTTTTTGTTTAAGGTAACACCGCCAAATTGGTTCGCCCGGCGGGACGCCGGGCTGCCCCCGACCGCCCCCCACGGGCGGGGGCTTCACCCCCCCCGGCGGCCGGGGTCTGCCCTTCTCTTCAGAAGCAGCGTAGGGTCAGAACCCGTCGTCCAGCAGCAGCCCGATCTCGCCGTAGGCGGCAACGGTGCCTTGCCATGTCGCGATCACATCGGCGCGGGCCTCGGTGTAATCTCCGGCGTGGCCTTCCTTCGAGGCCCCTTCCGCCACCAGCAAGGCGCGGCGGAACCGCATGGCACCGAAGCTCCCGGCAGATCCGGCGAGTTGGTGCAGCACCGGGGCGAAGCCCGCGTCGGGTGTTTCGGGCAGATCGTTCAGCACGCTCTGGGTTTCCTCGGCAAAGCGCAGGAAGGTGCCCATCAGGGTTTCCTCGCCCAGCATCTGCAAAAGTTCCTCGATGGCCTTGGCCCGGACGAGCACATCGGCCTCTTCCCCTTCCGGCGCGGCGGAGGGCGCGGCGGCGGTAGTACCAAGCAGCGCCAGAATATCGGCGCGTTGCACGGGTTTCACCAGCACATCCTGCATGCCCGCCGCGCGGAAGGCGGCCAGCTCTTCGGGCTGAGCATGGGCGGTGAGGCCAAAAATCGGGGCCTCCGCGGAAGCGCCACTGTCCCGGATCAGCGCGGTGGCCGTCAGCCCATCCATCCGGGGCATGCCGATGTCCATGAAAATGGCGTCAAACCGGCTCTCCTGCGCAAGCTCCACGCCTTCCTGCCCGTCGCGGGCCTCGGTGACACGCGCGCCGGTGCTTTCGATGAACTCGCGCGCGATCATGCGGTTGATCGCGTTGTCCTCCACCACGAGGATCTCCAGCGGCGCGCCATGCTGCGTGAGGGGCAGGGGGTGCAGCGCTTGCGCTGCGTCGCCGCCCGCCTCCACGGCCTCGGCGCGCTCAAAGGGCAGATCCAGCCAGAAGGTGCTGCCCACGCCGGGTTCGGACTCCACGCCGATGTCACCGCCAAGCGCCTGCGCAAGGCGGCGCGCGATGGAGAGCCCTAGCCCGGTGCCGCTGCTTTCGCGTTTGAAAGAGGGGTCCAGCGTGACGAAATCCTCGAAGATACGGGCCAGATCGCCGGGCGCGATGCCCTCGCCGGTGTCCTGCACGCTGAAGCGCAGCATCAGATCGTCGCCGTCGCGCGCCAGCGTTTCGCAGGCCAGCGTGATCGTGCCGTTGTCGGTGAATTTCGCGGCATTGCCCAAGAGGTTGAGCAGGATCTGGTTGGTGCGGCTGCGATCGCCGCGCACGGGCGTCTCGGGCAGCAGCCCTTCGGCCAGCACCAGCCGGTTGCCACTGGCCGCTACGAGCGCTTCATTGGCGGTGAACAGCGCCTGCAGGAACTCGCCGACATCAAAGGTGCTCTGCGCCGGTGTAAAGGTGCCGCTTTCCAGTTTGGAGATCTGCAGCACGTCGTTCACATGGGTCAGCAACTGGTGACTGGTGGAGCGCGCCACACCGATGTAGCGCTTCTGTTTGGGCGTGGGGCGGGGCTGTTCGTCAAGGATTTCCAGCGCCGCCATGAGCCCATTGAGCGGCGTGCGCATCTCGTGGCTCATCACGGCGATGAATTCGCCCTTCGCCCGTTCCGCCGTCACCGCGCGCTCCAGCGCGGCCTTGAGCTTGTTCTCGGCCCGGCGGCGCTCGGAAATGTCGCGCAGGAAACATACGTAGAGCGGGCCGTGCGATCCGCTCACCGCGGCAAGCGTTGCCTCCGCAGGGAAGGGGGTGCCATCGGCGCGGCAGGCATCCAGCTGGATCAACCCCGAGGGCGCGCCCACAGCATTGCCACGTGCGCGCAGAGCGGCGCGGAAGCTTTCGCGCTGATCCTGCGGCAACAGGGTTTCGGGCATGGGCTGGCCGAGGATGCTCTTGGCTTCCGCCCCGAAAATCCGCTCCGCCCCGCCGGTGAAATCCACCAGCGCCAGATCGGTGTCGAGCACCAGAACCGCGTCCTGCGAGGCGCCAACGGTGGATTGCAGCCGGGCGCGGGCCAGCGCGGTTTCATGGGCCAGATCGGTGGCGCGCTGGTAGACACGCAGCAGCAGCAGCACGATCAGCCCGAGTGCCAGAACCAGCACGAAGGCCAGCGCGCTGGCCTGCAGCACGAGGCGACGCACATCGCCGCGCCGCTCATCGGCCGCCGCGCCAAACACAGTGAGCGCCTGCTGCGCAAGGGTGCGCGAGATCGGGAAGGCATTGGCGACGTCCTGCCGCAACTGGGGTATCGACGCCATCAACAGCCCATCCGGCCCATCGATCAGGGGCACCAGCCCCTCGACAAGATCCTGCAGCGCCTCCACACCGGGCTGCAACGGTTCGGCAAGCGCCGGGTCCAGCGACGGGCGGCGCACGGCCACCACGTCGATGCGCGAATAGAAGATATCGAAGCGGGTGCGGATGGTGTTCAGGCTGGGAAAAGCCGCGCGATCGGCGGTGCTGAGGGCTTCCAGCAGGCGCAGATGCTCTACCTCGAGCTGCGCGTAGATATACCGAGCGTTGTCTGTGGGGGCGCGTTCGATCTGGTCCAGCTGCTGGCGCGTTTCAAACCCGAGGTAGCCCAGCAGCCCGAGCGCGGCGAGCAGGAAGAGGCTGAAAAGGGCGTATCGGACCCCTTGCCGTTCCGTAAGAGGTGTCTCCGATCCGCCCATTGCCTTGCCCTGTCAGTTGGGCCCCATACGCGGGGCCGGGCGTTCCCCCTAGTTTGTCACTTCGAGACGGTCAAGCTGCCAAATGCTGCGTGAATAGATCACTTCGCTCTGCAGGTCGGTGTCGGAGGCATAGGGGTAGATCACCCAGAGCGGGCCCTTGTTGCGCACCGGCATTTCCGCACCGTTCTGGAAATAGGCGACGATGGGATAGGCGTCGGTGAGCGAGTCGACCGGAATCTCGATCGTATAGTCGTTGATGGCGGAGGCCTTTAGCGTGGTGCCTTCCGCGCCAAGGCTTTCCAGCAGTGTTTTGAGCACGACGCCGGTGTAGCTGTCCTCGCCATCCGTCCAGATCGTGGTGGTGGTGAATTCGGTCACCGCCATGCCCTGCAGCATGCCCAGATCGAACTGCGCCGTTCCTTCGGCATTGGTGCTAGATATCGCGCCGGAAACCGTCAAAAGCACCTCCCCCTGCGGCGCGGCAAGATCCATCGCCATGCCCGAGGCCGGAAGAAAGGCCAGCGCCAGTCCCATGCACCCGGCGCGCATCGCGCTCATCCCCAGCGTTTGTCCCATTCGCTCTGCTCCTCTGACGTATCCCGCACGTACCGTGTGCATAATTCATTCTCCTGCGCGCGTCGGAGAGGCAAGAGTGTATCGCCCTATCCGTTGGTATAGGTAGTTCCGTCAGTTCCGGGTGGTGCGAGCGGCGGGAATGAGGTTCTATAGGCGGGTTATCGCCAATCTGTTCGGAGAATCGCATTGAAAGTCCTCGTCGCCGACGATCACGATCTCGTGCTGGACATGATGCGGATGCTGCTGACGTCCGAGCCTGACGTGGAGGTGGAAACGGCGGGCGATTTGGACGGCGCGATTGCAGTGATGGAGGCCGATGCCGGTTTCGACCTCGTGCTGCTGGATTTCAACATGCCGGGGATGGACGGGCTGGACGGGCTTGCCCGCGCGCTCGCGGCCGGGGGCGGCAGTCCCGTGGCCCTGATGAGCGGCGTGGCCAGCCGCGCGGTGGCGCAGGCGGCGCTGGACGCGGGCGCGGCCGGGTTCCTGCCCAAGACGATGACGGCCAAATCCCTGATGAACGCCGCCCGCTTCATGGCCTCGGGCGAGAAATACGCGCCGGTGGATTTCATGACCTCCGAACCGGTAGACGGCGAAGGCCTGCCCACCGTGGCACAGGAGCTGACCCCGCGCGAAATGGAAGTGCTGGGCGGTGTCTGCCGTGGGCTCTCCAACAAGGAAATCGCGCTGGAGCTGGATCTGCAGGAGGTCACCATAAAGCTGCACATGAAAACGCTCTGTCGCAAGCTCGATGCCCGCAACCGCACCCACGCCGCGATGATCGCGCGCACGGCAGGGCTGTTCTGAACGGCGGCTGCGCTTCCGCCCTGCCGCCCCGGTCTTCCGCCAGAAACCCCTTGCCAAGCCCGCAGCCGTTTCGCAAAAGGGCGCTCAAGCGGTCCCTTAGCTCAACTGGATAGAGCAGCTGACTTCTAATCAGCAGGTTTGGGGTTCGAGTCCTCAAGGGATCGCCAATTCTCAGGTGCGCACGAAGACCGAAATGCAGCGGAAGGTGGCTCAGTACGGCGCATCCAAAGCGGCCAGAACGGCGGCGTCGCGGCCGTAGATGTCTTCGCGGAACTGCACCTTGCCGTTCTCGACCCAGGCCGTCCAATAGGTGAGCATCACCGGCATGGGTACGGGCAGGTCCACGCGGGTGGTCTGCCCGCTGGCGAGGATCTCCTGCATCCGCGCCTCGCTCCAGCCCGGCGCGCCCTCCATCAGCTTCATGGCAAACTCGAAAGGCTCCTCCAGCCGCACGCAGCCCGAAGACAGATTGCGCTCGGCGCGGTCAAAGAGGCTGCGGTCGTCGGTGTCGTGCAGGTAGACGGCGTGTTTGTTGGGGAACATGAATTTCACGCGCCCCAGCGCGTTGCTGTCCCCCGGCTGCTGCACCAGCGTGACGGCAGGTGTACCGGACCAATCCACCGCGTAAGGATCGATCACCGTGCCCTCGCTGTTGCGCACCTGATAGTTGTTGCGCGTGAGGTAGCTCACATCGGCGCGGATCTTCTCGAGCTTGTCCTTCCGGAAGATCGACGCGGGCACCGTCCACGTCGGGTTGAACTCCATGTAGCGGATCGTGTCCTGAAAGACGGGCGTCTTGCGATAGGCGCTTCCGGTGATGGAGCGCGTTGTCCAGACGGTCTGACCACCCCGGATCAGGTATGTGCGTGCCCCGGCAATGTTCACCAGCACGGTGTCGGGCTTGGTAGTGCGGGCCAGCCAGCGCATGCGTTCAAGGCTGAGGCGGATCTGATCCACCCGCTCCGCGGCGGTGCGGTTGAGCGCGGTGAAGGTCTTGGGCCCCAGCACGCCGTCTGCCGCCAGCCCGTGGCGGCTCTGAAACTCCTCCACAGCCGTTTGCAGCGCGGCGTCATAGAGTGGGCTTGCCTCCTGCGGGCCGAAGTAATCGCCGCTGATCGCGAGGCGCTGGCGCAGAAGCGGCACGCGGGCGTCTTCCATGCCGGGTTTGAGCACAGGATCGGCGGGCACCTGAGGCCAGCCGCCGTCGGCTTCCAGTTCCCGGTAGCGGGCGAGCGCCATCACCAGTTGATCATATTGCGGATTGCGGATCTCGATCACGTCCATCAGCGCCCCGAAGCCGCCCGAGGCCAGCGCGTTGTTGAGCACCTCTGCCGGGTCGCGCTCGATCACGGGGCGGTCGAAGTTCCAGCCGCTGTGCAGCGTTTCAGCGTCGACCTTGCCAAACACCGTGTGGTGGATCAGCCGCGCGGCGGCATCGGAGGCAGCGATCTCGAAAGCGGCTTTCTCGGCATCCCCGCCGGCTTTCGCGGCCTCATAGAGGCCAAGCAGCGCGGGGAGGTGAAAGTCTGCCGGGCGGAAACCCTGCAACAGCCCGCTGCCCAACTCGTTCAGCAGTCCCTGCGCCGCCGCGGCGTCGAGCCAGGCCGGGGCGAAATCGCGCTGATCGTAGAAGGTGGCGAGGAAGCTGCCCGAAACGATCGGCAACCCGGCGACCTGTGGGCTCTGGCTGTTGCTCACGGGCTGGGTGAGCTGTGCGATCTCGCTGGCCACATCCGCGCGCGCGGCGTTTGCGGGAAGCAGGCTGACCGCACAGGCGGCAAGGAGGCAGGGCAAGCGCAGGGCTTTGGAGAGGGGGCGGATCATGACGGGCTGCTCGCTTTTGCTTGTTTTGCCGCAGTTGACCAACTGTGCTTGGCGCTGTCAAATCACGGACGATAGTTCTGCGCGCCCGCAGGTAGTGCGCCACCGCGCCTATACGAAGGGATAGGTGCGCCTATCCGATAGATCCGCCCCCCATATGCTTCGGCGAGATTGAACGATTGTCCAACCTCGTTGATGGTAAGAACAGGCGCTGGCAGCGTTGCCTGGGGATGAAGAAGCAGCGCGCCACGCAAAGTGCAAGGCAAGAGCCGCTGCCAATTCCAAAAGGGGAAGCCGCGTTCAACAGCGGCGGGAAGGGGCAGGCTCCGGGCGGTTCGCAAGGGTCGTCAACGTTCAAGCCGGCTTCTTCGGAAGCACTGCATGGCTGGCAGAAATCTCGGCCAGCCCCGGGTCTGGGGGAGCTGTACACACGGCTCCCCCGTTTTCTTTTCCGCGTTAAGCTTTTCGCCGTGTCGTCTTGGATCAGAGCACCGTAACGACCGTGCCCACCGGCACATTGTCGTAGAGGTGGATCACATGCGAGTTCAGCATGCGAATGCAGCCGTTGGACACAGAGCGCCCGATGGAGCTAGGCTGGGTCGTGCCGTGGATGGCGTAGAACGTGTTGACCCCGTTCTGAAACAGGTAGAGCGCACGGGCGCCGAGCGGGTTGCCGGGGCCGCCGGGCTGTACCTCGTCATTGTCGGCAAAGCGTCCGTAGGTCTGGGGATCGCGCTCGATCATTTCCTGCGTCGGGCGCCATGTGGGCCATTCCTTCTTCACGTCGATCGTCGCGCGGCCCTTGAACGCAAGCCCCGCGCGGCCCACGCCAACGCCGTAGCGCACGGCTTTCTGGGGCTCCACCACGTGGTAGAGGAAATGGGTCTGCGGCACGATCAGGATCTGCCCCGGGGCATAGTCCTTCTTGATCGTCACATATTGCGGTTTGAACTGCTCGGGCAGCACAAACGGCTGTTTCTGGCCAGTGTTTTGGCCCAGAGCCGGAGCTGTGAGCGCGGCCGAACTGGCCAGCGTGGCGGCTAGGAATGTACGTCTCTTCATCTTGATCACTCGTCTTTACAACGCTGTATGGCGGAATGGTGACGTATCGGGCGCGGGCCTGTCAATTCCGCCCGACCTGCGCGCGATGCCCCGTTTCCCCTGTGCAGCAGGCCCGCCGGGCGCTATTGCTTGGCCATAAGGCGGCAGAGCAGGGCAAGGGAAAACGGGCGTATGGCGGATCTGGAAAGCTGGATCAGGCGCGAGAAGGTGCAGATGGGGGCCGGGCAGGTGGCCTATGGCACCAATTTCTTGCCCGACATGCGTTGCCTTTACGTGGAGACGCCCAAGGTCGCCTGTTCCACGATCAAGGGCAGCCTGCAGGCCATCGTCGCACGCGATCAGGCGCGGGATTTCGGCAATGTGCACCAGCGGCGCAACTCGCCCTTGCTGAGCTTCGCCGATGTGCCAGACGTGGACGCCGCGCTGGCGCATCCGGGGCTGTTTCGCTTCTGTTTCGTGCGCCACCCCTACACGCGCACCCTGTCGGCCTGGAAGGACAAGATCGCCGGCGGGCCCTCGCGTCAGCGCCGGGCTTTCCTGAAGACCATGGGGCAAGACCCAGACTCTGAAGCGGAAATCCCGTTTGAAGCCTTCCTCGAAGTATTGCAGGAGCAGAAACCGAAGCAGATGAACCCCCATTGGCGGCCGCAGGCGGCGCAGGTGATGCTGGGCGCGGTGACCTATGATTTCATCGGCCGGTTCGAGCGGTTCGACGCCGATTTCGCCTATGCGCTGGGCCGTGCCGGGGGCGATGTGGTGGAGACGATCCGGCCCCATTCCACCGGGGCCGCTGCCGATCAGCCAGAACTCACGCCACGGGCGCGGCAGTTGATACAAGCCATTTTCGCGGCGGATTTCACAGCCTTCGGCTACGCGCCCTGAACCGGGGTCAGAGTGGCCTCTGGCTGAGGTTGAAGCTGATCACCACCCGTTCCGCGCTGCCGTCTTTGCTGAGCGCGAGGTTGGGCGCGACGCTGTGCATGAGCCAGCTGGGAAACAACAGCATCCGCCCCGGCACCGGCTCATAGCTCACCTGCGGGCGGGCGATGTCGGGGCGTTCGCCCTCATAGTGCATCGGCTGCATCATCGCCGCCGCGCGCGGATCGGTGAACTGGATCCGACCGCTGCCCTCCGGTGCCTGCACATAGTAGGCGCCGCTCCAGTGGCTGCCGGGGTGCAGATGGCTCTGGTTGTAACTGCCCGGCGCGTTGACGATGGCCCACATGCTGGTGATCGCCAGCCGGTGGCGCGTGCTGTAGCCGTTGTGCGTTGAGACGGCTGCGGCGAAACCCTCTACATGCTCCACGAGCGGGGCGAAGGCCGGGTTGTCCTGCAGGTCCACCGCGCTGTGCCAGCCGCCGAGCGCGCGCAGGTTGGAGCGCTCCAATCCGCGCGTGTCGGCCTCGAACAGGGTTTTGATCTCAAAAAGCAGCCCCGCGTTGAGCAGGGCGCAGCTTTGCGCCGGGATCTGGCTGGAGAAGACCTGCGTCGCAAAATGCCTGTCTTCAATCAGAGCGGTGCCGCTTCTCGGATCATGCATGGTTTGCCTCCCGCGTGCCGCTTCACATGGCCGCCATTGAACACCGTGGTGCGGCGCGGTGGCAAGCCTGTGGAGGAGGCTGGTTGCCCTTGGGGAAAAGAGTTTTTCCAGAAAGCAGGATAGTGTGGTAACGTCGTCTCTTCTTTTGAAACGATTTTTTTGAGGCCCTTGATGACACATTCTCTGCCCAAACGCCTCCTGTGTGGGACGGCCTTTGCTGCCCTGCTGGCACCCGGCGCGGCCCTTGCCGACCCGACCGCCTCTATCAACCTGACCTGGGTTTTCGGGGAGGGCTTCGCCATCGGTGTGAAAGGGTTCTCCAACGATGAAAGCGGCGAGGCGGCTGCGACCATCGGTGTGGATTATGTCTTTTCCGCCCAACAGTTCCGCCCCAATGTCGGTGTGGCCTACATAGACGACGATTGGTTCGTGGGCCTTGATATCGGCGTCTTCGGAACCGACTTCTCCGGCGCGAACTTCGGCATCGGTGTCGGGCCGATCGACAGCGATGACGGATCATCCCCAGGCGGGCCTGGCCCCGGGGGCAGCGATCCCGGCGAGGGCGGCGACAGCTAATCACAATGAAAAAAGGCGGGCCATGGCCCGCCTTTTCTGCCTGAAGTTTGAGCGGCTTACCGCGTGAACTTCTTGTGCTTGAGCCGCTTTGGCTCCAGCGCGTCCGGGCCGAGGCGGCGCTTCTTGTCTTCCTCGTAGTCCTCGAAGTTGCCTTCGAACCACTCCACATGGGCATCGCCCTCGAAGGCGAGGATGTGGGTGCAGATCCGGTCGAGGAAGAAGCGGTCGTGCGAGATCACAACGGCGCAGCCGGCGAAATCCACCAGCGCGTCTTCCAGCGCCCGCAGGGTCTCGACGTCCAGATCGTTGGTCGGTTCGTCAAGCAGCAGCACATTGCCGCCGGAGCGCAGCAGGCGCGCCATGTGCACGCGGTTGCGTTCCCCGCCCGAGAGCAGCGAGACCTTCTTCTGCTGGGTGGAGCCCTTGAAGTTGAAGGCCGAGCAATAGGCGCGGGCGTTCACTTCGGCGTCGCCCAGCTGGATCACGTCCAGCCCGTCGGCGATGGCTTCCCAGACGTTGGCGTTGTCGTCCAGATCGTCGCGGCTCTGATCCACGTAGGAGAGCTGCACCGTGTCGCCGTAGCTCACGCTGCCCTCATCGGGCTGCTCCTGTCCGGTCAGCATGCGGAAGAGCGTGGTCTTACCGGCGCCGTTCGGCCCGATCACGCCCACGATGCCGCCCGGCGGCAGGGAGAAGCTCAGATCCTCGATCAACAGCTTGTCGCCCATGGCCTTCTTCAGCCCTTCGACCTCGATCACCTTGGAGCCAAGGCGCGGGCCGTTGGGGATGATGATCTGCGCGCGCGACAGCTTCTCGCGCTCGGACTGGTTGGCCAGCTCGTTATAGGCGTTGATCCGGGCCTTGGATTTGGCCTGACGCGCCTTGGGCGAGGCGCGCATCCACTCAAGCTCGCGCTCCAGCGTCTTCTGCTTGGAGCTGTCCTCGCGGGATTCCTGCTCAAGGCGCTTGGCCTTCTGCTCCAGCCAGCTGGAGTAGTTGCCCTCGTAGGGGATACCCCGGCCACGGTCCAGCTCAAGGATCCAGCCGGTGATGTCGTCGAGGAAGTAGCGGTCGTGAGTGACGATCAGGATCGTGCCCTTGTAGTCGATCAGGTGCTGCTGCAGCCAGGCGATGGTTTCCGCATCAAGGTGGTTGGTCGGCTCGTCGAGCAGCAGCATGTCGGGCGCTTCCAGCAGCAGCTTGCAGAGCGCGACGCGGCGTTTCTCACCGCCCGAAAGCGTGGCGACATTGGCGTCATCCGGCGGGCAGCGCAGGGCTTCCATCGAGACGTCGATCTGCGCGTCGAGATCCCAGAGGTTCTGGGCGTCGATCTCGTCCTGCAGCTTGGCCATTTCGTCGGCGGTCTCATCCGAATAGTTCATCGCCAGCTCGTTGTAGCGATCAAGGATGGCTTTCTTGTCGGCCACGCCCAGCATGACGTTCTCGCGCACGCTCAAAGAGCCATCCAGTTCCGGCTCCTGCGGCAGGTAGCCGACTTTCGCGCCCTCAGCCGCCCAGGCCTCGCCGGTGAAATCCTTGTCGAGCCCGGCCATGATCTTCATCAGCGTGGATTTACCCGCGCCGTTGACGCCGACAACGCCGATCTTCACGCCCGGCAGGAAGCTCAGGCGGATGTTTTCAAAGCATTTCTTGCCACCCGGATAGCTCTTGGAGACGCCGTCCATGTGGTAGACATATTGGTAGGAAGCCATGAAACGGCCCTTTCGCATGAGAATTGCGGATTGGCCCGCTTTTTAGGCGGCAGGGGCGCGCGGGACAATGGCAAATCCGCCCCCACTGGACATTCGCCCCACCCGCCACCTAGGGTGCGGCGCAGCAAGGAAAGGTGAAGATGCGCACAGGCTTTCCCATGGCGGGGCAGGGCCAGAAGATCGGCCTTCTGGGGGGATCGTTCGATCCGCCCCATGCGGGGCATCTGCATATCTCCAAGGCCGCGCTCACGCGGTTCGGGCTGGATCAGGTCTGGTGGCTTGTCTCGCCGGGCAATCCGCTGAAGGCGCGCGGGCCTGCGCCGCTGGAAAAGCGCATGGCGGCCTGCCGGGCGCTGGTGGATCATCCGCGCATCAAGATCACCGATTTCGAGGCCCGTGTCGGCACGCGCTACACGGCCCAAACGCTGGGCGCGCTGTTTCGCAATTACCCGGACGTGGATTTCATCTGGCTGATGGGGGCGGACAATCTGGCCAGCTTCCACCGATGGGATCGCTGGGTGTCGATCATGGCGAGCCTGCCCGTCGGCGTGATCGCGCGCCCCGGGGATCGGATCTCGGCGCGGCTGTCACCGGCGGCCAACCGCTTCCGGCAGGCCCAGTTGCGCGGGCGGGACAGTCACTTCCTGCCTTGGGCCACGCCCCCGGCCTGGTGTTTCATCAACGTGCCGATGGTGGATGTATCGTCGACCGCGATCCGGGCGAAAGGGGCGTGGGGCTAGGGCGCAGCCAGAGGCCTGCGAGGCCTGATACGATCAGCAGGCCAAGGCCGGCGAGCGCGAATGTATCGGGCAGATCGCCGAACAGGGCAAAGCCAAGCACCGTGGCTGCGACAAGCTGGAAATAGACGAAGGGCGCAAGCCGCGTGGCCGGGGCCATGCGGTAGACGACGACCAGCAGCAGGTTTCCAGCCATGCTCGCCAGCGCCGAAAGTAGCGCAAGCGCCGCGACGGGGGCGCTCGCTTGGGGAAGATGCGCCAGTCCCACAGGGGCCAACACCAGCGCGCCGATGAGCAGTTGCGAAAACAGCAGCCCGCGCGGGCGCGCGACGCTTGCGAGCCAGCGGTTTGCGGTGAGGAAGGCTCCGTAGAAACAGCCCGCCAGCAGCGCAAAGCCAAGGCCCTCGCGCATGCCAAAGCCCGGTTTCACCACGAGCAGCACGCCAAGGAAGCCCACCGACAGCATGGAAATCCTCGCGGCCTCGGGGCGCTCTTTTAGCAGCCAGACCGACAAGGCATAGGAGATCGCGGGGCCGATGAAGAAGGCGCCGAAGACATTGGGCAGAGGCTCTGTCGCGAGAGCGGTCAGGATGCTGCAGATGCCGCCCACGATCAGCAGCCCCCGCAGCCAGATGCGCCAGTCCGCAAGCAGGGCGGGGGTGAAAGCGGAGCCGAGGAAGGGCAGCATCGCCAGCGCGCCGAGCGCAAAGCGGCTCCAGGCCACGAACCAGGGGCTCGCCCCGTGCTGGGAGATCAGCAGCTTGCCCGCGCTGTCGCCCAGCGGGATCAGGGACATGGCCAGGAGCATGAGGAGGGCGGCGCGGATCATGGCGCGACGCTAGCCTGCGCCTTGGGCAAAGAAAAGTGATCAATGCGGGCTTGCAGGGCAGGGGCGGGCTGGCGTTTACTCCGCCCCATGAGCCACCCGATTTCCCGCCGTTTCTTCCTTGGTGCCGCGCTGTCGGGCGTTGCAACGCAAGCCTTTGCCAATGCGCCGGTCACGAGCCTGCGCCCGTTGCCGCGTGGAAGCGCGCCCGGGGCCGGGTTGGTGCCGAGCGCGGAAGCCCTGATCAAGGCGTCCAAGATTGGCGGCGAGGTTGGTTTCATGGCGCTGGACAGCGCCACGGGCGAGGTTTTGGAGGTCCACAAGCCGCTGTTGGCGCTGCCCCCGGCGAGTGTCGCCAAATCGCTCACCGCGCTCTATGCGCTGGACGCCTTGGGGGCGGAGCACCGGTTCCGCACGCAGGTGCTTGCGACGGGGCCGCTGGAGGGCGGGCGGCTGGCGGGCGATCTGATCCTCGCGGGCGGCGGCGATCCGCTGCTGAACACCGACGATCTGGGCGTTCTGGTGGATGCGTTGAAAGCGGCCGGCCTGCGCGAGGTGGCGGGGGCGTTCTACGTCTACTCCGGCGCGCTGCCCTTCGTGCCGCGGATCGATGCCGGCCAGCCCGATCATCTGGGCTACAACCCGGCGGTGTGCGGGCTGAACCTGAATTTCAACCGCGTGCATTTCGAATGGAAGCGCGCAGGCGGCAGCTATGCTGTATCGATGGATGCGCGCGCCAAGCGTTATAACCCCGCGGTTTCCATTGCCAAGATGCGCGTGGTGGATCGCAACGCGCCGATCTACACCTATGCCGCGCAAGGCAGCGAAGATCACTGGACGGTGGCGCGCGGTGCGCTCGGCAATGGCGGCGCGCGCTGGCTGCCGGTGCGCAGCCCGGCGCTTTATGCGGGCGAGGTGTTTCGCACCATCGCGGCCTCGCAAGGGCTGAAGCTTGCGGAAGCGGCCCCGCTCGACGCCCTGCCTGCGGGAACGGTTGCGCTGGCCGAGCAGGCGGGCGCACCGCTGCAGGACGTGCTGCGCGGGATGCTGAAGTATTCGACCAACATCACGGCGGAAAGCGCCGGACTGGCGGCCAGCGTGGCACGCGGTGCCGCGCCTGCGGATCTGGTGCAGAGCGCGGCGGCGATGTCGAGCTGGCTGAACGCAGGCCTTGGCGCGCGTCATGCGGCGCTGGTGGATCACTCGGGGCTGGGCGATGCCTCGCGCATCTCCGCGCGCGACATGGTGAAGGCGATGCAGAACGCGCCCGCGGGCCAGCTGCGCCCGCTGCTGAAGGAGATCCCGATCCGCACCGAAAGAAACGAGATCATCAAGGGCCACCCCGTCCGCATCGAGGCCAAGACGGGCACGCTCAATTTCGTCTCCGCATTGGCGGGCTATGCGACGACGCGCAAAGGGCGCGATCTGACCTTCGCGATCTTCACCGCCGATCTGAACCGCCGCGACGCGATCCCGCTGGAAGCGCGCGAGCGGCCCGAGGGCGGGCGCGAATGGGCGCGGCGCTCCCGGCGGCTGCAACAGGCGCTGATCTTGCGCTGGGCGACGATCTACGACACCGCCTGAGCGCAGGCTTGGCTTGGCTTTCCCTAGGCTTTCCCCTAGGCGAAGCCCGCGAAAGCTGCCAAGCTTGATCCATCCAAGAGGGAGGATCATCGATGCCACAGATTGCCGCCGGAACCCCGCTTCAGACCGTGATCACGACCTTCGAGGTCACGCCCGGATCCTGTCAGGATCTGCTGGACCACCTTCAGGACGCCTATGACAACGTGATCCGCCACCAGCCGGGCTTCATTGCCGCCGGGCTGCATGTGAACGACGCGCAGACGCGGATCGCGAATTATTCGCAATGGCAGCGGCGGGAGGATTTTCAGGCCATGCTGCGCACCGAGGAGATGCGCAAGCGCAACCGGGTGATCAACGACATCTGCAAGAGCTTTGAGCCGGTGATGTATGAGGTGATGCACAGCTTCGGCTGACGCCGAAGCGCGTGCGGGCGAGGGGGCTCTGCCCCCCGTCCCTTGCGGGACTCCCCCCGAGGTATTTTCCGCGAGAGGAAAGGGGGATCAGGGCGCGCTATCGCTGGGGGCGACGCTGGCAAGGTAATCGGAGAAGCTTTTGCCGGGTTCGTCGCGGAAGCGGGCGGAGGTGAGTTCGACGGTTTCCATGCGGTCGGTGCGGAAGCTGCGAAAGGCCTTGCGGCGTTCGCACCAGGCCGGGCAGGTCCAGACGCGGCCCCAGTATTCCAGCTGCAAAGGGCGGATCATGCGCTGGCTGCTGCGCCCGGCTTCATCGCGGTAGACGAGCCAGATCTTGCGCTTCTGCCGGATCGCCTGCCGCAGAAGGGGCATGTGCTGAAAGCCGCCCTCGGCCTCGGCGAAGGGGTAGACGGCCATGCCCCAGCCTTCCGGCGGGGCATGGCGGTGTTCGGGGACGATGCTTTCGATCTTGGCGGCGAGGCTTTTGGCCCCTGCCTGCAGATCGCGGTCGGCGGCGCGGCGCACCACCTCAAGGCCGAGGTGCAGCGCTTCGAGTTCCACCGCGGTGAGGTTCAGCGGCGGCAGGCTGATCGGGGCCGTCATCATGTAGCCGACGCCGCGTTCGCCCTCGATGGGCAGGCCTGAGCCGGCGAGCGTGTCCATGTCGCGGTAGATGGTGCGTTCGGAGACGGAGAGCGCCTCGGCGAGATCACGCGCGCGGTGCAGCCGCCCGTCGCGCAGGATCTGGATCAGCTCGAAGAGCCGATCGGTGCGCCGGATGGCGCTGCTCCGCCCGCCGCCCATCGTTAGGCGCTCATCGCCTGTTGCACCGTTTCGTGCCGCATGGTGACGCTGCCTTCCGCGATGGCGGAAAGGAAGGGCGCGACGCCGGGCTCTGTCATGATCCGGGCGGCCGCCGCTTGTGCCGTGGCCATGTCCTGCCATTCGATCACATCGCTCCAGCTGCCATCCGCGCCTTTGGTGAGGCGGCGGTTGCGGAAGCCTGAGCTGGCGGCAAGGAAGGGGCGCAGGGCGCTGGCAGCCGTGAGGAAGGCGGCGTCGCTCGTGCCTTCGGTGAGGCGGAAGGTGACGATTTCGAGCACCGGCGAATCATCATGGGCTTCGCGAGTGTCTGCTGCCTGGCGGCTGGTTTGGGCTGTGGTCATCGCGAATCTCCTTGTTTCGTTGATGGATGGCCGGTGTACCCGCTCACAACTGACACAAACCTGTCAGTTGAGTGATAGTAGAAACCGGGCTGAAAGCCAAGAAAACAGGGGCGAATGCGGCGTTTTGGGTATTTCCTCTTCCCCCGCGAAGCGCTACCTCTGTGTGACCTGATATTTCGCGCGCCCCGCCCGGCGCGCCGCCTGTGGAGGACATCACATGCTCAACAACATCGGCCTTCCCGGCCTGCTTCTCATCGCCGTCGTCGTTCTGGTTCTTTTCGGCCGCGGCAAGATCTCTTCGCTGATGGGCGAAGTGGGCAAGGGCATCACCTCGTTCAAGAAGGGCGTCGCCGAAGGCCAGGAGGAGCTGGAAGACAGCACCAAACAGGCGCGCGACATCACGCCCGAGGAAGACAAGGAAAAGGACAAGGCGTAAGCCTGTCCGCGGGATCGCAGCCACATGTTAGACCTTGGTTGGAGCGAGCTTCTGCTCATCGGCATCGTCGCGTTGATCGTGGTGGGGCCGAAGGACCTGCCGGTGATGTTTCGCCAGTTGGGCCGGTTCACCGGCAAGGCCCGCGCGATGGCGCGCGATTTCCAGCGCGCCATGAACGAGGCCGCTGACGAGGCCGGCGTGAAAGATGTGGCGAGCGATCTGAAGAACGCGACCTCTGCCAAGAAGCTGGGGCTCGACAAGCTGAAGGATGCCGCCTCGGAGTTCGAGAAATGGCAGCCCGGCGATGCGAAAGTGGCCAAGGACGGCGTGGAAAAACCGCGCGGCCCGGAAACCGCGAAGATGACGGAAGAGCGCGCCGAGCAGGCCCGGCTGATCCGCGAGCGCAGCGCGCAAGTGGCCAGCGATCGCATCGCGAAGGAAAAGGCGGCTGAGGCTGCCGCGGCGGAGACGCCGGCTTCTGAGCCGCCCGCCGCCGAGACCCCGGCTCCCGAAACGCCCGCTTCGGACAAGACCACATGAGCACTGACGAGATCGAAGATTCCTCCGCCCCGCTGATCGAGCATCTCGCGGAGCTGCGCACCCGGCTGATCCGCTCCGTGATCGCCTTCATCATCGGCATCGTGCTGGCCTTCACCGTGGCCGAGCCGATCCTGCAGTTCCTGCTGGCGCCGATTGAGGCCACGCTGCGCGAGCTGGGCGATCCTTCCCCGACGCTGCAATATACCTCGCCGCAGGAATACCTCTTTACCTTGTTCCGCATCTCCATGGTGTTCGGCTTTGCGCTGGCCTTCCCGGTGATCGCGCATCAGATGTGGCGCTTCATCGCGCCGGGGCTCTACAAGAGCGAGAAGAACGCCTTCCTGCCCTTCATCGTCGCCTCGCCGCTCATGTTTATGCTCGGCGCGTCCTTTGCCCATTTCGTGGTGACACCGCTGGCGATGGCCTTCTTTCTTGGCTTTGCCGATGTTTCCTCGATCTTTGCCGATCTGCTGGCCGGCACGGTGGAGAACCTGCCCACCGATGCTGCTGTGGTGCCGGAGACGGCGGAAGGGGTGACGATCACCTTCTTCGGGAAGGTCAATGAATCCCTTGATATCACACTGAAATTCATCATGGCCTTCGGGTTGTGCTTCCAGCTGCCGGTACTGCTGACGCTGATGGGCAAGGCCGGGCTCGTTACCGCGCGTGGGCTGGGCAAGGTGCGCAAATACGCGATGGTCGGCATCCTTGTGCTGGCCGCTCTGGTGACGCCGCCGGATGTGACGACGCAGCTTATCCTTTTCGTGGTGGTCTACGGGCTCTACGAGATTTCGATCCAGCTCGTGCGCTGGGTGGAGAAATCGCGCGAGAAGAAGCTGAAGGCAGAGGGCCTGTGGGATGAGGACATCCACGGCGAAGGGGCGTTCGACGATGAATGACGCCGCGCTGGAGCGCATCGCCGAGGCGCTGGAGCGGCTGCGCCCGGCGCCCATGGCTGCGCCGGATTTCGCCGCCGCCGAGGCTTTCGTCTGGCACGTGGGCCCGGATCGCCTTGCGCCCGTGGCCAAGGTCAACCGGGTGGATCTGTCGCTGCTCGTGGGGGTGAACCGCTCCCGCGATACGCTTCTGGAGAACACGCTGCAGTTCGCACGGGGCCTTCCGGCCAACAATGCGCTTCTGTGGGGGGCACGCGGGATGGGGAAATCCTCGCTCGTGAAGGCGGTCCACGCGGAAGTGCTGCGGCAGGGGCTGCCTTTGAAGATCGTGGAGGTTCAGCGCGAGGATCTGCCGTCCATCGGGCGGCTTTTGAACATCCTGCGCGAAGCCGAGGCCCGCTTCATCCTGTTCTGCGATGATCTTTCCTTCAGCCACGACGATCAGCATTACAAATCGCTCAAGGCGGTGCTCGATGGTGGCATCGAAGGGCGGCCGGAGAACGTGGTGTTCTACGCCACCTCCAACCGTCGCCACCTGATGCCGCGCGACATGATCGAGAACGAACGCGCCAGCGCGATCAGCCCGTCGGAAGCCACCGAGGAGAAGGTCTCGCTGTCGGATCGCTTCGGGCTCTGGCTCGGGTTCCACCCCTGCACGCAGGATGAATACCTCGACATGATCCGCGGCTATTGTGCGGAATATGGCGTTGAGATCGACGAAGAGACGCTCTGGGCCGAGGCCATCGAGTGGCAGGCGACGCGGGGCAGCCGCTCGGGCCGGGTGGCCTGGCAGTATTTCACCGATCTTGCGGGCCGGCGCGGCGTTTCGCTTTCCTGATTTGTTGAGCTTTTCCGGGTAGATACCCGTGTCAGGCCCGTGCCGCATGGTGCGGGCCTCACCATTTCGTGAAGTTAACGCTAAGAAAACCCCTGCATCCGCCCAGAACCTCGTTACACTGGCCCCAGAGAGCTTCAACGAAAGACTTTTAAGAACAGGGAAGGAGACATCATGTCTGAGAATTTCAACACCGAGGCCATGCATCCCGCCGTGCATATGCACGTGCAGGAAGTGGCCGAGGGCAAGCTGAGCCGCCGCGAGTTCCTGACTCGCGCAACTGCGCTCGGCGTGACGGCTACGACGGCCTACAGCCTGATGGGCATGGCCCAGCCGGCCCGCGCGATGAACATGGCGCAGGGCGGCACGATCCGCATCCAGCAGGATGTGCGCGCGCTGCTGGATCCGCCCACCTTCAACTGGCCGCAGCTCGGCAACGTGGTGCGCGGCTTCCTTGAGTATCTCGTGCAATACAACGCCGACGGCACCTTCGAGCCGCGCCTGCTGGAAAGCTGGGACGTCAACGACGACGCCACCGAATATACGCTCAACATCCGCCCGGGCGTGAAGTGGAACGATGGCCGTGGTGAGCTGACCGCGCAGGACGTGGCCTATAACTTCGCCCGCTGGTGCGATGGCACATGGGAAGGCAACTCCATGGCCGCCCGGATGGGCTCGCTGCAGAACGAGGCCGGCGACGGCCCCGCCGAAGGCGCGCTGGAGGTTGTGGATGCCACGACGCTCAAGCTCAAGCTCACCCGTCCGGACATCACCATCATCCCGGCTGTCACCGAATACCCGGCGGCAATCGTGCCCGATGGCTGGTCCGGCGATCCGGCGGCTGATCCGGTGGGCACCGGCCCCTACAAGCTGGTGGAATACGAGGTCGGCGTGAAAGCCGTGCTCGAGAAGAACACCGAGCATGAATGGTGGGGCGAAGGCGCCTATCTGGACCGCATCGAATTCATCGATTTCGGCACCGATGGCGCGGCCTATATCGCGGCTGCAGAGGCCGAAGAAATCGACATGACCTACGAGACCGTGGGCGAATTCGTCGAGATTTTCGAGGCCATCGGTTGGCAGCAAAGTGAATCCGTTTCCGCGAACACGTTGGTGCTGCGCACCAACCGTCTGACGGAAGTGGACGGCAAGAAGCCCTATGAGGACAAGCGCGTGCGCCAGGCGCTGGCGCTGGCGGTGGACAACGCCGTGCTGCTGGAGCTGGGCTATGCCGACCGTGGCACCGTGGCCGAAAACCACCACGTCTGCCCGATCCACCCGGAATATGCCGACATCGGCGCGCCACAGCGCGATCCGGAAGCGGCGCGGGCGCTCATGGAAGAGGCCGGGATGCTCGACTACGAGCATGAGATCGTCTCCATCGACGATGACTGGCGCCGCAACACCACCGACGCGCTGGCCGCGCAGCTGCGCGACGCGGGCTTGCAGGTGCGCCGCACGGTTTTGCCGGGGGCGACGTTCTGGAACGACTGGAACAACTACGCCTTCTCCTCCACCGACTGGGGCCACCGCCCGCTCGGCGTGCAGGTTCTGACGCTGGCCTATAAGTCCGGCGTGGCCTGGAACGAAACCGGGCTGGCCAGCGCCGAGTTCGACACCATGCTGGAAGAGGCCTCGGCCATTGCGGATGCAGACACGCGCCGCGAGCATATGGTGAAGATCCAAGAGTTCCTGCGCGATGATGGCACCATCATCCAGCCTTACTGGCGCTCGCTCTACCGTCACGCGCGTCCGGGGATCATCGGGGCCGACAGCCACCCGATCAACGAGATCCACGTGCACAAGCTGGCGCTGGAAGCCTAAGGCACTCTGGCTCAAAGGGCTGTCACGCCAGTGGCAGCCCCGCGCCCGCCCGCCCCACGGCGGGCGCGTGCCGCGCCCATCCGGGCGAGCGCTTTGGGCAGAACGGACAGTGGTAAGACACAAAAAACGCGCCCTAACTAGGGCGCGTTTTTTATTTGTTTCAAAAGGTTGTCGCGTCACGCGCCTATTCGCGCGGATGGCTTACTGCAGGTAGTTCATCGGGTCCACGCTCTCCAGCCCCTGCCGCACTTCGAAGTGCAGGAAGCTCGGATCGCCCGAGCGCACCTTGGCGATCTGCTGCGAGCGGGAGACCTTGTCACCCTTCTTCACGCTCACTGCGTCCACCCCGGCATAGACCGTGAGCAGGTTGTCGGCGTGTTTCAGAACCACGATGTTGACGTTGTTGGTGTCCTGCGTGATCGCGGCCACGACGCCATCGTTGGCGGCCTTCACCGCGCTGCCCGAGGGGGCGCCGATGTCGATGCCTTCGTTCTTGCCCTTGGCATAGGGGCGGATGATGCTGCCGCTCGTCGGGAAGGCAAGCGCCGCGCTGCGGGTGGGTGCGGTTTCACCGCTTGCCAGTTCGGGCGAGTTGGGCGTGGCTTCTGGCTTCGCGGTGGTGGCCACCTCGTCAGGCAACGGTGTTGCCGCGCTGGGGGGCTCGGGCGTCGGCGAGCCTTGGCCCGGTGCCGTGGTGGCGGCAGCGGAAAGCGCGCTGGCGGGCGGCTTCGCGGCGGCCACGGGGATCAGCAGGTATTGCCCCTCGCGGACGGCCAGATCAGAGCCCAGCCCGTTCCAGTCGGCCAGCGCGGTGACGGAGACGTTGTAGAGCCGCGCCACGGAATAGGCCGTTTCGCCGCGTGCCACCTTGTGGCGGACAGGCTCTGCCCCGCTCTGCGGCCGTGCGCTGGTGCTCTGCGGCGTGGCTGCCGCCGTGGAGGAGGTGGCGCTCGGTGAAGCCTCGGCCCGGTCGATCGCATCCCCGGCTAGGGTTGTCACGTCGATCTGACCGGCTGGGCGGATCGGCCCGGTGGCAATCGCGCCGGTGGCGGGGGAGGGCTCGGCCACGCGGCCCGGCAGCAACAGCACCTCGCCTTCGCGCAGCTGCACGTCCGGTGCGATGCCGTTGTAGCGGGCCAGTGCGGCGGCATCGGTGCCTACGCGCGCGGCCACATCGCCCACGGTATCGTCGCGTTTGGCCACGGCCACCTGATAGTTCGGGTAGGAAATCACACCCCGGTTGTCGGGCTGCGGACGCGGCTCGGTGGCCGTGCGCGCCGCACTCGTCGTGTCGAAATTGTTGCCGCTGATGTTGCCGCGCAGATCGTAATCGCCGTCACAGGCGGCCAGCGCCAGAACAAGCGCGCTGCTCGCGATCAGGGCCCGCGTGGGGCGGTGTTTCGGGCTGGGTGCCATTGCTCGTTCCTCAAACCGGCTATTCCTTGCCAAGCCCTTCCAGAAGCGGCACGAAACGCACCGGGCTCAGCTCATCATACTCGTACCCCGTCGCCGTCCTTGTGACCTTTATCAGGCTCTGCACGGTGTCGGACTGGCCCACGGGCACAACCATGATACCGCCCTCGCGCAATTGCGCCAAGAGGGGGCCGGGCGGATCCTCGGCGGCGGCCGTCACGAGGATGCGATCAAAGGGCGCCTGATCGGGCAAGCCGTGGCTGCCGTCGCCATGGATGGCGGTGATGTTGGAGAGATCCAGCGCCTGAAACACGGCGCGGGCGTTCTGCACCAGCGTGGCGAAGCGCTCAACCGTGTATACCCGGCGCGCAAGCTTGGCTAAGATCGCGGCCTGATAGCCGGTGCCGGTGCCCACTTCGAGCACCTTGTCACGCGGCTGCACGTTGAGCGCCTGCGTCATCTGCCCGACGACGGAAGGCTGGCTGATCGTCTGGCCGCAAGGCACGGGCAGGGGAGTGTCCTCATAGGCGCGCTCGGCGAAGATGCCCTTCACGAAGGCACCGCGATCGGTGGATTCCATCGCCTCCAGCACGCGTTTGTCGGTCACCCCGCGCGAGCGCAGCGCGAAGAGAAACTGCATCTGGCGCTCGGCGTCGATCATCTGTCCAGCTGCTCCCGCAGGGCGGCGAGCGCGTCATGGGCCGTGAGATCGGCGCGCATCGGCGTGACGGAGATATAGCCCTCCAGATTGGCGGCCGCATCCGTGCCTTCTGCCGTGGGCGTGTGTTGCGGCCCGCCGCGCACCCAGAGGAACTTGCGCCCCGATGGCGCGTGGTGCGGCTCCACCGAGAAGCGCGTGCCGGGGCGCAGGCCTTGCGCCACGGTGCGGATGCCCTTCACGTCAGCGGCGGCGACGGGCGGGAAATTGACGTTGTAAAACAGTCGGTAAGTGGCGTCATCGGTTTCCCGCGGAGCGGCCTGCAGGATGCGGCGGACGGCCTCTGCGCCATGGGCGGCGGCGGCCTCGAACGGATCTTCGAGCCCGGCGTTTTCAGGCCCGAAAAACTGCGAAAGCGCAATCGCAGGCAAGCCCTGCAGCGCGGCTTCCATCGCCCCGCCGATGGTGCCGGAATAGAGCGTGTTTTCTGCCGCGTTGTTGCCCCGGTTCACGCCGGAGAGCACCAGATCGGGCGGCGTTTCGGCCAGCACATCGTAGAGCCCGGCCAGTACGCAATCCGCCGGGCTGCCTTCAGCGGCATAGCGGCGGGGGCCAAGCTGGGCGATCATCGTGGGGTGGGTATAGGAAATGCAGTGGCCGACGCCCGATTGCTCAAACGCGGGCGCGACTGTCCAGACCTCGCCCTCCGGCCCGGCGATCTCTTCCGCGATGGCGGCGAGCACGGCAAGGCCCGGCGCGTTGATGCCGTCGTCATTGGTGATGAGAATGCGCATGTCTGCCCCTTGTTTGGAAATTCAATAGAACAGGGGGAAGGGCAGGTAAAGCACAGCAGGGGGCTTTGGAGGCTTTGGGCGCGGCTTTGGCCCAAGCTGTGGCCGCGAGGCCCGACAGGGGCCCCGCGCGTCTTGCGGGTGGCCCGCCGGTGGCGGGCCGCTTCGGCTGGCTTAGCCGGAGATTTTGAGGTCGGTCGCGGACTCACGGCCGTCACGGCCGGTCTGCAGTTCGAACTCAACGGCTTGGTTGTCGGCCAGGCCGGTGAGGCCGGAGCGCTCAACAGCGGAAATATGGACGAAAATGTCCTTGCCGCCGCCTTCCGGGGCGATAAAGCCGTAGCCTTTGGTGGTGTTGAACCATTTCACGGTGCCCTTGGCCATCGTGTCTCTCCTTCATTTTACGTTAGCGGCTGGAACGCATCCGGGCCGGTGTCTTGCAGCTTGGTCTCAATACTCTTTCCGGCTGCTTTGGGTAAAAAGAAGGCAGGATAGAAATATGGGACTTGCGTCACACATAGAAGCAGTGCACCGGCAGGCCACTCAACACAAGTGAAAACTTTGTAAAACGAGGACCAGAACGCTGCGTGCGCGCCTTTTGGCCGGGCGGCGGGCGCCCGGCTTGCGCCGATCAGCGGGCTGTGCGGATCAGGAAAGGGGCTTGATCGTCCCGGCCAGTTCGCGGCCGTCGCGCCCGGTCTGGAGCTCGTATTCCACCTTCTGGTTGTCGGCCAGCCCGGTGAGGCCCGAGCGCTCCACGGCCGAAATATGTACGAACACGTCCTTACCGCCGTCATCCGGCGCGATGAAGCCAAAGCCTTTTGTGGTGTTAAACCATTTCACGGTGCCGCTCGGCATGCCGCTTCTCCTTCTCAATCGTCTCGGCCCCCAAAATACCCGGGGGTGTCTTGCGCTGCGGGATCGGGCAGTGCCGCCTTGATCCGAGCATGAAATCGGGCCACCAAGGCCCCGAAGCAGGTTCGCACACTTCGCCCAAAAGGCAAGAGAAAGGCACGCCCGGCGACCTGCAAATTGACGTTAGGCGGGCCAGGTAACAGGGGAATGACGTGAAATTCTACGGTTTGAAAACATGCGATACGTGCCGCAAGGCACTGAAAATGCTGCAGGAAAAAGGTATGCAGCCGGAGGTTGTGGACGTGCGCGCCGATGGTGTGCCGCCTGAGGAACTGGCCCGTTTTCTCACCGCCTTTGGTGAAAATCTCATCAACCGGCGCTCCACCACGTGGCGGGGGTTGAGCGAAGCGGAGCGAGCAGGCGCGCCTGCCGATCTGCTGGCGGCCCATCCGACGCTGATGAAACGCCCGGTGATCGAGGCGGAGGGCGCGCTCTACCTTGGCTGGGGGCCTGACGTCAGGGCCGCGCTTCTTGCAGAGGGGTGAGGTGACGCTTACGTAAGGCGCACCCCAAGGGAGAAAGACATGCGAAACGCGGCACTGGTTCTGGGCATCATCGGCGGGCTATGGGCGATGATCGTTGGCTTTTTCGGCTATGGTTGCACGAGCTTCGTGGCCTGGTTCGGCGAGGTGCCGGATCTGATCGAACAGGTTGAAAACGTGGAGCTGATTCGCGCCGCGAGCTTCTTTGCGCCGCTTCTCGCCATCGCGGGCGGGGCCATGGCGCATAGCCAGGCCGTGTTGGGCGGGGTGCTGATGTGCCTCTCGGCCGCGGCGATCTATGCCGCCTTCGGCTTTGGCCTCTTCACGATGTTCCCGATCGCTTTTTGTCTGCTCGGCGGTATCCTTGCCTTGGCGTCGCGCAAACCCGACGCCGCCTGATCGCTCACATCTCCGCGTCGCGCCGTTCGAGCCAGAGCCGATCCAGCGAGAGCGGCCCGGCGCCCTTCACCACCAGAATGGCCAGCACCGTGATCCAGAACAGGCGCTGATCGAGGATCGCGCCATCGGGCAGGCGGTCAAACCACGCGCCGACGGTCTCGGGGTGCTCGATGCCGCCGTGTCCGTAGAGATCCGTCAGGCTCTGCACCACCACGAAACCAATCATGCCGATGGCCGAGAGGCGGGTGAACAGGCCCAGCACGATGAGCGCGGGCAGGATGAACTCCGCCCATGTGCCCGCGACAACCACGGCCCATTCGAACCAGCCCAGCTGGGTGACGTCATAAGTCACCGCTTCCATCTTCTTGGGGAAGATCTGGGCATAAGCGCCGACGGAAGGCTTCACGATGCCAAGGATGCCGTCACCCAGTTTCAGCAGTGCAGAATTCCAGAAGTAAATCAACAGGGTGGCGGCGAAAGTGAAACGGGCCAGCGTGGGCAGGAACCACGGCTCAAGCAGGTTTTCGACCCAGCGGAACAGGCCGTTGTGAATGGCGATGAGCGGGTTCATGCGGGGGATCCTTCTTCGATAGCAGTGATGGCCTCGCCTTGAATGAGCAGGCCGAGCACGGGTGTCAGGTCAAAGCCATCGACGGCGGTGCTGGCGGCATCGAGGGCCGTGCCGAAGCTCTCGCCAGCCATGAGGCTTGCCAGAAACGCGCCGCCGCCGGGGGGCAGGGCGGTGATTTGCGGATCAAAGCCAGGCCGCGTGATCAGGGCGTTTTCGCCGGTGGCAGGCGGCTTGGGCGCCCCCTCTGTCCGGTTGAAGTGCCAGATCGACGCCACCGGCCAGCGCGAGCGCACGAGCCGCAGCGCCGGCGCGAGGCGCAGGCGGGCGGCCATCAGGCGGTCGGCAGGCAGCACCTGCAGGCTTTGAGGGTCAAAGGGCGCGGCATCGGCGGCGTGGTAGCTTTCGCGCAGGGCTATTTCGAGCCGGGCGACATCGGGCAGGTAGCCAAGGTGCTGGAGCGGCTCGAAACGTTCGAGGAAGACGGGCATCTGCTGGCCATAGAACATCATCAGTGGGCTGTCAGGCGGATATCGACGCAGGAAGACACCGGCGACGGCCTTGAAGTTCTCTTCCCCGATCAGCTTTTGGATCACCGGAAAGGCAGTGGCCAGCGCCTCCGTCAGGCTGACGGCTACGTTGTTGCGATAGACGGAAAAGCGCCGCCCGGCGGGCCGCCCTTCAGGGTCGACAAGCCCTTCGGGCACGCCTCGGGCTGCGTCCAGAACGGCACCGACGAAGGCCTGCTGATCAACTTCGGGCGGGCTCATGCGGGGATCTCGGCCAGAAGCCCGGCGGCCCGCGCGGCCTCGGCCTCGAGCACAGGCCACTCCGGCACGTCGGTGTCCCACTCGATGAGGCTCGGTTTCGCGCCGCCTTTGGCGAGCGTGTAGCGATACATTTCCCACACCGGATCAACCACTTCGCGGCCATGGCTGTCGATCAGCAGCGGCGCGCCGTGATCGTCTTCGTCCTCATCATGGCCGCCAAGGTGGATTTCGCCCACAAGATGCAGCGGGAAGGCGTCGATGTAGGAGTAGGGATCGGTTTTCTGGTTGGTGGCGGAGACAAAGACATTGTTGACGTCAAACAGCAGCCCGCAGCCGGTGCGCGCGGCGATTTCGGAGAGGAATTCGGTTTCCGGGATCTGGCTTTCGGCGAAGGCGAGATAGGTGGAGGGGTTCTCCAGCAGCATCTGCCGGCCCACCGCCTCCTGCACCTGATCGATGTGGCGGCAGACGCGGGTGAGCGTGGCTTCCGTATAGGGCAGGGGCAGGAGATCGTTGAAGAAATGGCTGTCGTGGGTGGACCACGCCAGATGCTCGGAAAAGCTTGCGGGCTGCAGCCAGCCCAGCAGGTGTTTCAGGCGGGCGAGGTGATCGGCATCGAGCGCGCCTTCGCCGCCGATGGAGAGGCCGACGCCGTGCACGCTGATGGGGAAGCGTTCGGCGAGGTGGCGTAGCTGCGCCAGCGGGCGGCCGCCTGCGCCCATGTAATTCTCGGCATGGATTTCGAGCCAGGCCACCGGGCCCGGATCTTCCATGATGTCAGCGAAATGCTGGGGTTTGTAGCCAACACCGGGGCGGTTGGGCAGAGGATCGAAGCGGCGGTGGGTTGCGTCGAGCATGGTGTCTGCCTCGCGGGTGTTCGGACAAAAGAAGGGCCTGCCCCCGCGAGTATATCGCGGGAGCAGGGGAAAATCGACTTATGCCGGCAGGTCGCGGTCCAGCGCTTCCAGCGAGCCCATGCGGCCATCGGGAAGTTCCATCGTGGTGCAGGTGCCAGCGTCCACCAGCGTCCAGGCGTTGCCCTGGTAATCCACGGTGGAGGTGCCGGCGCAGGTGGTGCCGGGGCCGGCGGCGCAGTCGTTCTTGCCGGCGAGGGACACACCGTAGCACTTTTCCTTTTCCATCGCGTGGGCGACGGTCGTCGTGGTGGCGGTGAGGGCGGCGGCGACGGCGCCGGCGACGGCGAGAGCTTTGACTTGGTTGGACATCGGTAAGTTCCTCATAAAGACCTGTTTTTGCGTCGCCTTGGTTGCGACAGGGATAGAGGTAGCGGATCGATCCGCACACAGGCCACTCACAGTGGCGTGTGTCACAGCTGCGTTATGTGCCGTGATGGCACAGAGGCGCAAAGCGCCCGAAAACCGGCTTTCCCGGAGCGGATGTTGCGAAAGATGTTTTAAGAATCCGTTCCCTTGAAACAATTCCCGAAAGACCTAGCCCCGCAAAACGCAAGAAAGCGGCGCCGGATCACGGCGCCGCTTTCGGAATCGTCAGGGGTTTGTCAGCGCTTACGGGGAAGAAGCATCGCCCGGCGGCACGCCGGGCAGCCCCCCGGCCGCCCCCACGGGCGGGGGCTTTCAGCCCCACACCCGCGGCCGGGGGTGCCCTCAACACATGAAGAAGCGTCAGCGCAGATCCGGCGGGGTCGCTTCGGCAGACAGCGCCTCGACGATGGCCGCAAGCGGTTGCACCGAGGTCTGCTTCTCGCCAAGGCGGCGCACCGAAACCGTGCGCTCCTCGACTTCCTTCATCCCCACCGCAAGGATCACCGGCACCTTGCCAAGGCTGTGCTCGCGGACCTTGTAGTTGATCTTCTCGTTGCGCACGTCGGCCTCGGCTTTCACACCTGCGGCCTTCAGCGCGGCGACGACCTCATGCACGTAGTCGTCGGCATCGGAGACGATGGCGGCCACGACGACCTGACGCGGGGCCAGCCAGAAGGGCAGTTTCCCGGCGTGTTCCTCGATCAGGATGCCGATGAAACGCTCAAAGGAGCCCAGCGTGGCGCGGTGCAGCATGACGGGGCGGTGCTTGGCGCCGTCCTGCCCGATGAAGGTGGCGTCCAGCCGTTCGGGCAGGTTGGCGTCCACCTGCAGCGTGCCGCATTGCCAGTTGCGCCCGATCGCGTCCGTGAGCGTGAACTCAAGCTTCGGCCCATAGAACGCACCTTCGCCTTCGAGGATCTCGAAGTCGTAGCCCGCGGCCTTGCAGGCATCGCCGAGCGCGCGCTCCATTTCGTCCCAGGTTTCGTCAGAGCCGATGCGCTGTTCGGGGCGGGTGGAGAGCTTGATCGTCCAGTTGTCGAAGCCGAGATCGGCATAGATCTTGGACAAGAAGGCGATGAAGCGGGCGGTTTCGCTTTCGATCTGATCGTCGGTGCAGAAGATATGGCCATCGTCCTGCGTGAAGCCGCGCACGCGCATAATGCCGTGCAGCGCGCCGGAGGGCTCATAGCGTGCACAGGAGCCGAACTCGGCCATGCGCAACGGCAGGTCGCGGTAGGATTTCAGGCCCTGATTGAAGACCTGCACGTGGCAGGGGCAATTCATCGGCTTGAGCGCGTTCACGGCCTTTTCGCGGGCATGCTCTTCGTCCACTTCGACGATGAACATGTTTTCCTGATATTTGTCCCAGTGGCCGGAAGCTTCCCAGAGTTTGCGGTCCACGACCTGCGGGGTGTTGACCTCCACATAGCCGCCGCGATCCTGCTGGCGGCGCATGTAATCCTGCAACGTGGTGTAGATGCGCCAGCCGTTCGGGTGCCAGAAGACCTGACCGGGGGCCTCTTCCTGCATGTGGAAGAGATCCATCTCGCGGCCCAGACGGCGGTGATCGCGTTTGGCGGCCTCTTCCAGCATGTTCAGATGCTTGCGCAGGTCTTCCTTGTTCTGGAAGGCGACGCCGTAGATCCGCTGCAGCATGGCGCGGCTCGAATCGCCGCGCCAATAGGCCCCGGCGATGCTCATCAGCTTGAAGCCGTCTGCCGGCACCTGCCCGGTGTGCTGCAGGTGCGGGCCGCGGCAGAGATCCTGCCAGTCGCCGTGCCAATACATGCGCAGGGGCTCATCGCCGGGGATAGCCTCGATCAGCTCGACTTTGTAGGGCTCGCCATTGTCCTCGTAGTGCTTGATCGCGCGCGGGCGATCCCAGACCTCGGTGCGCACGGCATCGCGGGCATTGATGATCTCTTTCATCTTTTTCTCGATGACGGCGAGATCTTCCGGGGTGAAGGGCTCGGCGCGGTCGAAATCATAGTACCAGCCGTCCTTGATGACAGGGCCGATGGTGACTTTGACGTCGGGCCAGATCTCCTGCACCGCGCGGGCCATGATATGGGCCAGATCGTGGCGGATCAGCTCAAGCGCGGGCTCGGCATCCTTCATCGTGTTGATGGCGATGGTGGCATCCGACTCGATCGGCCAGGCGAGATCCCAATGCTGGCCGTTGACCTGCGCGGAAATCGCTTTCTTGCCAAGCGAAGTGGAGATGGAGGCGGCGACCTCGGCAGGGGTCACGCCGGCGCTGTATTCGCGCGCATTGCCATCGGGGAAGGTGAGGGAAATCTGGGCCATCTGCTGGCTCTCCTCGTCGGTTTGGCGCCCACGGAACGCCCGGTTGCGGGTATATGGTTAGCGCGGCCTGTTTGCCTGTGCCGCCTTGCCAAGTCAAGGCGGCGCGGGCGGGGGGCGCTGCCCCCCGCACCCCCCGAGGTATTTGAAGCGAGAGGAAAGGAGGCCCGGAGGTCTAGTGGGGCCATTGCCGGAGGGCGGGTGCCGTGCAAGGAATGGGGCAACAGGATCAATGGGGGGCGGCATGGCTGTTCAATATCTGCAAACCAAGGCCGGGCGGCGCATCGCCTATCATCGCAGCGAAGGCAAGGGGCTGGGCGTGGTGTTTCTGGGCGGGTTCAAATCCGACATGGAGGGCAGCAAGGCGCTGCATCTTGAGGCTTGGGCACAGCGCCACGGGCGGGCCTACCTGCGGTTTGACTATTCGGGCCATGGCCAGAGCGGCGGTGCTTTCACCGATGGCTGCATCGGCGACTGGGCGGCGGATGCGCAGGCCGCGATCGAAGCGCTGACGGAGGGGCCGCAGGTGCTGGTGGGCTCGTCCATGGGCGGCTGGATCTCGCTTCTGATGACGAAAGCGCTGGCGGGCCGGGTGGCCGGGCTGGTGACGATTGCGGCGGCACCGGATTTCACCGAGGCCGGGTTCTGGGCGTCTTTCAGCGAAGCGGAGCGGCGGCAGGTGATGGAGGCCGGGCAGATCGCGGTGCCTTCCGAGTATGGTGAGCCTTACATCATCACGCGCCGCCTGATCGAGGACGGGCGCAACCATCTGGTGATGGACAAGCCGCTGCCGTTGCCCTTCCCGGTGCGCTGCCTGCAGGGCACGGCGGACAACGCCGTATCCACGGAGACGGCGCTGGCGCTGCTGGATCACGCGGACTGCGCCGACATGCGTCTGACGCTGAAGAAAGGGGCCGATCACAGCTTCTCGGATCCGGAGTGCCTGGTGTTGATCGAGAAGACGATCGAGAAGGTCCTGAACCGGGTGGAGGGCTGAGATGCGCGCTGTCGGGAAATGGATCGGGCGGGGGCTGCTGGCGCTCATCGTCATCATTGGGCTTTTGGTGGCCTTTGGGCCCTATGAGGCGCTGCATGAGGATGTGGGGTTTGACCCCGGACAGCTTGACGGCGGGGTGGAGGCCTATCTGGCGGCGCAGGAGGCTGCCTTTGAGGACATCACGCCGGGTGTGGAGAAACGCGTGATCTGGGCCGGAGAGGCCGGCGCGCCCACGCCTTTGGCGATGGTTTATGTGCATGGGTTCTCGGCCACCTCGGAAGAGATCCGCCCAGTGCCGGACCAACTGGCCGCAGCCCTCGGCGCGAATCTGCATTTCACCCGGCTTTCGGGCCATGGGCGCGGGGGCGCGGCCATGGCGGAGCCGCGGGTGCAGGACTGGATGGAGGATCTGGCGGAAGCCATCGCCGTGGGCCGTGCCATCGGTGAGGAGGTGGTTCTGGTGACGACCTCCACCGGCGGCACTTTCGCAGCCCTTGCCGCGCTTGAGCCGGGACTGGTGGAAGATGTGGCCGGCATCGCCTTTGTCAGCCCCAATTTCGGCATCAACAACCCGCTTGCGCCGCTGCTCACCTGGCCGGCTGCCCGCCACTGGATCGGGGCTGTGGGCGGAGCCGAACGCGCCTTTGAGCCACAGAACGAAGGCCACGGCACCTATTGGACAACGCGCTACCCGACGGTGTCCGTGCTGCCGATGGCGGCGGCCGTGAAACACGCCGCCGCGCAGGACTACCAAGGCGTTTCGGTGCCCGCACTTTTCCTGTTTTCCGATGCCGATGGTGTCGTGCGCCCGGACATCACGCGGGAGATTGCCGCGCAGTGGGGTGGCCCGGTGCAGATCGTCAACATGGACGGCGGCGCGGGGGGCGATCCTTACAACCACGTCATCGCGGGAGATATCCTCTCGCCCGCGGGCACCGCTCCGGCTGTCGAAGCGCTGCGGGGCTGGATCGAAGGCTTGCAATAGGCTGTTTGAGGTGAGAACGTAGGGGGAACATCTTGCCGTTAGGAGTTTGCCGATGGAGCAGCGTGTCAGCCTGATCACCCTTGGTGTGGCCGATCTGGAGGCCTCGGCCCGTTTCTACGAGGCGCTGGGCTGGCAGCAGGTGGAGAGCCCGGATGGGGTGATCGCCTTTGACCTGATCGGGCAGACGCTTGGGCTCTACCCGAAGGACAAGCTCGCCGAGGAATGGGGGATGGACCCTGCGCATATCGGCGGTTTCTCCGGGATTACGCTGGCCCATAACCTGCGCGAGAAGGCGGAGGTCGCGCCGCTGCTGGAGCGCGCCCGCGCTGCCGGGGGCAAGATCCTGAAGGACGCGCAGGACGTCTTCTGGGGCGGGCATCATGGCTATTTCGCCGATCCCGACGGCCATGTCTGGGAGATCGCGCATAATCCCTTCTCGCCTCTGGGGCCGAAGGGTGAATTTCAGTGGAATGGCGCTGGCTGATGCGCAAGCCGCGCAGCATGTGGAGCCTTGAAACGCTGGGCCGGGTGCGGCTGTCCAAATATTTCTACATGCGGGACATGCTCCATTCGGAGATCGGCAATTTCTACGGCGTGCCCAACATTCCGGAGGACCCCGATCTGGCCATCGCTGCCGGGGCGCGGCTGGCGCAGGAATTGCTTGATCCGCTGCAGGAGACCTTTGGCAGCATTGCCATCCGCTCCGCCTATCGCTCCGCCGCGCTGAACGCCTTTGGCAATGACCGCAAGCTGAACTGCGGTGGCAATGAGGGCAATCGGGGCGTCCATATCTGGGATCAGCGCGATGCGGACGGGAATATGGGGGCCTGTGCCTGCATCGTGGTGCCGTGGTTTGCCGACCAATACGACAAGGGGCGCGACTGGCGCGATCTGGCGTGGTGGGTGCATGATCATCTGACCTATTCGCAGATGCTGTTCTTCCCCAAGCTGGCCGCTTTCAACCTGACATGGAACGAGGTGCCCCTGCGCGCCATCCGGAGCTGGATCAAGCCGCATCACCTCGTGCTGCGGGGCGGGGAGGAACCGGAAGAAGCGCTGGACGTGCGGCAGGCGCGCTATGCAGATTTTCCGCCGTTTCGCGGCATCGCACAGCCGCCGATTCCGCCCCGCTGGGCCTGAACGCGCAGCGGCTTCCGCGCCACAGGTGGGGCAGAAAGACTCTGGCTTAATGCTGTTTTCAGTTTGGAAACAATGCCACCTACGGCAGCCTGTATCTCAATAACAAGTAAAAAAAACCGACGAGGTCAGGATGCACGAGCCGTTGCTTCTGTTGCCGGGCATGATGTGTGATGCCCGCCTGTTCACCCACCAGATCGCGCGCTTGTCGCAGGATCGTTGCGTGGTTATTGGGCCTGTGACGCAGGGCGAAAGCGTGGCCGAGATGGCGCGTTTCATCCTGCAGGCCGCGCCGCCCCGGTTTGCGCTGGCGGGCCATGGGCTTGGTGGCATGGTGGCGATGGAGATCCTGAAGCTCGCGCCGGAGCAGGTCACGCGGCTGGCGTTGATCGACACCAGCCCCTTGGCGGAACTGCCCACTGTGGCTGCTGAACGCGAGCCGCAGATCATGGCGGCGCGGCTTGGGCGGCTGGAGCAGGCGCTGCAGGACGAGATGAAGCCTGATTACCTCTCGCCGCAGATCGATCGCAGCCGTGTGCTGGCGCAATACCGGCGTATGGGGATGGACCTGGGGCCGGATATTTTCATCCGCCAAACGCGCGCGATGCAGCGCCGCCCGGATCAGCAGAAGACGCTGCGGCTGGCCAAGCTGCCGGCCTTTGCGATCTGCGGTGAGCATGATGCGCTCTGCCCGGTGCACCGGCATGAGATCATGGCGGGGCTGATGCCCCACGGTGAAATTCGCACCATTGCCAACGCCGGCCATCTTGCGCCGCTGGAGCAGCCCGTGGCGCTGACGGCGGCTCTGGGCGAATGGCTGAAAGCGCCGCTGACGCTGCACTAGCGCGAAACCCTGCCACAGAGAAGGCCGGCTTTGCCGGCTAGCCCCCGACCTTCCCCATGGGAGAGGGCTTTGCCCCCACCCAAGGTCAGGGGCTGACGGTGTGAAGGGGCCTGCCGGAGCAGAAAAGAAAAACGCCCGCATGCGCGGGCGTTCAATCCGTTCCGAAAAGCCGCTTCAGACGGCCTTGAGGTTCGCCGTGCCTTTGGCGGCTGCGGGCGGTGTCTGGCCGGAGTTCTTGTCGATGAACTCCAGAACCATCGGGCGGATGTTGTCGCGCCAGCTGCGGCCCGCGAAGATGCCGTAATGGCCCGCGCCCGGCTCCACATGGCTGGCCTTCTTCTCGTCAGGCAGGCCGGTGAGCATGTCGAGCGCGGCGATGCACTGGCCCGGCGCGGTGATGTCGTCCTTCGCGCCCTCCACGGTCTTGACCGCCACATCGGTGATCGCGCCGATATCGACCTTCACCCCGTCCACCACGAATTCATTCGCGGCCAGCTCGCCGTTCTTGAAGATTCGCTCCACGGTCGAGAGGTAGAATTCCGCCGGCATGTCCATCACGGCGAGGTATTCGTCATAGAATCGGTTGTGCTTGTCGTGATCGCCCGCTTCGCCGCGTGCCACGCGCTGGATCTGGTCGAAAAACGCCTTGGAGTGTTTGTCGGCGTTCATCGACATGAAGGAGGTCAGCTGCAGCAGGCCGGGGTAAACCATCCGCCCCGCGCCGGCGTATTTGAAGCCCACGCGCTGGATCGCCATTTCCTCCAGAATGCCCATCGTCACCCGGTGACCGAAATCCGTCACATCCGTTGCGGCGGCGTTGGGGTCGATCGGGCCACCGATCAGGGTCAGCGTGTGGGGCTGGGCGGCAGGATCTTCGGCGGCGAGATAGGCCGTGGCCGCCAGCGTCAGCGGGGCGGGCTGACAGACCGCGATAACATGCAGATCGCTGCCCAGCTCTTTCATGAAATCCACGAGGTAGAGCGTGTAGTCCTCGATGTCGAATTTCCCTGCGGAAACAGGGATGTCGCGGGCGTTGTGCCAGTCGGTGATATAGACTTCGCAATCGGGCAGAAGGCTGTTCACGGTGGAGCGCAGCAGGGTCGCATAGTGGCCCGACATCGGTGCCACCAGCAGCACTTTGCGCGCCTTTTCGGGGCGGCCGATCACGTTGAAATGGATCAGATCGCCGAAGGGGCGGGAGACCTTCACATCCACCCGCACGAGGTGATCGCGGCCATCGGCACAGGAGACGGACTGGATGCCCCAGTCCGGCTTGGCGACGATCCGGGCAAAGGTGCGTTCGGTGACTTCGCCCCAGGCGGCCATCCACTGGAACGCGGGATGAGGAATAAGCCCGGTGACGGGGTAGGAGGCCATGGCAAGCGCGGACGCCCCCAACCATTGGTTGGTGTTGCGCATACTTTCCATCAAATCGTATGTTGCCATGTAACGCATGCGTGGGTCCCTCTTACCTGCGCCGTCTGGTTCATTTCGCCGCTTTGACGCAGCGCTGCGGCGAAATTATTTTGCACCTGCGGCAAATCTTAGGGGTATAAAATTATTATGACAACAGATCAATCAGACGCCGGCCCTCAGGATGTTAAGAATCTTGAGCGTCTGAATGAGAACCTTGCAAAGGTGGAAGAGCTCTCGCAGCGGCTTGTTGCCGCGCTCTCCCACAAGCGCAATATCGACCCATCGCTTCAGGCGCCGGGGCAGGATCTCTACATGAAGGCGGCAACGGCCTACATGACCGAGATGGTCAACAACCCGGCCAAGATCCTTGAGCACCAGATCGCCTATTGGGGCAAGGCGCTGACCCATTACGTTGAAGCCCAGCACCTGCTGGCAACGGGCAAGCTCGAAGCCCCCGAGGACAACACGCCAAAGGATCCGCGCTTCAAGAACGATCTTTGGCAGACGCACCCCTATTTCAACTACATCAAGCAGCAATACATGATGACGTCTGAGGCCATCGCCGGGGCGGTGGCCGATGTGGACGGGCTTGATCCGAAGGACAAGAAGCGGCTGGAGTATTTCTCCCAGCAGATCGTCAACATGCTTTCGCCGACGAATTTCCTCGCCACCAACCCGGATGCGCTGGAGAAGGCGGTGGAGACCGAGGGCCGCTCGCTCGTTGCCGGGCTTGAGAACCTCGTGCGCGACATCGAGGCCAATGGCGGCGATCTTCTGGTGACGCTGGCGGACAAGGACGCCTTCAAGGTGGGCGAGAATATCGGCACCACCGAAGGGCAGGTGGTGTTTCGCAACCGCATGTTCGAGCTGATCCAATACACGCCGACCACCGAACAGGTGCACAAGACACCGCTGCTGATCTTCCCGCCGTGGATCAACAAGTTCTACATCATGGACCTCAAGCCCGCCAATTCGCTGATCAAATGGATCGTGGATCAGGGCTACACGCTCTTCATCGTCAGCTGGGTCAACCCCGATCAGAGCTACGCCGATGTGGGCATGGATACCTATATCGAGGAAGGCTATCTGACGGCGATCGAAGAGGTGAAGGCGATCACCGAGCAGGAGAAGATCAACGTCGTCGGCTACTGCATCGCGGGCACCACGCTGAGCCTCACGTTGTCGCTGCTGAAGAAGCGCGGCGACAAATCGATCAACTCCGCCACCTTCTTCACCACGCTCACCGATTTCTCCGATCAGGGGGAAGTGGGCGTCTTTCTAGACGATGGCTTCGTGGATGGGCTCGAAGCGGAGTGTCAGGAGAACGGGATTCTCGATTCCTTCTTCATGTCGCGCACCTTCTCCTATCTGCGCTCCAACGATCTGATCTACACGCCCGCGATCCGCAGCTACATGATGGGCGAGGCCCCGCCCGCCTTCGATCTGCTCTATTGGAACGGTGATTCCACCAACCTGCCGGGCCGCATGGCGATCGAGTACCTGCGCGGCCTCTGTCAGGAGGATCATTTCGCCACCAAGGGCTTCGAGGTCTGCGGCGAGACGCTCCACATCAAGGATGTGAGCGTGCCTGTCTGCGCCATCGCCTGCGAAACCGATCACATCGCCGCGTGGAAAAGCAGCTTCAACGGCGTGAAGCAGTTCGGCTCGCGCTCCAAGACGTTCATCTTGAGTGAATCCGGCCATATCGCGGGGATCATCAACCCGCCGAGCAAGAAGAAATACGGCCATTACACCGGCGACGCCCCGGCGGGCGATCCGGACACGTGGAAAGAGGGCGCAAGCTTCAACGAAGGCTCCTGGTGGCCAACGTGGGACGCCTGGCTCTCCAAACGCTCCGGCGCGAAGATTCCGGCCCGAAAACCGGGTGGCCCAAAGCACAAACCGCTCTGCGCAGCCCCCGGAACCTATGTGTTGCCGAAGGAAAAATAAGGCAGGCCAACAGGTTAAGGAAAATTTCTGCACCGCAGCATAAACATCTTGAAATGCTGCAGTGCAGCATAAATATTTGGTGCAGGAATAGAGACAGCCATTTCAGGAGATGACCAATGGCCAAGACGCCCGATTTCGCCAAGACCTTCCAGGACGCGCTGGCGTCCATGAACGTTGACACCAAGGCTTTCGAAGAAGCCATCAAATCCTCCGCCGAACTTGGCGAGAAGATGTCCAAGATCACGCTCTCCGCCGCCGAGGAGTCCGCTGACCTCTCCGCCAAGTGGACGAAAGACACGCTCGCCAAGATGGGCGCGGCGTCCACCGCCAAAACGGACCCGGCCGAGCTTGGCAAGGCCGTGACGGATTTCGCCTCGTCTTCGGCTGAGAAAACCGCCGAATCCATGGCGGCTTTCGCGGAAATCGTGAAGAAAGTGCAGCTGGAAACGGTCGAGCTGCTGATGAGCGCCGGCAAGGACTTCAACGAAGACGCGCAGGCCGCGATGAAGAAAGCTGCCGATGAGGCGCAGGCTGCCGTCAAGAAAGCCACCGACGAGCTGACCAAAGCCACCACCGGCAAGAAGTAAGCACGTTCAGGGCGAGGGGTGCCTTCGCCGAAACCTGTTCAATTTTGAGGGGCCCGCACCACGCGGGCCCCTTTTTCTTTGAGCCCATGCGCTGGGCGCAGGGTCTCAGTGGCTTGCTGTGGTGAATGTCATGGCCCTGTCGCAAGAGGCGGCTATGCAACCTGAAGCAGTGTTGCGCTTGCAGAATATATTCTTGCTGCACTGCAGAAAAAATCTTGAAATGCTGCACTGCAGCGCGTATATTGACTTCAGGATATCACAATGGGGCACGCAGCCGATCCCCCGGCAGCCCTGATGGAGTAAGTACAATGACCAAGACCCAAGACTTCACCAAAGTCATGCAAGAGATGATGGCCTCCTTCCCGGTGGACACGAAATCCTTCGAAGAAGCCTTCAAAACCCAAGCCGCTATGGGCGAGAAGCTCTCCAAAGTGGCTCTGGAAGCTGCTGACAAATCCGCCGAGATCTCTTCGAAGTGGACGAAAGACACCATCGCCCGCCTCGGCGACGTGACCAAGGTCAAAGCCGAAGCCACCGACTACACCAAAGCCGTGACGGACTTCGCCTCCGCTTCCGCCGAAACCGCTGCCGAAAACATGGCCGCTTTCGCTGAAGTCGCCAAGAAAGTCCAAATGGAAACCGTCGAGCTGATGCTGGCTGCTGGCAAAGACTTCTCCGAAGACGCCACCGCCGCTGTCAAAAAAGCCACCACGGAAGCGACGAAGGCTGCAAAAGCCGCCGCCAAGTAAGGCAGACAACATCGCATCGGTTCCCTCCCAGCCGATGTGACTCGCGAAAGGCAGGCCTGCGAAGGCCTGCCTTTTCTTTTTGTTGCTTTTCCCGCTGGGTGACATAGGCTCTCTGCACTGCAGAAGGAAGGGGATGCCGTGTCTGAGCCAGACAAGCCTTTGTTGATCAAACGTTATGCCAGCCGCAGGCTGTATAACACCGAAACCAGCGATTACGTGACACTCGAAGACATCGCCGTCTTCATCCGCGACGGGCGCGAAGTGCAGATCATTGACCTGAAAAGCGGCGATGACCTGACCCGCCAATACCTGTTGCAGATCATTGCCGAGCATGAGAGCCGCGGCGAAAATGTGTTGCCGATCAACGTGCTGACCGATCTCGTGCGCAGCTACACCAACCAGGCCCAGAGCTTCGTTCCCGATTTCCTCGCCATGTCCTTCGACATGCTGCGCGACGGGCAATCCAAGATGATGGAAAACCTGACGACGATCCCGAACCCGATGTCGGCGATGCCCGGCTTCGACGCCATGCAAGCGCAGCAAAAGGCCTTTCTAAAAGCGATGACGGGGGGCTGGTCGGAAAGCTCCGGCCCGCAGCCCGAGCGTGAAGGCGGGGGCAGCGAGCTGGACGAGATCAAGAACCAGCTTGCCGATCTGCAGGCCAAGCTTTCGCGCCTGAAGGAATAATCCGCCCATGGCGGGCAGCGCTTCCCGCATCACGCTCTGGGGCATTGAGGTTTTCCTTGCCACGGCGGAGGAGGGCTCGGTGTCGGCGGCTGCCCGGCGGCTGGGGGCCTCGCCCTCTGCCGTCAGCCAGCAGCTGAGCGCGCTCGATACCGCGCTTGGCACTGTTCTGCTGAACCGCGCCGCACGCCCCGTCAGCCTGACGCCGGCGGGCACCATGTTTCGCCGCCGCGCGCAATCCATCCTCAACGAAGCCGCCATGGCCCGCACCGAGCTGGCGCGGCAGGATCTGGCGGCGCTGAGCCAGCTCAGCCTTGGGGTGATCGAGGATTTCGACGCCGAGGTCACGCCGCGCCTGCTGCACGGGCTGGCCGAGGATCTGCCCGAATGCCGCTTTCTGCTGGAAACCGGCGCGAGCCACCGGCTCACGGGCCAGCTTCTGGCGCGCGAGCTGGACATGGTGATCGCGGCCGATGGCGGCGCAGTGCCCGACTGGGCCGAGGTGCACCCGCTGCTGGAAGAGCCCTTCGTCGCCGTCGCCCGCGCAGGCGCGCTGCCGCGCTTTCCCACCCGTGCCGATTTCGCCGCGCTGCCGCTGATCCAATACACCACGCGCCAGTTGATGGGCCGCCAGATCAGCGCCCATCTGATGCGCGAGAACCTGATGCTGGCGCACCGCTTCGAGCTCGACAGCTACCACGCGATCCTTGCCATGGTGGCCGCCGGGGAGGGCTGGACGATCCTGACCCCGCTGGGCATCCTGCGCGCGCAACGCTTCCTGCCCCAGATCGCCGTCCACCCGCTGCCGCTCGCGCCGCTGTCGCGGCGGCTGTCGCTCGTGGCGCGGCGGGAGCTGCTGCAGGACATCCCGGCGCAGGTGGCTGGCCGTGTGCGTGGGCTGCTCCCGGATCTGGTAATCGGGCCAGCGCTCAGCCAGTTGGGCAAACCCGCCGAGGCCATGCGTGTGCTGGCCGCCAGCCCCGCGGTTTAGGCGGCATCTGGCAGGACTTTGCTTGCGGTCTCGGCAGCCTCCAGCAGCGCATCGGCAATGTAATCCAATTCATCGCGCGACAGCCGAGCGGGCAGGCGCACGTCGCAGGCGTTCATGAGCATGGCGCGGGTCTTGGGCAGCTCCGGCACCTCACCCAGGAACTGCCAGTTCCAGAACGCGCGTGCGTTATCCGTGCTTTGGCCGAAAATCTGCACCGACACCCCGCGCGCCTTGGCAGCCCCGGCGAAGGCTTTCGCCTGTGCCGGTGTCAGCCCGCAGAGGTTGAACTGGATCGAATCCGGTGCGCGCTCTTCCTGCGGCAGGGCAGGCGGCACCTGCAGCGCTGGCGAGGTGTTGAGCCGCGCGGCCACGTAGTCGTGGTTGGCGCGGCCCTTGCTGACGCGGTCATCCAGAAGGGCAAGCTGCGGGCGGATCACGGCGGCGGAGAGGTTGGAAAGCCGCGTGTTGTAGAGCGGCAGTTTGTTCTGCCAATGGGCAAAGCGCTCCGGCACCACCGGGTGCTTCTGCCAGTTGTGCTCGTAAGCGCCCGACATGATCACGGCGCGGGCGATCAGATCGGCGTCATCGGTCACGAGGATCCCGCCTTCGCCCGCGTTCACCATCTTGTAGGACTGGAAGGAATAGCAGCCCACCTTGCCCAGCGTGCCGATCTTGCGCCCGTTCCAGAGCGTGCCGAGCGAATGGGCGGCGTCCTCGATCACCGGCACGCCATGGGCTCTAGCGCGCGCGAGGATGGCGTCCATATCCGAGGTGTGGCCGCGCATGTGGCTGATCAGAACGGCTTCGGCACCGGCGGCGAGCTTGGCGTCGAAGTCCTCCAGATCAATGCGATAATTCTCGCCCACCTCCACCAGCACCGGGGTGCACTCGGCGTGCACCACGGCCGACGGCACGGCGGCGAAGGTGAAGGCCGGGATCAGCACCCGCGCGCCACGCGGCATATCCAGCGCCTTGAGCGAGAGGAAGAGCGCGGCCGAGCAGGAGGCCACGGCGAGCGCGTATTTGCTGCCCAAGAGGGCGGCGAATTCCTGCTCCAGAAGGGCAACAGAGGCGTTTTCCGAGGTGTAGCGGAAGAGATCGCCGTTGGTGAACATGCGTTCAATTTCAGCCAAGGCCTCTGCCGGGATCGGATCTGCATCGTAAACGTTGGGAGCCTGCATGCTTGCGCCTTTTCTGAAAGTTTTGTTTAGAAAAACCGTATCGCACGGGATTGTAAAGCTTTCGTTAAGGTTGCATCGCATTGCGCTGGCGCTGTGGCCGCAATAGCGTCCGCAGCGAGAGAGATGCAGGGAGAGGCAGATGCAGCACAGCAAGCCAATCGTGGGGTTCCATTGCTCTGGTGCAACGGGGCAGGAGTGGCACAGACTGAAGGGCATGAGTGCCGGGCAGGCCCCTGTTTTTACGCCGGATTTCTACGGCTGCCCCAGCCGTGGGCCGTGGGAAGGTGCAAGCTTTTCCTTCGCCGATGAGGCCGCGCCGCTTCTGCCCACGATCCGTGCATTGGGCGCGCCGGTGCATCTGGTGGCCCATTCCTACGGCGGCGGCGTGGCGCTGCATATTCTGCGCCACCACCCCGAGCTTGTGGCCTCGCTTTGCCTCTATGAGCCGACGTGCTTCCACGTGCTGCGCGATCTCGGCGGCGAAGGCGAGGCGCTGATCGGTGAGATCGTGGCGCTCAACGGCGGGCTCAAGGCCGATGTCGAGGCCGGGCACAAGCGCAAGGCGGCCAGCGATTTCACCGAGTTCTGGAGCGGCCCTGGCGCCTTTGACGCCCTAAGCAATGAGCGGCAGGCCGCGATGCAGGATTGGGTGCCCAAGGTGGTGGCGGATTTCGATGCGCTTGTTTTTGAGCCGGAAACGCCCGGCGATTTGCGCCGCGATCTCCCCGTGACCCTTATCTGGGGCAGCGAAACCAAGGTGCAGACGCGCCGGATCATCGATGTTCTGACGGCGCGCTTTGATGCGCCCGAGGTGCATTGCCTTGCGGGGGCAGGGCACATGGGGCCCTTCACCCACCGCGATCAGGTGTTTTCGCTGGTTGCAGCCCACATCGCGCGGGCTGATCCGGCGTGATCGGTGCTTAGACGTTCGTCAGCAGGTGCTCGCGCTCCCAGGGCGAGATCTTCTGCAGGAACTCTTCGTACTCGGCCTTCTTCACGATGGAATAGACGCGGCAGAAATCCTCGCCCAGCACCTTCTGCATGTCCTCGGCGGCGTCAAACAGATCGAGCGCGCCGTAGAGGCCGTGGGGGATGTCTTCCTCGTCGTCGTAGGCGTCGCCCTTGTATTGCGCATCGGGGCGCTTGCCCTCCAGCAGGCCAAGGTAGCCGCAGGCCAGCGAGGCGGCGATGCCGAGGTAGGGGTTGCAATCCATGCCGGCAAGGCGGTTTTCCACCCGGCGGCTTTCCGGCCCAGAGATCGGCACGCGGATGCCGGTGGTGCGGTTGTCGCGCGCCCAGCTCAGATTGATCGGCGCGGCGTGATCCTTCACGTAGCGGCGGTAGCTGTTCACGTAGGGCGCAAGCAGGGCGATGACGCTGGGCAGGTGGTTCTGCATCCCGGCGATGAAGTGGTAAAAGGCATCCGTCTCGCCGCCTTGCGGCCCGGAGAAGATATTCTGCCCAGTGTCGCGGTCCACGATGGAGTGGTGGATATGCATCGCGCTGCCCGGCTCGCCTTCGATGGGCTTGGCCATGAAGGTGGCGAAGCAATCGTGGCGCAGGGCGGCCTCGCGGATCAGGCGTTTGAAGTAGAAGACCTCATCGGCTAGCTTCACAGGATCGCCATGGCGCAGGTTGATCTCCACTTGGCCTGCGCCGCCTTCCTGCGTGATGCCGTCGATCTCCAGGCCTTGGGCTTCGGCGAAATCATAGATGTCGTCGATCACGGGGCCGTATTCATCGACAGCGCTCATGGAATAGGCCTGACGGGCGGCGGCGGGGCGGCCCGAGCGGCCCATCATCGGCTCGATCGGCTTGGCCGGATCGGTGTTGCGCGCCACGAGGAAGAATTCCATCTCCGGCGCGACGACGGGCTCCCAACCCTGCTTGTGGTAAAGCTCCACAACCCGTTTCAGCACGTTGCGCGGGGCGAAAGGCACCGGCTTGCCGGATTGATCCAGCGCGTCGTGGATCACCTGCAGCGTCCAGTCCGCTGTCCAGGGCGCGGCCGACGTGGTGGAGAGGTCGGGCACGAGGATCATGTCGGGCTCGATGAAGCCTTCCTTCTCATCCGCCGCCTCGGCCCAGCCGCCGGTGAGCGTCTGGAAGAAGATCGAATTGGGGAGGAAAAACTGCTTCTGGTTGGCAAACTTGTTTGCGGGCATGGCCTTGCCGCGGGCAATGCCGGGCAGATCGGCGATGACGCATTCCACCTCGTCCAGCCGGTGGCCTGCGATATAGGCCTGCGCGGCGTCTGGAATCTTCGTCATCCAGTCGGTGGACCGTGCCTTCGCCCGTGTGTTTGCCTTTGCCTTTGGCATGGAGTGCCTCTTGTCTTGTTGTCGGTTGCGCGGACCCTATCGCAGGCAGGGGCAAAGCGACACCGGGAAAGGGCGCTGGAAGCGGCAGTGCGGCAGCGCTACCATAGGGGCAGGGCAGCACAGGCGCTGCCGGATTTGGAGTGACAAGTGATTTCCGTGAAACCCCGCCGCATCCTGACCGCCGCCGCCATGGCCTGCGCCACCGCCACAGGCGCTCTGGCCAATACCAACGGCCCCATCCAGCCGCATCCCACCTACCCGGAGTGCAACGCCTACCCAATCCTCAACAGCAAGGGCGAGACGCTCTACTGGAACTTCAAAGGCTACTGCTATCGCGCGGCCTGCGACGCCGACCCAGAGGTCTGCTGAGGCTGCTCCTTCTGTGAAAAAGCCGCTGTTCTGGCCCATCTCACGCGGTGATGCTGATCACCGGCGGCTCCACCACAGAGGGGAACTGCCTTTCTTGTGCCGATTGCGCCTGTTCGCCTCGTGTGCGGCGAAGGGCAGGAAGGCGTCCAAAGTGGACCTCCGTTTTGCGGATGCCATTCCTTGATCTATCATTCCTTGATCTATGATGATCGCGCATGACGATCGGCGGAATCCCAATGTTGAAAATTGTCAGGGTAAGAAACCAGGCGCAAACCGATGCTGTCTATGAGCTGACCTACGAATTTATCGACTGGCTGCGTAAGCGTTATCCGGAAATGCAGAACGACATCGAAGTCTATCTTCGACACCAAAAATTTGACGAACAAATCCGCGCAGTCCTAACGTACTACACGCCACCGAAGGGAGAGTGTTTGCTTGCTTGCTATGACGATGAACCGGTTGGCATTCTAATGCTCAAGGACATCGGCGACAGCACTTGTGAGATGAACAGGATGTTTGTCCGTGAGAGCGCGCGAGGTTTGGGAGCAGGTCGCGCTCTTGTAGAGGAACTCAAGAAAAGAGCGCGCGAGATGGATTTTCGGTTGATGACGCTTAGTGCATTGCCGAGACACCACGAAGCATTGTCACTCTATCGATCCTGCGGGTTCGAACTTGATGAACGTCAGCGCGACGCAGGAAATTCGGAAAATGCGGTGCTGATGAAAACAGACCTTTGAGTCAGTGTTCGTCAGGCCGATTTGCCCGCATATGCGTCATTACGGTGGGCCATGTCGGCGCCAGCTTGCAGCACGTTGAGGCATTCCTGAATGTCTTTTGCAATGGAAGTGGCACTGGACACACGTCGCTTCGGGGAGGGTCTCGAGCCGGTTCAACCTCAATCAAAAAAGCCGCCCATCGGACGGCTTCCTGACATGGTTCAGCGCAGCAGGTTGGGGCGGTAGCGCACCTTGCGGCGTTGGGTCTGTGGCAGGTGCCGGTTCAGCCGCTTGTTCACCATCCCGAAGAGCCAGACAATCACCAGCGTGAACAGGATGAAGTACATCGCGAGGATCGGGTAGGGCACGAAGGGGTTGAACGTCTTGTCGGCGAAATAGCTCGCGTAGTAGAGCGAATCTCCGCGCTGCTGCAGCACAGGGAAGGCCGAGACGAAGACAAGCGTCGTGGCGTGGAAGAGGAAGATGGCCTCGTTCGTGTAAGCAGGCCAAGCCAGCCGCAGCATGGTGGGCCAGATGATCCGGCGGAAGCGCTGAAAGCCGGTGATGCCATAGGCGTCAGCGGCCTCCACGTCGCCCTTCGGGATCGAGCGCAGCGCGCCGTAGAAGATCTCCCCCGAGTAGGCGGCGGTGTTGCAGAAGAGCACGATCAGCGCGCCGAGCCCCGCGGCGGTGAGGCCCGAGAACATCGGGTGCACCTGCTTGAGCTGCAGGAAGAGGAAATAGGCGAAGAAGAACTGGATGAAGAGCGGCGAGCCGCGGAACAAAAAGATGAACCACTCCGCCGGTTTGCGCAGCCATTTGCTCTGCGCCGCCTTCCCCAGTGCCAGCGCATTGGCGAAGAAGAAGCCCAGCACCAGTGCCATCGCGCCGTAGTAGACGTTCCAGATCATGCCGGAGCCGATCAGGGTGAAATGCTCGCAGAGGGTATAGTCGCGCGGCAGCAGGCGCTCGCCGATGCCAACGGAGCGCAGCGCATAGGCCTGGATGGTCTCGATACAGCTCATGCCGCGGCCTTCCGTTGCGCTTCGCCGCCGGTGGTGGCCTGTCCGTGGGTCAGTTTCTTCATCAGTCGTTCAAGCGCGATCTCGGAGACCCGCGTGAAGGCGAGGTAGAAGATCAGCAGGAAGGTGAAATAGTAGAGCCGCCAGTCGCCGTGGGGGTAATCGGTGAAGCGGGCGTTCTTGGTGCCGCCCAGCTCGCGCGCCCAGTAGACGATGTCTTCCACGCCGAGCAGGAACAGAAGCGGCGTGGCCTTGATCAGCACCATCCAGAGGTTGGAGAGGCCGGGCAAGGCATAGACCCACATCTGCGGCACCATGATGCGCCAGAAGGCCTGCCGATGGCTCATGCCATAGGCATCGGCGGTTTCCATCTGCGCGTGCGGCACCGCGTTCATTGCGCCGTAGAGCACGTTGGCGGCAAAAGCGCCGAAGACGATGGCGAAAGTCAGCACCGCTAGGAAGAAGCCGTAGGTCTCGTGCACCCATTGCGGCGCGGTGGAGAGCGGCAGCTTCGCGGCCTGACAGACGATGAAATCATTGCCCTGACGGATCGGCTCTTCCCAGTCGGGGCATTTCACCTGATGGCGCAGCCACTCGAAGGCCTGATCGAGCGCGATCACGAAGAACAGGAAGAAGGCGATGTCGGGCACGCCGCGCACGATGGCGGTGTAGCCTTTGCCAAACCAGCGCAGCGGCGCGATGCGCGAGCGGGCCGCGGTGGCGCCGCCGAAGCCGAACAGCAGCGCGGTGGGGGCGGTGATCGCCAGCAGCACCAGAACCGTGATGAAGGAGATGTAAAAGCTCATGTGCTTGCCTGTCGTCAGGTAGCAGCTGAGCCATGTCAGGCCTTCCAGCGTGGATGGATCGGTGCAGTAGGAAAACATGCCGGGCCGTTCGTCTCGCGCGTTGGATCAGGGGGCACCGCCGGGCCCGAAGGGGCGGGGTGCAGATTGAAAACCCCGGCCCGCCGCGTGTTGGCGTGCGGGCCGGGGGCTCCCTAGCGGGATCAGCTTACCACTGGGAAGAGACTTCCCACTTGGCGATCATCTCGTTCAGCGTGCCGTCGTCCTTCATGGACTGGATGGCGGCGTCGAACTTGGCGCGCAGCTCGCCGTCGGATTCACGCAGGCCCATGCCCACGCCACCGCCGATGGCTTCCATGCGCTCCAGCATCACGAGGCCGTCGGAGCCGGCCACGGTGTCGAGGAAGCTCTTGTCGGCCAGAACCGCGTCAGCTTCGCCGTTGCGCACGGCAGCGACGGTTTCTTCCGGGGTGGCGAATTCCACGAGCGTCCAGCCCTGCTCGGCGATGAAGTTCGCCTGAATGGTGGCCGCCTGGGCCGCGATCACGCCGCCTTCGAGGTCAACACCGGCGTCCATCGCCACGTAGGCGGAGGGATCGGGCGGCGTGTAGGGTTGGGTGAAATCGATCACCGCGTCGCGCTCGTCGGTGATCGACATGCCGGCGATGATGGTGTCGTAGTTGCCCGACACGAGGTTGGGGATGATGGAATCCCAATCGTTCTTCACCCACTCGCATTCCAGCTCGGCGCGCTTGCACAGCTCGTCGCCCAGCTCGCGCTCAAAGCCGTCGATCTCGCCTTTGTCGTTGATGAAGTTCCAGGGCTCGTAGGCGCCTTCGGTGCCCATGCGGACAACATCCGCAGAGGCGATGCCGGCGGTCAGCGCGAGCGCCGATGTTGCCAGGATCAGTTTTTTCATTGGTAACTCTCCCAATTGGTTACAGTGCCGAGGTTGTTGCACTCAGGAATTGTTGCAATCGCTCGGTCTTCGGGTTGCCGAAGAGCTCGGCCGGGGGGCCTTCCTCCTCGATCTTGCCCTTGTGCAGAAAGACGACATGGTCGGACACATCTGCCGCAAGGCGCATATCATGCGTGACGATGATCATGGTGCGCCCTTCGCGGGCCAGATCCTTGATCACCTTCACGACCTCCTGCTCAAGCTCGGGATCGAGTGCGGAGGTGGGTTCGTCAAACAGCAGCGCGCGGGGCTCCATGCAGAGCGCGCGCGCGATGGCGGCGCGTTGCTGCTGGCCGCCGGACAGCTGCGCGGGGTAGACATCGCATTTGTCGCCGATGCCCACTTTTTCGAGATACTTGCGGGCGGAGGCTTCCACCTCGCCCTTGTCGCGGCCCAGCACCGTGACGGGCGCTTCCATGACGTTCTGCAGGATCGTCATATGGGCCCAGAGGTTGAACTGCTGAAACACCATCGAAAGATTGGTGCGCACCCGGATCACCTGTTTCTTGTCGGCCGGATGCCGGTGCAGCCCCTCGCCGCGCCAGTGAATGGCCTCGCCTTCAAACAGGATCTCGCCCTGCTGGCTGTCTTCCAGCAGGTTGGAGCAGCGCAGAAGGGTGGATTTACCGGAGCCGGAAGAGCCAATAAGCGAAACGACATCGCCCTTGCGGGCGGTGATGTCGACGCCCTTCAGGACTTCAAGATTGCCATAGGCCTTGTGCAGGTCCCGGATTTCGATGACGGGTGGATCTGAGTGGGTCACGCGAGCAGCATTTTGTTCTGGTTAGTGCCGCAGTAGGGCGGAAAAACTGACCAAATGCAACGAGCAAATGGGCCAAATTGCCCGGCTGAGCGCCGAACGGGGCGTCAATTCCGCCGATCTGCCGGGGGCGGTGGCGGGATTTGCAGCGCGGTGTAGCTTTCCGGTGCGATGCGGAGAAGTCCGCGGGGCAGGATCGGCGCGAGGGCCTTGTTTTCCGGTGCCGCGATGGCAGCGGTGAGCGCCTCAAACAGGGAATCGGCCTCATCGGCCTGAGCGGTGATATAGGGCAGGCCCGGCGTCGGCGCTGTGCTGTCCAGAACCCTCAAGCGGTCTGCAAACCCATCATGGGCGCAGATCAGCCGCCATGTGACGGCATCCACGGCGGCGATATCGGCACGCCCCTCGGCCACGGCCAGCGCACTGCCCGCGTGGGAGCCTGTCTGCACCACCGATCCGATGGGAATCCCGGCCTTGGCGAAATGGGCCTGCGGCGCGGCCCAGCCCGATTGCGAGAGCGGCTCGTTGATGGCGAGGCGGGCGTTTTCGAAACCGGCGAGGCTCTGACGCGGGTCGTCCGCACGCACCAGAAGGTGGCTGCGGTAGAAGCCGGGTGGGCAGCCGTCCACGCCATAATCCGGCGTACCGACGAGCGTGACCCGGCCATGAAGCCTTGCGCGGTAGGGCAGGCCGCAGGTCTGGGCCAGCAGCAGCGCACGATCCTCCCAGAGCGCCATGAGCGGCACGCCACGGGTGAGGCTTTGCGGCCCGTGGCCAAGGCTCGCGCGGATCGTATGCCAGAAACGATCGTTCAGCACCGCCACCTCGGGGCGGTCATACATGGGCAAGGCGGCGATCATGCGCCGCCGGTTTCCACCCTCTGGCGGGCCAGCGCGCTGTCGCGGTCGTTCACGCCAAGGAAGTTTGCCGCCATGCGCAGGATCGAATCCTCCTCGCTGTCGCGTTCGCCATCGGCCAGCGCGATGGCCCAGAGCGCCTCGATCACGCCGGTGCGTTCCTCGTAAGGCACGGCCTCCTTGATGGCGCGGGTGAAGCGGACGGTGTCGGGGGCCTCGCGCTCCAGCTCCTCGCCTTGGGCGCGCAGGGCGGTGGCCTCGAAAGGCGAAAGCCCGTAGCGACGGGCCAGAACCTTGTCGATCTGTTCCATCTCAGCGGCGGCGTAATCGCCATCGGAGCGCGCGATCCGCACCAGAAGCGCGGCGAGCGAGAGCCGGGCGTCCTCGTCAGACAGCGGTTGGGTTTGCGGGGCCGTCAGGCGGCTGAGGAGATTTCCGAACATGGCAGAAGAGGTAACCCTCGCCGGGCGATCCGCCAAGGGGGAAAGGCAACAGGCCTATTCGGCGTGCTTCAGATCTGCCGTATCCACGCCCAGAACGGCTGCGGTGCGATCAAGGATGTCATCCTCCTCCGGGCGCTCTACGCCATCGGCCATCACCACGGCCCAGAGCGCGGCGACGATGCCGGAGCGCTCCTCGTAGGGAATCGCGGCTTTCACGGCTTGTGCGAATGCGGTAGTGTCCGGGGCCTTATCGGCCAGAAGCTCTGCCGTGTGGCGAAGCTTGGCGGCAGCAACCGCGTCAAGGCCGTACCGCCGCGCGAGGATGCGATCGATCTGGCTGATCTCTTCGAATGCGTAGTGATGATCCGATTTCGCAAGCCGCACAAGCAGGGCCGCCAACGCGAGACGGGCATCGGGATCGGGCATGGCCTGATCGGGGGCAGGGGTGCGCAGGCGGGAGAGCAGGGCGTCGAACATGGCGCCAGCATAGGCAATTGCGGCGCGTGGGCAACGGTTCTTGGCAATTGAAAGGCCACACGCCCGTAAGCTTCACGAATTTCTTTAAAGACCTGACGCTTGGCCCTAGGTAGGATGGTCATGAATCGGCGCGATCTGCAGTGCCGACGAACATCGGGAGAGTGCCCATGGCCGCTGTTTCGGCCCCTCGTTTCACCCTGCGCCCCCTTGGCCGTCTGGCTGGTGGCGCGGTCCTGTCTGCTGCCCTATTCTCTGCGTCGGCTGCCACCGCGCAGGAGGCCGCCACGCTGAGCTTCGGTGGGGCAGCAGGTGTTGCTGATCCGGCGAGCCTTCCTGTCGCGACGGCTGTGCTGAACGGCCCCGAGGTCACGCAATCGGAGCCGGGCTTCCTCGATGAAGGCGGCCTGCTGGACGCAGAAAACCCGGATTTCGTCTTCACCCTGCGCCTCGGCGCGCAGGCGCAATCGGCCTATTTCGGCTCCGATGACATCGAATGGGGGCCGGACGCCGGTTTCCGTTTCGATTTCATCCGCTTCCCCAACGGGTTTGAATATGGCTCGGGCCGCGCCGTGGGCTTCCGCGAGGGCCTCGGCCTGCGCGGCTCGGTGCGCTACATTCCGATGCGCAACACCTCGGACCACGCCGAACTGACTGGCCTTGAGGATGTGGACTGGGCCTGGGAAGCCGGTTTCGGTGTCGGCTGGGAGCAGCGCAACTACCGCCTCTTCGCCGATGCCCGCTACGGTGTGATCGGCCACCATGCCTTCGTCGGCGAACTCGGCGCGGACGTGATCCTGCGCCCCGCCGAGGGCTGGACGCTCACCGCAGGCCCGCGCGTCACGCTGGGCAGCGATCGCTACACCTCCACCTATTTCGGCGTGACGGCAGCGGAATCCGCCGCCAGCGGCCTTGCCGCTTTTGACCCGAGCGGCGGGGCCGTGGAAGCCGGCGTGGAGCTGTCCGCCCGCTACGATTTCAATGAGCGCTGGGGGATGGAAGGCATCCTGTCTTACAAGAAGTTCGTCGGCGATGCCGCGGACTCGCCCATCGTGCTTCAGGGAACGGATGATTACCTGAAATTCGAAGTGGGCCTGACCCGCCGCGTGAGCCTCGACTTCTGATCTGGCTTCTTCGCTGGAGTCACAGAAAAGGGCGGCCCCTGAGCCGCCCTTTTTGCTTTAACGCGTGAGCCGCCGCGCGGCTCAGCCGTCGTAGCCTTCCACGATGGACAGCATTCCAACCGAAGCGCTTTCGCGCAGCGCTTTGGCGGCCTGGTATTCAGGGCTATTGTAGCAGGCGAGCGCGGTTTCATAATCGCCAAACTCGATCACCACTGCGCGTTTGGGCAGATCTCCCTCCACGACGTTCAACGCCCCGCCACGCACCAGAAACCGCCCGCCGTATTTGGAAAGCGGCAGGGCAACCGCCTTGCGGTAGGCGTCGTAGCCGTCCTGGTCGGTGACATCCATCTGGGCGATCCAGTAGCCTTTTGCCATCGGGGCATCCTCCTTTGAATTCGGTCGATGGTGGTGAAACAGGCTTAGCCGTTGCAGCCCTTCTCCGAAAGCTCGATCCCTTGGAAATCGCGCAGCTTGATCAGCCCCTCGGCCGACCATTCCCGCACGATGTCGCGGGTTTCGTCCATCGTATAGCCGTGTTTGGGCAGGATCTCGTCGGCCTCCGTGGCGCTCATCTTGCAGCCATTGGCGCGGATCAGCTCCAGCAATTCGGCAGAGCGGCCCTCAACAGCGAGCAAGGCCTGAGGGGCCGCGGCCATCAGGCCAGCCAGGAAAATCGTTCTGAAATGCATAAAAAAACTCCGGGGTATCAAAGTGATGCCCCGGAGTTTTCATGTTTTTGCAGCGGTGTCAAACCAGCCGCGAGGTGTCCTTTGCCGCGCGCACGAAATCGGCAAACAGCGGGTGGGGCTCAAAAGGCTTGCTCTTCAGTTCGGGGTGGTACTGCACGCCGATGAACCACGGGTGATCCTTCCACTCCACGATCTCGGGCAGCTTGCCATCGGGCGACATGCCCGAGAACGAAAGCCCACAGGCCTCAAGTTGGTCGCGGTACTTGATGTCCACCTCGTAGCGGTGGCGGTGGCGCTCCTCGATGGTGGTGGTGCCATAGACACCGGCCACTTTGGAGCCTTCCTTCAGGTTGGCCGTATAGGCGCCAAGGCGCATGGTGCCGCCCTTGTCGTCGGAGACGTTGCGCTGCACGGTGTAATTGCCCTGCACCCATTCCTTCAGGTGGTACACCACCGGGGTGAACCGCTTTTCACCGGCCTCGTGATCGAATTCCTCGGAGCCGGCATCGGGCAGTTCGGCCACGTTGCGCGCCGCTTCGATCACCGCCATCTGCATGCCGAGGCAAATGCCGAGGTAGGGGATCTTGCGCTCGCGGGCGAATTGCGCCGCCTTGATCTTGCCTTCCGTGCCGCGCTCGCCAAAGCCGCCGGGCACGAGGATCGCGTGGAAGCCTTCCAGATGGGGCGCGGCGTCTTCGGTGTCGAAGATCTCCGCATCGACCCACTCGACCTTCACTTTCACCCGGTTGGCCATGCCGCCATGGGTGAGCGCTTCGGCGATGGACTTATAGGCGTCCTCAAGCTGGGTGTATTTGCCGACGATGGCCACTTTCACCTCGCCTTCCGGGTGGAAGATACGATCGTAGACGTCTTCCCAGCGGGTGAGGTCGGGCTTGGGGGCAGGGGCGATGCCGAAGGCATCCAGAACCGCCTGATCGAGCCCTTCGCGGTGGTAGGCCAGCGGGGCCTCGTAGATGGATTTCAGATCCTGCGCCGCGATCACGCTGTCCGGGCGCACGTTGCAGAACAGGGCGAGCTTTTCGCGCTCTTTCTGCGGGATCGGGCCTTCGGAGCGGCAGACAAGCACATCCGGCGCGATGCCGATGGAGCGCAGCTCTTTCACGGAGTGCTGCGTGGGCTTGGTTTTCAGCTCGCCGGAGGCGGCGATGAAGGGCAGCAGCGTGAGATGCATGAAGATGCACTGGCCGCGCGGCTTGTCCTGGCTGAACTGGCGGATGGCTTCGAAGAAGGGCAGGCCCTCGATGTCGCCCACGGTGCCACCGATCTCGCAGAGCATGAAATCCACCTCATCGTCGCCGATGTCGATGAAATCCTTGATCTCGTTGGTGACGTGCGGGATCACCTGGATCGTCTTGCCGAGGTAATCGCCGCGGCGTTCCTTCTCCAACACGTTGGAGTAGATCCGCCCGGAGGAGACAGAATCCGTCTTGCGGGCCGACACGCCGGTGAAGCGCTCGTAGTGGCCAAGGTCCAGATCGGTTTCCGCGCCGTCGTCGGTGACGAAGACCTCGCCATGCTCAAACGGGCTCATGGTGCCCGGATCGACGTTGAGATAGGGATCCAGCTTGCGCAGGCGGACAGTGTAGCCGCGCGCCTGCAGCAGCGCGCCAAGAGCAGCGGACGCAAGGCCTTTGCCCAGCGAAGAAACAACACCGCCCGTGATGAAGATATAGCGTGCCATGGGCTGGCAAACCCCCGTGATCTAGGTCTCTTTCAAGTGACTCGGCTCAATGAAAAGCCGCAGCATCACGGGATTTAAGCCATAACGGATTCGGCCCGTCTTGGCAACAATACCGCAAGATGCTGTTGGGGGCAGGCGCCCCCTTGCTCAGATGTAGTGTGTGCGGGCCTTTAGTCGGCGCGCGGCGTGGCCGGAGCCTCTTCCGCCGTCGGCGGCAGCAGATCGCTGGCCTCGGGCAGGGCCGGGGCGCTTTCTTCAGCGGCCGGCGCGGTGGTGCCGATGCGATCCAGGACGGAGCTGTCGGCGGAGTTCTGTGCGGCGATCACGGTCAGCCCGATCGAGGTGCAGATGAAGGCGATCGCCAGCCCCCAGGTCAGTTTGCCCATCGCCGTTGCGGCTGCGCGGCCCGACATGACGCCGCCACCGCCGCCACCCATGCCCAGCCCGCCGCCTTCGGAGCGCTGCAGCAGCACCGCGCCGATCAGGCACAGCGCAAGGATCAGGTGGATGACAAGGACGACATTTTCCATGGACGGCACCGCGTTTTCATTCGATGTGGCTATCTATGCCGTCCGACCCCCGGTCGCAACCCCTTTCCCTTGGCTTTTCCCGGCCAGTGTGGCGGGGGAGGCGGGCCCGGCGCGGCCGCACCCTATGGGGCCGAGAGCAGCGCGGCCTCATAGCTGCGCAGAAGCCGGCGTGCGGCCTGGCCAAACGGGCTTTGGCCTGCAGGCCCATCCGGGAAGATCGCGGCCAGTTCGGCAAGCGCGGAGGGGGATAGCCGGTAAAGGGCTTCATCGCCAAGATAGAGGCTTTCCGCCCCGGCACCTTCGGCGATCAGGATTTCATGGCTGTCCAGCAGCACGTGAAAATAGGCCACGGGCGTGCAAGTGTCTTCAACCGCCACGCCGGGCCAGCCCAAAAGATCCTTGGCGGCCACGAGCACCTCTGATGCCCCGAACAGCAGGCTGCAGACAGGCGAGGTGACCAGCACGCGATGCTCCGGCGATACGCGCAAAAGCCGCTTTGGCTGGCCGCCTCCCAGCGCGCCGGGCGCGATGCGGATCGGGCGCAGCTCGGCACGCGCACGCAATTCCTTGCCCGAGAGCGTCCGCCCCTCGATCCAGCGGATCGGATGGATGCCGCCATCGCGCGTGCAGATCATATCCCCGGCCTTCAGCCGCTCCACGGCCACTTCGCCATCCGGCGTCATCAACCGGGTGCCGGCTGCAAAACAAACACCTTCGATGCTGATGGTGATGACCTGCGTATCAAACCCGTTCTGTTCATTGCCGCCGGGCGTCAGCGCGCCAACCTGAACGAGCACGACAAACGTGTCGGTGACCACTTCCCCGAAATCCAGCGAGTCGAAAAAGGCCTGATCCACGGTGTAGGTCCAGACCCCGGTCAGGAAATCGACGCTGGCTACGCCATTGGCCGGATCGGAGTCGATGGACCAGTTCACATCCGTCACTGTCCAACCTGGAGCAGGAACGCCTGGATCCACCGTCAGCGCGCCGGTGTCAGTCGTGTTGCCAAGTACGCCGCCAATGGAGCCAGCAGTATCGCCCCCGATCTCGGGGCGCAGCGCATCTGCAGGCGGGGGCACGGCAGGGAAGGGAAAGTTGACCATCAGCCGCTCTTCCTGCCGAGCACCGCGGCAAATTCCGCCTTCCTGTAGAGCCGCATGTGCACCGCGCCTGCCGCGTCCCGTGTCCATTCCACGATGCGGGGGCGGCTCATGTCGCTGTCCATCCGGTTGGCGCGCATCCGGTCAAAGGGGATCGTCTTGCGCATGATGTCGGCGATCTGTCGGATCTGCCCGAAGGGCGAGACGAGGTCGATGATCCAGAAGGAGCGGCCCGACGCGTAATCCGCGCCTATCACTGGCTGGTGATCGATTGCAAAGCGCCGCTCCACCTCCGGCGACAGCCCGGCATAGGTGACGAAGGCGCGCGGAAAGCCGTTCTGGCGGAAGATCTTGTACTGGTTCAAGCGCAGCGGGGTTTCAAAGGCGTTTACCGCCTGTGTCAGCGAGCGGTTGCGATGCGTTGCGGTGAGCGCCGAGAGATAGAGCATCGCCCCGAGGTCTGCATAGGCCTCGGGCGAAAGGTCAAACCAGCCCTCCGGTGCATCTGGTGTCTCTGCTGTCTGCATCGCACTTCGCGTGACAATCGTCCGTTTGCGCAAGGATTATCCGCAAAATATGGCGTCATTACGGAGCCAACCAAGGTGCAGCGGTGATTTGCCGCCGCTCTTGGCGCCGCGCTTATGCGGGGTGGCCTCAGATTCAGGTTTCGCCGCGCAAAGCCTGCCGCTATACGGGGGCCGGTTTTTCCCGTGCCAAGGATAGGAAGTGATCATGGCCAACGTTGTTGTGGTGGGCGCCCAATGGGGCGACGAAGGTAAAGGCAAGATTGTCGACTGGCTGAGCGAGCGCGCCGATGTGATCGCGCGCTTCCAGGGCGGCCACAATGCCGGCCACACGCTGGTCGTGGATGGCAAGGTCTACAAGCTGCACGCGCTGCCCTCGGGCGTCGTGCGCGGCGGCAAGCTTTCGGTGATCGGCAACGGTGTGGTGCTCGATCCCTGGCACCTTGTGAAGGAAATCGAGACGGTCCGCGCGCAGGGCGTTGAAATCACGCCGGAAACGTTGATGATCGCGGAGAATACGCCGCTGATCCTGCCGCTGCACGGAGAGCTGGACCGCGCCCGCGAAGAAGCCGCCTCCAAGGGCACCAAGATCGGCACCACGGGCCGCGGCATCGGCCCGGCCTATGAGGATAAAGTCGGCCGCCGCGCCATCCGCGTCGCCGATCTGGCCGATGACGCCACGCTGGAAGCCCGGGTTGACCGCGCACTCCAGCACCACGACCCGCTGCGCAAGGGCCTCGGCGTGGAGCCGATCGACCGCGACGCGCTGATTGCGCAGCTGAAGGCAATCGCGCCGCAGATCTTGCCCTTCGCCGCCCCGGTCTGGAAAGTGCTCAACGAAAAGCGCAAGGCTGGCAAACGCATCCTGTTCGAAGGCGCCCAAGGTGCGCTGCTCGATATCGACTTCGGCACCTACCCCTTCGTCACCTCCTCCAACGTGATCGCAGGGCAGGCGGCCACCGGCGTGGGCATCGGCCCCAACGCCATCGATTTCGTGCTCGGCATCGTGAAGGCCTACACCACCCGCGTGGGCGAGGGCCCCTTCCCGAGCGAGCTGCACGACGCGGACGGCCAGCGCCTCGGCGAGCGCGGCCATGAGTTCGGCACCACCACGGGCCGCAAGCGTCGCTGCGGCTGGTTCGACGCCTGCCTGCTGCGCCAGACCGTCGCCACCTCCGGCATCAACGGCATCTCGCTCACCAAGCTCGACGTGCTCGACGGGTTCGAAACCCTGAAGATCTGCGTCGCCTATGATCTGGACGGCACCCGGCTCGACTATCTGCCCACCGCCGCCGACCAGCAGGCCCGCTGCACCCCGATCTACGAGGAGCTGCCGGGCTGGAGCGAAAGCACCGAAGGCGCGCGTTCCTGGGCGGATCTGCCCGCCAACGCGATCAAATACGTGCGCCGCGTGGAAGAGTTGATCGGCTGCCCGGTCGCGCTACTCTCCACCTCGCCCGAACGCGAGGACACGATCCTCGTCACCGATCCTTTCGCCGACTAACCGCCGGAGCGCCCATGGCCCTGTCTTACAAAGCCCGCAAACGCCTGTCCCTGCTGATCCTCGTGGTTGGCGTCCCGGTGTATATCGTGGTCTGCGTGACGGTGGTGAACATGCTCGAACGCCCCTCGATCTGGGTTGAGTTCGGCATCTACGTCGCCCTTGGCATTGTCTGGGCTCTGCCGCTGAAAGCGGTGTTCAAGGGCGTGGGCAAGGAAGATCCAGACCAGCCGAACTGAGCCTCTTCATCTTGGCAAAAATATCCCGGGGTCCGGGGCAGCGCCCCGGGAATTGGCCAAGGGGCGCAGGCACTTAAAGGAAAAGCGGGGCAGCCTGTCCAGGGCTGCCCCGCTTTTTAACTGGTTACCGTTTCTCGTGGTGGTCTTCAGAACCGTTCGAGAGATCACTCGTTGCCGTAACGGGCCTTGGGTTTGAAACGGGTCGTCTTCGCGATGGTGAACTGGCCGCGTTGCACTTTCTGCAGCCGGCCTTCGCGTAGCAGCTGGCCGAAAGAGCGCAGCCCGTCCTCGCGGGAAATCTCCCCGGCGGCTTCGGCCTTGGCCATGATCCCCATCACATGGGGGCGGGAGAACTGCGGACGGCCTTCCACGTAAGCCACATAAGCGGCGGCGGCTTCCAGCAGGTCGGGCAGTTCCGTCACGCCGAGGCGCGCGGCAAATTCGGCAAAGCTCGTGTCATCGGCCAGCACATGGTCGACCTTCTCAAGCTCATAGACCGAAACCTCCCGGCGCGGCTTTTTCTGCAGCGCGAGATTGCCCGAGGTCACTTCGCCCTCATGGGCCTCAGCACCCCGTGCTGCCACGTCCCGGCCATCGGCCTGCACGTCTACGCGCTGCTCGCTCACGAGCATCAGCGGGGCCATGGTGCCGGCCTTGCGGCTGGGGCGCTCCACGGGTGCCGGGGCCGGGGCAGGCGCGGGCTTGGCCGGCTTGACGACCTTGGCCAGATCCTCGCGGTAGGCCTCGGTTTCGTCCTCGTCCTTCTTCTTGCCGCCAAGAAACTTGCGCTCGGCCACAGTGGCCGCCACGGCGGCTTTCAGATGGGCAAAACCCGAACGGCGGCGCGCGCCTTCGCTTTCTTCAAGCTTGCTGTTGGTCTGCTCCAGAAGGCGGGCGACGGCTTCCTCGTCGTCGGCGGCTTCCGTTGTCACCCGGCGCGGGGTCACGCGGACAGGGCGCACCGGGGCGACGGGGTCTGCCCCACGCTCCTCGGCCTCAACGGCGGCCAGTTCGGCACGCAGATCGGCCTCTTCCTCGTCGGACAGCGAGCTCGGCGCATCGTCGGCCTCGGCAACCTCGTCCTCGTCTTCGCTGTCATCCTCGATGAGTTCCATCGGCTGCAGGGTGCCATCGGCGATGGCGTCCTCCACGTCCGACTTCTTCATGCGGATCACACGGGCGCGGGCGCGGGCGGCGGCGGCCGTGGCAGAGGCTTTGCGGGCCTCGTCCTCGTCGTCGTCTTTGGCCATGTCTTCGGCCAGTTCTTCAGCCTGAACGCTGTTTTCCGCAGTCAGAACAAGCGGTTCCTCATCGGCGGCTTCGTCTTCCGCCTCTTCCGCAGCCTCCTGCGGCGTGGCATTCAGCGACGCGCTCAGGCGGGCGAGAACGTCGTCATCGGCGTCGGCGTCTGCCGGTTCGTCCTGCGCCGTCTCTTCGGCAACAGCGTCTTCGGCGTCGTCCTCATAGGCCTCTTCAAAAGCCTCTTCCTCGTAAGCTTCTTCCTCGAAAGCCTCCTCGGCCACGAGCTCTTCAAAAGCCTCGGCCTCGTCAGAAACCGCTTCAATGGCCTCTTCTTCGGCTTCACCCTCAGCGGCCTCCGCTTCGGCCTCGGCCTCCGCGATCTCCGAGTCTGCATCGGCCTCCGGCAGGAGATCGGCTTCCATCTCGTCCAGCGCGTCTTCCACCGGGGCGTCCTGCACGTCGGCAATCGCAGTGCGGGAGGCCACGGCCTTTAGCAACGCATCGGTTGCCTCGGGCGCGAAATCTGCCTCGGCGTCGTCCTCATAGGCCCCGGCCTCTTCAAAAGCCTCTTCCTCATAAGCTTCTTTCGACGCGGATTCTTCCTCGTGAGCTTCCTCTTCGAAAGCCTCTTCGGCCTGCGGTGCGGGGGCGGCGGTTTGTTCAAAGGCCTCCAGCGCGGCGAGCGAATCTTCCTCGTCGCCAGCGTCGGCCTCGCCTTCCTCGGCAGCAGCGGCGATCAGATCGGGATCGTCCAGCACGGGCTGCGGGGCAGGCGCAGGGGCGGGATCAGCGGCGGGCGCGGCGGGCTCGGCCGTTGCGTTCAGTTCCTCGGCGATCTCACCCACCTGCTCGTCCTCGTCAAAGAGGCGATCAGAGGTGCCGGCCTTGTTCTGGGCCACGACGGCGCGGATGCGCTGCAGCTTGGCCGCGATACTGTCGGCATCGGCCGAAGCCGGCGCGGCGGCGGGCGCGGCCTGGAAGGCAGGCTTGCGCGGGCTTTCGGCAGCGGCGGACCGGGCCACGGGCTGCGGCGGGATTGGCGAAGGCGCGGCGCGCTGGGGCTCCAGAGCCGGGGCCTCCTGCTGGCGCAGCACAACGTTGTTGTCCTTGATGCGCGCCTCGACGCGGCGGCTCACTTCTTTCTCGGCGATTCGCGCCAGCATCTCGGCATCCGGCGCCGGGGGCTCCGCGCCGAAGTAGCGATCCTCTGCGGCGAGATCGCGGAAATACTCCGCAATCGCTTTCATCGTATTGAAAGAGTCGTCGAAGCCTTCCAGCGTACAGCTGAAAGTGCCGTAGGAAACCGTTAGAATTTTACTCGCACCGACCATCGGATTGCTCGCTTTCTCTTATTCAGCAACAGTGTGTTTACCACCCCTTGCGTCGCAGAAAGGATCGGAACTGGGATATTTCCGGTGTCATTTATGGGCCAGAATGTGACGAAACCAAAGAATAGGGAAGAAATGCCTCATTTCGACGGGATTGTTTCCGTTTCCGGGCCAATTCTGCTGCTCGGCGGCGCTCCGGTGGACAATCTGGCGATTTCGGAGCTTTTGGCGACCCTGCCGAATCTCTTTGCCGCTGATGGCGGTGGCGCGCGGGCTGCGCTGGATGCCGGGTATTGTCCGCGCGCGGTGATCGGCGACATGGATTCGCTGGATGCAGCCACCCGAGAAGCGCTGCTGGCAGGTGGGGCAGATCTGATCGAGGTGGCGGAGCAGGAAAGCACCGATTTCGAGAAGTGCCTGCAGCGGCTGAGAGCCCCCCTTATATACGGTGCGGGTTTCACCGGCGCGCGGCTGGATCACACGCTGGCCGCTTTCACCGCTCTCGTGCGTCATGCGGATCAGAGGGTGATCCTTGTGGGGGAGGAGGATGTGATCTTCCTGTCGCCGGCCGAAATCGAACTGGACGTGCCTGCGGGCACGCGGGTGTCGCTCTATCCCATGGGGGCGGTGCGGGGGCGCTCCGACGGTTTGCACTGGCCTATCGACGGTATCGACTTCGCGCCGAATGGGCGGATCGGCACCTCGAACCGGGCGATGGGGCCGGTGCGGCTTTCGTTTGATACTGCGCGGATGCTTGTGATCATGCCGCGGGCGGCGCTTGACGCGGTGGCTCAAGCCCTGCTTGCCGCTCCCGGTAAATGATGTAGAGCCCGGCGCCCATCGTCACGAGGATGCCCAGGGCGGCGAGGCCATTGGGCAGATCGCGGAAGATCAGCCAGCCGATGAGGGTGGCGAAGGGGATTTCCAGATACTGCATCGGCGCGAGCGTGGCCGAGGGCGCAAAGCGCAGCGACCATGTCATCAGCAGATGCGCCACGGTGCCCAGCCCGCCCAGCGCGAGGATGAGCCAGAGCGTGACGGGATCTTCGGGCAGGCCGGGCAGGCCAGTGGTGAGCATCAGGAGGGGGGCGAGGCCAAGGCAGGCCATGACGCCGCTCATCGCCTGCAGTGCGATCGGCTCCACCCGTTTGGCGATGGTGCGCGTGACCAGCATGAACAGCGCAAAGACGACGGCCACCACCAGCGGCAGCAGCGCAGCGGGGCCGACGGCGGCAAAGCTCGGCTGCACCACCAGAAGCGTGCCGATGAAGCCCACCGCGCAGGCCGCGATGCGGCGCGGTCCGACCTCTTCGCCCAGCACGTAGCGGCCCAGGAGGAGCATGATGAAAGGCATAACGAAGGCGATGGCCACGGCCTCGGCCAGCGGCAGGTAGCGCAAGGAAAGGAACATACAGCCGATGCCGATGATATGCAGCCCCGTGCGCAGGGCTGTCATGCCCAGCACAAAAGGATCACGCAACATGCGGCGCACGCCGGGCAGGGCAAAGGGCAGCAGGAGCACCAGTTGGAACAGGAAGCGCAGGAAGACAAGCTCCGCCACGCCCATGCGGCTGCCCAGCAGTTTGGCCACGCCGTCACCCAGCGGGGCCAGCACGCAGAAGCCCAGCATCAGCGCGATGCCGAGGAGCGGTTTGTCGTTGGGGGCGGCAGGTGTCATGGGGCGACCCTAGGGGCGCGCTGCGGGCAGGGCAATCCGGGAGTTGCGGGTGTAGCGGAGGCCGCTGGCGCGGCACTTTTCTGCCTCCGGCGGGGATACTTTGGCCAAGATGAAGAGGCTCAGCAGTTGGGGACGTTTACCGCGAGGCCGCCGAGGGAGGTTTCCTTGTATTTCTCATGCATGTCGGCCCCGGTCTGGCGCATGGTCTCGATGGCGCTGTCCAGTGGCACGAAGTGATCGCCGGTGCCGCGCAGGGCCAGCGAGGCGGCGGAGACGGCCTTGATGCAGCCCAGCCCGTTGCGCTCGATGCAGGGCACCTGCACGAGGCCCTTCACCGGATCGCAGGTCATGCCGAGGTGATGTTCGAGCGCGATTTCGGCGGCGTTTTCCACCTGTTGCGGCGTGCCGCCCATCACGGCGCATAAGCCAGCGGCGGCCATGGCGGAGGCCGAGCCGACCTCGGCCTGACAGCCGCATTCCGCGCCCGAGATCGAGGCGTTGTGTTTCACGAGCCCGCCGATGGCGGCGGCGGTGAGCAGGAAATCGGGGATTTTCGAGGGGGCCGCGCCGGGGACGTGGTCGAGCCAGTAGCGCAGGGTCGCGGGCAGCACCCCGGCGGCGCCATTGGTGGGGGCGGTGACAACCTGCCCGCCGGCGGCGTTCTCTTCATTCACGGCCATGGCATAGGCGCACATCCAATCGTTGATCGTGTGCGGCGCGGTGAGGTTCATGCCGCGTTCGGCCAGCAGCGCCTCATGCACCTGCCGCGCGCGGCGTTTGACGTTGAGGCCGCCGGGCAGGGTGCCTTCCGCTGCCAACCCGCGCTCGATGCAGGCGTTCATCACCTCCCAGAGCCGCGCGATCCCGGCATCGAGATCGGCCGCCGGGCGGCGCGACAGCTCGTTGGCGCGTTTCATCTCGGCGATGCTCTTGCCGCTTGCCGTGCTCATGGCGAGCATTTCTGCGGCGGATTTGAACGGGAAGGGCACCGGCGCGCCTTCGTCGGTGTCCTTGCCGGCGGCCAGTTCGCCTTCCGTCATCACGAAGCCGCCACCGATGGAGTAGTAGGTTTCCTGCAGGATCACGTCACCCTGCGCATCCGTTGCCATCAGGATCATGCCGTTGGCGTGGCCGGGCAGGGGCGGGCCGTAGTCAAAGACGAGATCGGAGTCGGGATCGAAAGCAAGTGCGGGCAGGCCCTCGGGGTGCAGGCGCTTCTCGGTGCGGATCTGGGTGAGCGCGGCTTCGGCGGCCTCGGCCTCGTAGCTGTCGGGCAGGAAGCCCGCGAGCCCCAGAATTGTGGCGCGATCGGTGGCATGGCCAACGCCGGTGAAGGCAAGCGAGCCATGCAGGGAGGCGCGCACCCCGTGGGCCGCAAAAGGCGAGGCGCGCAAGGAGTCCAGAAAGCGCCCGGCGGCCACCATCGGCCCCATCGTATGGGAAGAGGACGGGCCGACGCCCACTTTGAACATCTCGAAAACGGAGAGAAACATGGCGGGCCTTTCCTGCTTGCTCGCGCCCATTCATGGCAGAAGCCGCGCCAAAGGCGAGGGGGAAAACGACACCCCATCCCGCCGCCGCGACAGGGCGCGGGCGGCTCAGGGCGCGCCTATGGGGCAAAAACCCCAAGGAAGGTATGCATTTGCCTCTCGCGGCCCGGCCATTCCTTTCCTATAACGTATGCAGCAAGTTCAGGAGAGCCCCATGCCCGCAGAGCTTTCGCCGATCGACAAGGCCAAGTTCGTTGCCGCCAAGCGCGCCACCGATTTCGTCGAGGACGGGATGCGCGTGGGTTTGGGCACCGGCTCCACCGCAGCCTGGCTGGTGCGCTGCCTTGGCGAGTTGGTGCGTGAAGACGGCCTGCGCATCACTGGCGTGCCGACCTCCAGCCGCACCGCCGATCTGGCGCGTCAGGTTGGGATCAAGGTTGTCTCTCTGGATGAGGCCAAATGGCTCGACGTCACCATCGACGGGGCGGACGAATATGACGCCAACCTGAACCTGATCAAGGGCGGCGGCGGCGCGCTGCTGCAGGAAAAGATCGTGGCCACGGCCTCGGACCAGATGATCGTGATCGCCGATATCTCCAAACAGGTGGACACGCTCGGGGCCTTTCCACTGCCCGTGGAGGTGGTGCCGTTCGGCTGGCAGACCACCAAGGCGCTGATCGAGGAAACCGTGGTGGGGCTCGATGTGCTGGGGCAGGCAACAACGCTCAGGCTCAATGGGGATACGCCCTACATCACCGACGAGGGCAACTACATTCTTGATCTGCATCTCAAGCGCATCGGCAACCCGCGCCAGCTTTCCCTTGTGATGAACCAGATCCCCGGCGTCGTGGAAAACGGCCTCTTCATCGACATCTGTGACGCGGTTGTGATCGGCTACGGGGATGGCAAGGTCGAGGTGCGGGACATAAATGCCGGAACGATCGAGGAAGACCACCTCGATTTCGTCGACGAAAAGAACATGTTCTCCGACCTGTAACAGGTCTGACCCTAAGGAATATCTATGGCTTTCGATTATGATCTGTTTGTCATCGGCGGTGGCTCCGGTGGCGTGCGCGCAGCGCGGCTGGCGGCCTCCGAAGCCGGGGCCAAGGTGGCGCTGGCAGAGGAATACCGCATGGGCGGCACCTGCGTGATCCGGGGCTGCGTGCCGAAAAAGCTGATGGTTTTCGCCTCCGCCTATAAGGAGCAGTTCGAGGATGCCCGCGCCTATGGCTGGGACGTGTCTGAGGGCGGCTTCAACTGGGAGACCTTCCACCCCAAGCTCACCGCGGAACTGGAGCGGCTCGAAGGCATCTACCGCAATGTGCTGGCCAATGCCGGTGTCACCACCTACGACGCCCGCGCCACGCTGAAGGACGCCCACACCGTGGCGCTCTCCACCGGAGAGACCTTCACCGCCAAGCATATCCTCGTGGCCGCAGGGGGGCATCCGTTCAAGCCCGAGATGGCGGGGATCGAGCATACGATCACCTCGAACGAGGTCTTTCTCTGGGACAAGCTGCCGAAATCCATCCTGATCGTGGGCGGCGGCTTCATCGCCTGCGAGTTCGCCTGCATCCTGCATGGGCTCGGCGTCGAGGTAACGCAGTTCTACCGCGGCGCGCAGATCCTGCGCGGCTTTGACGATGAGGCGCGCGGCCATGTGGCCGAGCAGATGAAGGATCGTGGCGTGGACCTGCACGTCGGCACCGATGTGCTGGAGATCAAGAAGGTCGAAGGCGGGCTCTGGGTGAAATGCACCAATGGCACCGAGCGCGTTTATGAGCAGGTCATGTTTGCCACGGGCCGGGTGCCCAATACGGCGGGCATGGGCCTTGAAGAGGCGGGCGTAAAGCTGGGCCGCAAGGGCGAGATCGTCGTGGACGACTATTCCCAGACCTCTGTGCCGTCGATTTACGCCGTGGGCGATGTGACCGACCGGATCAACCTCACACCCGTTGCCATCCGCGAGGGCGCGGCTTTTGTTGAAACCGTCTTCAAGGGCAACCCGACGAAACCCGATCACGAACTGGTGGCTTCGGCCGTTTTCACCCAGCCGGAGCTGGGCACCGTGGGGCTGACGGAAGAAGAGGCGGCGGAGCAGGAGCCGATCGAGGTCTATGCGGCCTCGTTCCGCGCGATGCAGACGCTCTTTGCGGGCCGCGATGACCGGGTGATGATGAAGCTCATCGTCAGCCAGGCCACGCGCAAGGTGCTGGGGTGTCATATCGTCGCCGACAACGCCGGCGAAATGATCCAGCTTGCGGCGATTGCCGTGAAGATGGGCGCAACAAAAGAAGATTTCGACCGCACTGTCGCGGTCCATCCGACGATGAGCGAAGAGCTTGTCACCATGAAGACCCCGACGCGCACGGCTTGAAACCGGCGCGAACGGGTACACTTATTGCACTGACGTGCATGAACAGAACACGAGGTAGAGAGGCTTAATGGCTGGAAACAACGGCGGACCCTGGGGGGGAGGCGGCAACAGCGGCGGTGGAGGCGGTAACGACGACAACCGCGGCAATCGCCCAGGCCAGCGCCCCGGGCAGAATGATCCGCAGATTCCCGACGTTGATGAACTTGTGAAGAAGGGCCAGGAGCAGCTGAAGGTGCTTCTGGGCGGCGGCCGTGGTGGCCGTGGCAATGGCAGCGGCGGTGGCGCTGGCGGCGGTGGTCCGAAGATCACCCGCGGCACCGTGGGCATCGCGGCGCTGGCGGCGCTGGGTCTCTGGGCCTACGCCTCCTTCTACACCGTTAAGCCCGACGAGAAGTCGGTCGAACTGTTTCTCGGTGAGTTTTACGCTGTCGGCGATCCGGGCCTGAACTTTGCACCTTGGCCGCTGATCACCAAGGAAGTGATCTCGGTCACCAGCGAACAGACGGTGGAAATCGGCGCGGGCAGCCGAGGTGCTGACAGCGGGCTGATGCTGACGGGTGACGAGAACATCGTCGACATCGATTTCCAGGTGGTCTGGAACATCTCCGATCCGGCGCGCTTCCTCTTTACGCTGCGGGATCCGAACCAGACGATCCAGGCCGTTTCTGAATCGGCCATGCGCGAGATCATCGCGCAATCGGAGCTGGCACCGATCCTCAACCGGGACCGTGGCATCATCGCAGACCGGCTGCAGGAGCTGATCCAAACGACATTGGACAGCTATGACTCCGGCGTGAACATCATCCGGGTGAACTTCGACGGTGCCGATCCGCCCGAACCGGTGAAAGACGCCTTCCGCGCCGTGCAATCGGCCGGGCAGGAACGTGACCGGCTCGAAAAGCAGGCTGACGCTTACGCCAACCGCGTGCTCGCAGGCGCACGGGGTGAAGCCGCTCAGACGCTGGAAGAAGCCGAAGCGTACCGCGCTCAGGTCGTGAACGAGGCATCGGGTGAAGCCAGCCGCTTCTCTGCCGTTCTCGAAGAATACCTCAAGGCGCCGGATGTGACGCGCAAGCGTCTGTATCTTGAAACCATGGAACAGGTGCTGGGCCGTGTGGACAAGGTGATCCTTGACGAAGGTGCAGGCGAAGGCGGAAGCGGCGTTGTGCCCTACCTGCCGCTCAACGAGCTGCGCAAATCCACCACTGCTGAAGGAGGGTCCAACTGATGCGTCGCTCCACGTTTATCATTCCCGTTCTCGTGGTGGTTGCCGCGGGTATCCTCTCGGCGCTCTTCATCGTGGATGAACGCGAAAAGGCGCTTGTGCTGCAGTTTGGCCGCGTCGTGGCCGTGAAGGAAGAGCCCGGGCTCGCGTTCAAGATCCCGCTGATTCAGGAAGTCGTGAAATACGACGACCGGATCCTGAGCCGCGAAGTCGGCCCGCTCGAGATCACGCCGCTGGATGATCGCCGCCTCGTCGTCGATGCCTTCGCGCGCTACCGGATCGCCGATGTCGAGCAGTTCCGTCAGGCCGTGGGTGTGGGCGGGATCGCTGCCGCCGAAAGCCGGCTGGACTCGATCCTGCGCGCCCAGACGCGGGAAGTGCTCGGCTCGGTGAGCTCCAACGACATCCTTTCGTCGGACCGGGCCACGCTGATGCTGCGCATCCGCAACGGCGCGATTGCCGAAGCCCGCGCGCTGGGCCTTGAGGTGATCGACGTGCGCCTGAAACGCACCGATCTGCCGCAGGCCAACCTCGATGCAACCTTCGCCCGGATGCGCGCTGAGCGTGAACGGGAAGCCGCGGACGAGATCGCCCGTGGTGAAGAAGCCGCGCAGCGGGTGCGTGCACAGGCCGACCGGACGGTGGTGGAGCTTGTCTCCGAAGCCCGCCGCGAAGCCGAGATCGTGCGCGGTGAAGCCGATGCGCAGCGCAACGGCATCTTCGCCGAGGCTTTCGGGGCCGATGAGGAGTTCTTCCGCTTCTACCGCTCCCTGAACGCCTACCAGCGCTCGTTCCAGTCGGATAACTCGTCGCTCGTGCTTTCGCCCGACAGCGAGTTCTTCCAGTACTTCAAATCGGCCACCGGCGAGTGATCGAAACGATCCTTCTCGCCCTCGGGCTTGTACTCTTCGTGGAGGGGCTGGTGTTCGCACTGGCCCCTTCGCGCCTTGATGAGCTGCTCAAATTCATCGCCTCAATCCCCCGCGACACCCGCCGGCTGATCGGTTTGTTCGCCATGGGGGCCGGTTTTCTACTGGTCTGGCTCTCCGGCGGCCTTTAATTTCTGCCACTCTGGCGACTGTTACCAATTTATCACGCCCATGTGAAACTTCGGCATCGCACGCACAGTTGAAGTCGTGCTCACGCCGCCAACATACTTCTGCAGAGAAAAAGGCACCCGTCAGACGGCTGCCGAATCAAGAGGAGAATGACGTGACACCTCAGGACGTTCAAAATCGGGCAGGCGTACCAGCACTGACCGCTGCGGTGCGCGCACTGCCGCGCCAGACGGGTATGCTCGTCTTCGGGCTTGCGCTGATGCTCGCCCCCGCTTTCGCGCCGCAGGCGCAAGCCAAGGGCGCGCCCGAAAGCTTTGCGGAGCTGGCCGAAGACATCAGCCCGGCCGTGGTGAACATCACCACATCCACCACCGTTGCCGCCTCCACCGGCGGCCCCTCGCCGCTGGTGCCGGAAGGCTCCCCCTTCGAGGATTTTTTCCGTGAGTTCCAGGATCGCGGTGGCCAGGGCAACCGCCCCCGCCGCAGCCAGGCGCTCGGCTCGGGCTTCGTGATTTCCGCCGATGGCTTCGTGGTGACGAACAACCACGTGATCGAAGGCGCAGACGAGATCCTGATCGAGTTCTTCGAGGGCGGCGAGCTGCCCGCTAAAGTGATCGGCACCGACCCGAACACCGACATTGCGCTGCTGAAAGTGGAAAGCGACGAGCCGCTCGATTTCGTCGAGTTCGGCAACAGCGACGTGGCCCGCGTGGGCGATTGGGTGATGGCCATGGGCAACCCGCTGGGGCAGGGCTTCTCTGTCTCTGCTGGCATCATCTCGGCTCGCAACCGAGCGCTGTCCGGCAGCTATGACGATTACATCCAGACCGACGCCGCCATCAACCGCGGCAACTCCGGCGGCCCGCTCTTCAACATGGACGGCGAAGTGATCGGCGTGAACACCGCGATCCTGTCGCCCAACGGCGGCTCCATCGGCATCGGCTTTGCCATGTCCTCGGCCGTGGTGGAACGCGTTGTCGCCCAGCTGCAGGAATTCGGCGAGACCCGCCGCGGCTGGCTCGGCGTGCGCATTCAGGATGTGACCGACGACGTCGCCGAGGCTCTTGGCCTTGAAGACGCCGTGGGCGCGCTCATCACCGATGTGCCGGAAGGCCCCGCCGCTGAAGCCGGCCTGAAATCCGGGGATCTGATCCTGTCGTTTGACGGCAAGACGGTCGAAGACACCCGCGAGCTCGTGCGCGAAGTCGGCAACACCGAAGTCGGCAAGACGGTCGAGGTCGTGGTTCTGCGCGACGGCAGCGAGGAAACCCTCGCCGTGACGCTGGGCCGCCGCGAAACCGCCGAAGGCGCGGTGCCGGCCTCCGCCCCAGCCACCGAGCCGGTCGAGAGCGAGATCCTTGGCCTGTCGCTGTCGGAGATGAGCGACGAGCTGCGCGAGCAGCTGGAGCTTGGCACCAATGCCGACGGGCTCGTGGTGACAGAAGTGGACGAAGCCAGCGAGGCCTATGAGAAAGGACTGCGCGCCGGCGACGTGATCACCGAAGCCGGCCAGCAGAAGGTGGCCTCCATCGAGGATCTGGAAGGCCGGATCGAAGATGCCGAGGACGCCGGGCGTAAATCCCTGCTGCTTCTGGTGCGCCGCGCCGGTGAGCCGCGCTTCGTGGCGCTCTCGCTGGAATAAGCCAGCCGCCTCTGCCTGCGGGCATTCGGAACAATCAAAGCCCCCGGAGCCCGCTCCGGGGGCTTTTTCTTGGGCTGCGCCGTGCGTGCAAAGCCAGCGGCATTTTGGGATCATGCGGATCGCCTGTATGCTGTCTGGGTCGGACACAGGAGGGGGTGCGATGCAGGACATTGAAATCGAACGCTGCCAAAGCCTGCCGCCACGGGCAGACCTCGACGGCTTGCTGTCGCAATATTATGCCCTGATCGTTGAGCGGATGCAGGCCATGGGGTTTGAGATCGACCCGGAAGCGCCCCGCAGCGCGCTCGCGGAATTCTGGGAAAACGCCGAGGATTACCTGCCCCCTAAAGGGTGCATCGTGGTTGCGCGCAGTAGCACAGGCGCGCTTGTCGGCTGCGGCATGCTGAAATGCCTTGGGCCGGAGGTGGGCGAGCTGAAACGTGTGTTCGTGACGCAAGCCGCGCGGGGCAGCGGGGCAGGGCGCGCCCTGATTGAAGCGCGCGAGGCCGCCGCCCGCGAGATGGGGCTGAAACGGCTGGTGGCAGATACGCTCACCCCCAACGTGGAAATGCGCAGCCTCTACCCCAAGCTCGGCTTTACCGAGGTGCGCGGCCCGATCGAAACCACGACCTACAACGATCAGCCGATGCTGCGCCCCCATTTGCACTACTTCGTGAAGGATCTCTGAGCCGAGCTGCGTCTCTGCGATGTGCGCGGCACCTTGCCCTGTGCCTGTTTGTTTGGCCGAGCAGCCCTTGTTCTCCACATCGGCGCGCTACTTTTGTGGTATTCTGGAAGCGAAAAGCCACGGGAGGCCCGCATGCAACGCAAGAAGGCAAGTGATTTCGATCCGCGTATCCTCGAACTTTATGACGGCTACGTGCACGGCAAGATGTCCAAACGCGCGTTTCTCGCAGGGGCCACGAAATACGTGGCCGCCGGGGTCACGGCGGCGGCGGTTTTGGAGAGCCTGCAACCCAACTACGCGCTGGCGCAGCAGGTCGCGCCCGATGATCCGGCCATCGAGACCATGATCGCCGAGTATGACAGCCCGGAGGGCCACGGCACGATCAAAGGGCTGATGGCAAAGCCCGCCGGGGCCACCGGCAAACTCCCGGCGGTGCTCGTGATCCATGAGAACCGTGGCCTGAACCCTTACATCGAGGACGTCGTGCGCCGCACCGCGAAGGCCGGCTATCTTGCCTTCGGCCCCGATGGGCTCACCCCGCTCGGCGGCTATCCCGGCAACGATGATCAGGGGCGCGAGATGCAGCGCGAGCTGGACCGCGCCAAGCTGATGGAAGATTTCTTCGCGGCCTTCGAATACTTGCGCGATCACGAGGGCAGCACCGGCAAGGTCGGGGCGGTCGGCTTCTGCTACGGCGGTGGCGTCTGCAATGCCTTGGCCGTCGCCTACCCGGATCTGTCGGCCTCAGTACCCTTCTACGGCCGCCAGCCCGACGCCGCCGACGTGCCCGGTATCGCCGCCCCGCTGCTGATCCACTACGGCGGGCTGGACGAGCGGATCAACGCAGGCTGGCCTGCTTATGAAGCCGCGCTGAAGGCCAACAACAAGGTCTATGAAGCCCATATCTACGAAGGGGCCAACCACGGGTTCCATAACGACACGACCCCCCGTTACGACGAAGCCGCCGCAACATTGGCCTGGGAGCGCACGTTGGCGCATTTCGCCAAGCATCTCGGCTAGGGGGCTTTTGGCGGCGCGCTCTCGGTATCGGGAGGCGTCTCCCGGCCATAAGCGGCCACGCCAAGCTGGCGTGCTGCTTCCAGCGAGAGCGTCGCGCTCTCAAGCCCGCGCGGGGTCTGATAGGCCTTGATCGCGGCGCGGGTCTGGGAATCCAGCGTGCCCGTGATCGGGCCCTTGTAATAGCCACGAACGGTGAGCGCGCGCTGTACGGTGGCGAGGAAGCGCAGGTCCAGCTCGGCTGCGCAGGGCGTGCGGAACCAGACCTCGGCGCGTTCGCGCAGGATGTCCTGCCGGGTCTGGGTGCCATAGACGGCCGGTGCGGTCAGCGTGCCGGCTTCGTCATATTTCGCGGGTGCGATCTGCACCTGTTCGGTGGTGGTCTGGATCAGCGCAGGCTGGGTGTCCTGCGCCCAGCAGGTGCCCGTGTCAGCGGTGTCCGGTGCATCGGTTTGGGTCGGGATCAGGGCTGCGGTATTGGCAGCGGTGACGGCCACCTGACGGCGCTCGGGCTCCACGCAGGCGGCGGTCAGCCCGGCCAATGCGAGTGCGAAGCTCACCAGAAGGCGGGAGCGGCTGAGGGAAGAAGAGGCAGGCACTGCGCGATGGGCCGGTCTTGTTGCTTTTGCGCCATCCTGCCCGATCCGGCAGGCGCGGGAAAGGGCTTTCGTCGCGTGCGGCCTCACAGCATCCACGGGAGCGCGCGCGCAGGGGCCGCGCCGGGATCGATGCCGTGGCGCGTACAAAGCAGCTCCAGATAGCTGCCCGCAGGGGGCAGCCCGCCGTAGTGAAGCGCGACCTGCTTGCGGGTAAAGCCAAACAGATGCACCGAGCGGCAGCCCTCGGGCTCGATCCGGGCAAGATCGGGCTTGGGCCGCCACAGCAACGGCAGCGCCTCGCGCATGATCGGATAGAAGACGTGTTTCTCCTGCGCGTAGGTGTCCTCGCCATTTCGCTTCAGGAAAAAGGTAAAGCCCTTCGGCCCGGTCACGCCCCATGGCAGATCGGCGATGCTCCAACGCTCCCCGCGCGCCCGCCGCGCCTCGGCGTCTGCGCGGTAGGAGGCCCCGCGCCAGGGGATCACCGGGCACTCGCTCTCCAGAAAACCGAGCAGAGCAGCCAGCGTCGGGCTCTCGGGCGGCAGCCCCATCACCCCGGTCAGGATCCGGCCCCGCCCGTTGGCCCCGAAGACATGGGCGCCATCGAAGGCAAAAGGGCGGCGGCAGTAGGCGTCAAGATCGGCCCAGAGCACGCCACCTTCGCGCAGAATATGTAGCCTCAGAAGATCGGAATAGACCGCCACCCGGGTTCGATCACCGTCCGCGATGGGAAAAGGTGGCGGGCAGAGCGCGACCGCTTCCCGCAGGTCCACCCCCTCCGGCACGCCTTCAACGGTGCCATGCACGTAAAGCCTGACATCATGTCCGGCCTCCTGAAAAGACCGGATCACAACCTGTTCGAAGAAACTTAAGGCGGAGCCCGTCCAGAAGCTCGCGATCGTGGGAAGCATGCTCAGGCCTCAAGGGGGAAGTCAGTGTCAGCATACCGTGGCTTTGCCCCTGTGTCAGCGTGAAGTGGGGGGCTCTGCCCCCGCCGCCTTCGGCGCCTCCCCCGAGATATTTACAGAACAAAGTGGGGCCCCATCATCTTCTGACCGGAAATATCCGGGGGTGCGGGGCAGAGCCCCGCTTTTACCTGTGTGCGGGGCAGAGCCCCGCTGAAAACCGCGCGGGGCGCAAGCCCCGCGCCCCCTTTGCCTCACAGCATCCAGGCGATGGGTAGCCAGCTCATGAAGGTCACCAGCGCGCGGCCAAAGAGCGTGGTTGCGGGCTCTGTCGTGTGGATGACCTCATGGCCGTCCTCCGCTGTTTCCTGCCAGGAGAAGGCGCCTTCTGGTGACAGGCGGACGCGGTAGGCATTGGCGTCGAGATTGCTGTCGAAGCTTTCGGCCATGGTGCGGGCAAGCGCTTCGCTGTCGATCAGGAAGCCCATCTCGGTGTTGAGGTTGGCCGACCGAGGGTCGAAATTGAAGGAGCCGACGAAGATCTCGTCGCGGTCCAGCACGAAGGTTTTGGCGTGCAGGCTGGTGGTGGAGTAGCCCAGCAGCCCAAGCTGCCCGCCCAGCCGCGCCTGTTCGACGCCGGCTTTCAGCTCATAGACCTCGACACCGCCCTCCAGCAGATCATCGCGGCTGCGGATGTAGCCGCCGTGCACGGGGAGCACATCGGTGGCGGCCTGCGAGTTTGTCAGGGTGCGCACCCGGATGCCGTCCTGCGCGAAGCCCGCGAGCAGATCGGTGAAGCCTTCTCCGGGCACGAAATAGGCCGACACCAGATCGACGCTTTCGGTGGGCCGCCCGAGAATGGAAAAGAGCCGCGTGATCATCAGCTGATCCGGGGCCGCTGGGCCCAGCCCTTTCACCGGATCATCGCTCACCAGCCGGGTTTCGACCCAGTCCAGCAGCAGCGAGCCCTCCATCATCTGGGCAATGAGTTTGGTGTTCTCGATAGCGGAGAGATAGGCTTTGGCGGCCGGGTCTTCACGCACCGCAGCGGCGGCGGCCTCGATCGATGCGGCCTGGGGATCGTCCTGCGGCAGAACCAGCGACACCGGGAAAGCCGATTGGCTGGCCCAGTAGCCGTCGAAATCCGCGCCCACCTCCGCTGCGGCATTGCCGGCAACAAGCACGTCGAGATCGAAGTAGTTCACATCCTCGGCGGTGGCGAAATAGATGTCGCCCACGTTGCGCCCGCCGACGATGGTGGCGATCCCGTCCACGGTGAAGGACTTGTTGTGCATCCGGCGGTTCAGGCGGCGGAAGTCGAACATATAGGAGGCCACGCGGGGGCTGCGCAGGATGAAGGAGTTGAACAGGCGCACTTCGGCGTTGGGGTGGCTGTCCAGTTCGGCCAGTTCGGCGTCGAGCGCCGGGGTGCCGTTGTCGTCTACCAGAAGCCGCACGCGCACGCCGCGCTCTGCGGCGGCCTGCAATTCGGCGAGCAGCAGGATCCCCGTAATGTCGTTTTGCCAGATATAGTATTGCGCATCGATGCTGGTCTCCGCCGAGCGTGCCAGCAAGATCCGCGCCGCGAAGGCCAGCGCGCCGTTCTGCAGCGGCGCGACGCCGTTCTTGCCCGGATGCGCTTCCATTTGAGGGCGCACATGGCGCGCGATGCGGCTGTCGGTGGCGGGCGGCAGCGCCGTGCTTTCGCTGCGCCCCGCAAGATCGGGCGGCGCATAGATCATGCGGGCCACGAACCCGGCCCCCCAGAGAAGCACCGCGACAAGGATGATGAGTTTCAACGCCCGCATGGGTCAACCTCCGCATGGTCTGTTCGCCCGCTTTGCCACGGGTCTGCCCGCCAAAGACTAGGCGGGGCGGCCCCAAGGAGCAACAGAGCTGAGAATCCCCCTTGTTTCAAGGCAGTTGCGCGGCCATTGTGGCGTCAGGAGGTCCCCTATGCAGAAACCGGCCATTGTTCTGGATGCCTATTGGCGGCAAGTCTCCGAGCTGTTTTCCGAGGCCGACTACGCGCGGCTTCATACCGCTTTCGACGTGATCTGGGGGCAGGACGCGCCGATCCCGGCCGACGTGCTGGAGAGCGCTCTGCCCAAGGCCATCGCGCTGATATCGGCAGATCCGAAAGTGGGGGCAGGCACGCTCGCCGCCGCGCCGGGGCTCAAGGCGGTCATCGAGGTCTCGGGGGCGTTTCCGGCCTCTATCGATTACGCGGCCTGCGCCAAGAAGGGCGTCGAAGTGCTGAGCTGCGCGCCGGGCTTTCGCGAATCCGTGGCCGAGATGGCCGTGGCCATGGCGCTCTCGGGCGCGCGCGGGCTTGTGACAGAGCATGAGTTGTTTCGCAATGGTCGGGAAAGCTGGCTGGCCGATCACGCCGAGCGCGATTTCTCGCTGTTTGACTGCCCGATCGGTTTTGTCGGCTTCGGCTCCATCGCACAGGAAACCCTGCGCCTGTTGCGCCCCTTCCGCCCCATCGTGCGCGCCTATGATCCCTACCTCGATGAAGAGGCCGCCGAGGCCAAGGGTGTGATCCTTGCAAGCCTTGACGAGGTGCTGAGCCAAAGCCGCTGCACCTTCGTGATGGCCGCGCCCACGGTGGAGAACAAGGGCATGATCGGTGCGCGGCAGCTGTCGCGCATGCCCAACGGCAGCCTTCTGGTGCTCGCCAGCCGTGCCCATCTGGTGGACTTCGACGCGCTCCTGCGCGACACCACCTTCGGCCGTATCCGTGCCGCGATCGACGTCTTCCCGCAGGAGCCCGTCGACAAGAAATCCCAGATGCGCTTCAACCCGAACCTGATCCTCTCGCCGCACCGCGCGGCCGCCGTGAAGGGCGGGCGTCACCTGATCGGCAAGATGATCGTGGACGACCTGCAGGATATTGCCGCGGGCCGCGCGCCGACGCGCCTGTTGCGGGCGGCGGAGTGCGACGTCGCGCTGGTGGCGGGCGTGAGCGACAGCGCGCCTGTGGCCGATATGGCCAGCAAACGCTGATTTTCAGTTAGCGCTCTTTACAGGCGAGCGCCGCCGCAACGCTGCTGGGGCCATCAAACGCTCCGGCGTCGCGCGCCTTGAGGCGGTTGCCCTCTAGTCTTACAGCCTTGAGCCGCTGCCAGCGCGCCTCCGGGAGTACCAGTTCCGGCCCACCGGCGCAGGTGCGGATGCCGCCAGTGATGAAATCCTCGCCGATGCGATGGTTGCTGTACCCTGCATCTTGGGCAATCTCGGTGAGCTGTCCGTTTTCAAACCGCCAGACGCGCAAGACGCGCGCCAGATGTGGGCGGTCGACATAGGCGATGTCCACCGTGCCGTCGCCGTCCAGATCCGCCGCGCCGATCGGGGCAAGCCAGCGGTTGGCGGTGCCGATATAGGGCGTGGCGGTGATCAAGCCGTTCGGCCCATAGACGGCAAGCCGCGCGCCACGGCGCTGATCGGACTCCACCACGATCACCTCGGGCGCGCCGTCTGTATCCAGATCGGCGAGGCGCGGGGCGGTGTCTTCGAAGACACGGCTCTCAGGCAGCACGAAGCGGCGGGCGGAGCCGTCGGTGAACGCCAGCACCAGCGTGCCGTGCTCGATGGCATCGCCCAGAACGCCATGGGCGTAGCGGGTTGTGGGATCGTCATAAGTGGCGGCGGCGATCACCGGCGCAGCCCCGGCGGGCAGGGCCGCCAGCAGGGCTGCGGCGAAGGCGCAAGCCGCCGCGCGCATCAGATCTGCTTTTCAGGCATTTGCACCACGAGCCCGTCCAGCGCGTCCGTCACCTTAATCTGGCAGGTCAGGCGGGAGCGGGCGGGATCGGGCTGATAGGCGAAATCCAGCATGTCCTCTTCCATCGGATCCTTCGCCGGGATCTTCTCTGCCCAGTCGGGATCCACATAGACGTGGCAGGTGGAGCAGGCGCAGGCGCCGCCGCAATCGGCCTCGATGCCGGGGATGTTGTTGTCGCGCGCGCCTTCCATCACGGTCAGGCCGTTGGCCACCTCGACCTCATGCCGGGTGCCGTTGTGCTCGATATAAGTGATCTTCGCCATGTTCTGCCTCTGTCGTCCTTGCTGTCGTCGTCGCTAGACAGGCGCGCGTGCCAGCAGCGCCAACGCCTGACTTAGCGGCGGGGGGCAGGCCGCGCCAGTGGCAATTGCTCACTTTTTCGCCGGAGCGGCACCGGGCCTTGCCTGCAAAGCCTTATGTTCTATATTTGTTCTCATGACTGTGCCCGCCTCCCCCTGGCCGCGCCCCCCGGCCTGCCTGCCCCATGCGCGGCTGAACGAGCCCCCCGAGGGCGCGCGCATCTGCGTGGCCGGGCTCGTGCTGGTGCGCCAAAGGCCCGGCACCGCGAAAGGGGTGATCTTTCTCACGCTGGAGGATGAAACCGGGGTGAGCAACATCGTCGTCTGGCAAAACGTTTATGAGCGCTTCCGCCGCGCGGTGATCTCGGGCCGGCTCCTGCGGGTGACCGGGCGCATCCAGCGCGAAAGCGGCGTGGTGCATGTGGTGGCCGAGCATGTGGAAGACATCTCTGCCCTGCTGGACCGGCTCACCCAGCCCGAGGGGCTTGCGTGAGCGGCTGTAAAGCGCGGGGGCGCTGCCCCCGCACCCCCGGGACATTTTTGCCAAGATGAAAGGGGCCCCAATTCGGTGATGGGGCCCCACTTTGTTCGGAAAATATCCCCGCCGGAGGCTAGAAAGTTACTCTTCCAGCGCTTCGAGCTCGTCGATCATGCCGGAGATCATCGAAAGCCCCTTGTCCCAGAACTTCGGATCCGCCGCATCGAGACCGAAGGGGGCGAGCAGCTCAGAATGGTGTTTGGACCCCCCGGCTTCCAGCATGTCGAAGTATTTCTTCTGGAAGTCGGAATCGCCTTCCTCGTAGACGGCATAGAGCGCGTTCACGAGCCCGTCGCCGAAAGCATAGGCGTAGACGTAGAAGGGCGAGTGCACGAAGTGAGGGATATAGGCCCAGAAGGTCTCATAGCCCTCCATGAAGTCGAAGACGGGGCCGAGGCTTTCGGCCTGCACGCTCATCCAGAGCGCGTTGATGTCTTCGGGCGTCAGCTCGCCTTCCGCACGGGCGGCGTGGAGTTTGCACTCGAAATCGTAGAAGGCGATCTGGCGCACCACAGTGTTGATCATGTCTTCGACCTTGCCCGCCAGCAGCGTCTTGCGTTCGGCCTTGGTTTGCGCGGCATCGAGCAGCTTGCGGAAGGTGAGCATTTCGCCAAACACAGAGGCCGTTTCGGCCAGCGTGAGCGGGGTTGAGGACAGAAGCTCGCCCTGTTTGGCCGCCAGCACCTGGTGCACGCCGTGGCCCAACTCGTGGGCGAGCGTCATCACGTCGCGCGGTTTGCCGAGGTAGTTCAGCATCACATAGGGGTGCACATCTGTCACCGTGGGGTGCGCGAAGGCGCCGGGGGCCTTGCCGGGCTTCACGCCGGCGTCGATCCAGCCTTTTTCGAAGAAGGGTTCGGCTAACTCGGCCATTTTCGGATCAAACGCCCCGTAGGCCTCCATCACCGTTTGGCGCGCGGTGGCCCAATCGACGGTTTTCATGTCCTCCGTGGGCAGGGGCGCGTTGCGATCCCAGACCTGCATGCGCTCAAGCCCCAGCCATTTCGCTTTCAACGCGTAGTAGCGGTGCGAGAGCTTCGGGTAGGCGGCCACGACGGCATCGCGCAGCGCTTCCACCACTTCCGGCTCCACGTGGTTTGCGAGGTGGCGGCCGGTTTGCGGCGTGGGCATCTTGCGCCAGCGGTCCTCGATTTCCTTCTCTTTGGCGAGCGTGTTGTGCACGCGGGCGAAGAGTTTCACGTTCTCACCAAAAACCCGTGCCAGCTCATGGGCGGCGGCTTCGCGCTTGCTGCGGTCCTGCTCGGTGAGGAAGTTCAGCGTGGCTTCGAGGTTCAGCTCTTCGCCGTCGATTTCAAACGTCAGCCCCGCGATGGTTTCGTCGAAGAGGCGGTTCCAGGCGGCAGCGCCGACGGTGGAGGTGTCGTGCAGGAAGTGTTCCAACTCGTCGGACAGCTGGTGCGGCTTCATCGCGCGCAGGCGGTCGAAGATCGGCTTGTAGCGGGCGAGTGCTTCGTTCCCGGCAAACATCGCCTGCAGCTTTTCATCCTCGATGCGGTTGATTTCCAGCGTGTAGAAGACGAGCGGTGTGGTGTAATCGGTGATCTTGTCCTGACAGTCGGCCATGAATTTGGCGCGGCCCGAATCCGTGGTGATCTGGTAGTAGCGCAGCCCCGCGAAGGACATGATGCGCCCGGCGATCAGATCGATCTTTTCGTAGGCTTCCACGCAGGCCAGCAGGCCATCGGCGTCCAAATCGGCCAGTTTGCCCTGATAGGTGGAAGCGAAATCGGCGCAGGCTTTCTCCAGCCAGGCCATGTCGCGCGTCAGCTCCGGCGCGTCCTCGGCCTTGTAGAGATCGCTCAGGTCCCATTCGGGCAGATCGCCGAACTTGCCCGCACCAGAGGCGGCGTTGGCGTCATATACGGGAGCGGGGAAAGCGAGCTTCATGCAAAACCTCATGTGTCTGTGTTGCCCCAAGACATAGGGCGCGGGAGCGGGAAGGTTCAAGGGAAGGCGGCGTGATTGCGGGCTCAGGCCTCGCTTTGTGCCGCGATTTGCCGATCCACTGCGATGACCCAGAGCGCGGCGGCGAGCGAGATCAGGATCGAGGCGAGCATCATCATCAGAAGGAGCGGCGCACTTGGGTGCGCGGCCACGGCGTGGCCCGTGGCCCACGTCATCACCGCGCCGCCGCCCACCATCAGCGCGCCCGACAGCCCCGAGGCACTGCCCGCCAGTTCGGGCCGCACAGAGAGCACACCGGCGCTGGCCGAGGGCAGGGTGAGCCCGTTGCCGAGCCCGACGAAGACGACGCTTGCCAGAAGCACCGGTACCGTCACGAACCCGGCGAGCATCACCGCAAGGCCAAGGGCCATGCCACCGAAGGAGAGCAGGCGGCCTGCGAGCATCATCGTGGTGAGGGGGATGCGTTTGCCCAGCCGCCCAGCGGCGAAGGAGCCGAAGAAGAAGCCCACCGTGGTGAAGCCGATCACCACGCCCTGCATGGCGGGGGAAAGGTCAAACACCACCGTGGCCACCAGCGGCGCGCCGCCGAGGAAGGCGTAAAAGGCCCCAACCGAGAAGCCGAGGCAGAGCGCGTAGCCCCAAAAGCGGCGGGAGCGCAGAAGCTCGGGGTAGCTCTGGAACTGTTCGCGCATCGGGCGGCCTTTGTAGGCGTTGGTTTCGCCCAGATCCGCCCAAGTGGCCCAGAGCATCACCGCGCCGAAGCCCGCGAAGATCCAGAAGTTGCCGCGCCAGCCGTAGAACTCGCCCACCACGCCGCCAAGGATTGGGCCGAGCATCGGCGCGATGGCCATGATCATGGAGATATAGCCCAGCTTGCTTGTGGCTTCCTGCGGGTCGAACATGTCGCGCACGATGGCGCGGGAGAGGGCCACGCCGGCAATGATGCTGCCTTGGGCTACGCGCCAGGCCAGAAAGGCGGTGATGCTTTCCGCCAGTGCCGCGCCGACGGAGGCCACGCAGAAGCCCGCAAGCGCGATCAGCATCACCGGGCGGCGGCCGAAGCGGTCCGACAGCGGGCCGGCGATGAGTTGCAGCAGGGCCGTGAGGGCGAGGTAGCCCGCCACCGAGAGGTTCACCAGCGCGTAGTCGGCCTGCAGGTCCGCCGCGATCTGGGGCAGGGTGGGCAGGAAGAGGTTCAGCGTCAGGATCGCCAGCGCCGTGAGGCCGATCAGTGTGGCCAGACGGGGGGGCGTGGTGGCGGGGGTGAACATGCGAAAGCCTTTCCGCCGCCCGCAGAAGTGCTCGCAGCGGCCCGGCCACGGCTAGCATGGGGCAGGGCGCAGGTGCAATCGGGATTGATGAAGCGGAGTGCGACCTTAGCTGTGGCTGGCGAAATGCGCGGCCGTCATGTCGAAGACGCGGTCGCGCAGGGCCGGGGCCTCCATCATGGCTTCGTGCTCGGCCCCGTCGACGATCTCAAGCGTGCCGCGCGGCCAACCCTTCTTGTAGAGCACGATCGCATCCTTGCTGACGATCCGCTCGTTGGTGCCAAGGAAGGTGAGTGTGGGCAGATCCGGGGCCTCCATCGCCATCAGGGCGCGGCATTCGGTGAGGGCCTCATCCAGCCAGCCCAGCGAGGGCCCGCCGAGCGCCAGCTCGGGGTGGGCGTCTGTTTGCCGTTTCATATAGGCAAACATCTCAGGATCCGTAGTGAGCATGTTGTCCTCGAACGGGGCCTGCTTCACGTAGGTTTCGCCGCCGGTGCCGGGCGCGCGGACATGGGGGAAGGAGAGCTTACGGCTGAGCCAGGAGAGCCCAAGCGCGAAGGGCTTGCGCCACGGCTCGATCACGATGCCCCACATCGGCCCGGTGAAGGCCGCCGCTTTCACGGGCAGCCCGTTCTGCAAGGCCCGCAGCCCGATGCAGCCGCCCATGGAATGGGCCAGAAGATAGTAGGGTTCGGGCAGATCCAGATTGCGTGCGGCCTGCAGGGCTGCCTGCACATCGTGCTGGTAGTCGTGAAAGATATGCACATGGCCGGTGGCGCGGTCGGCGGTCAGCCGGTCCGAAAGCCCCTGTCCGCGCCAGTCCACCACGAGGCTGGCGAAGCCGCGCGCATGCAATTCGCCAACCGCGCGGCCGTATTTCTCGATGTATTCGGTGCGCCCGGGAAACAGCAGGACGGTGCCTTTCGCCCCCTCCTTGCCCCAGGCTGCCACGCGAATGCGCAGGCCATCCGCCGTTTTCAGCCAATAGGCCGCGCCCCCGGCGGGGGCTTCGGCCACATCCTCAAACAGCGGGGCCTGCTCCATGTGCTTAACCCAGCGCTGCGCCGAGTTTCATCGCAGCGCCCATGTCGCCGTCCACGGTGAGCTTGCCGCCCATGAAGGCTGCGGTCGGGTTCAGATCGCCGTCGAGGATGGACTGGAACGTCTCTGCGTCCGCCGTCATGGTGACGTCGGCCTCGTCGTCGGAGGCGCGCACGCCGTCCGAATCGATCACGATGGAGCCTTCGCCTTCGATGACGAATTTGGCGGAGCCGTCGAAGCTGTCGATTTTCTCAGACAGGGCGGCTACGGCGGTGGTGATGATGTCGCTCATGGGTATCCTCCGAAATGTGATGTGCCGGCACTCGCTTTTTGCGGTGCGGGAGCTAAACTCCCTAGTGTTATGCGATCTGTAAGCCAGTTCCTCAAATATACCGTTGCGGCACTTTCGCTGTTTTTGACGCCCGCGTCAGCCTTTGCTGACGGGGTGGACGATCTGGATGCTCTTTTTGAGCAACTGGCCGATGAAAACAACGAAAACTGGGAAACTGTCGAGGGCGAGATCTGGCAGGCCTGGTCCCGCTCGGGCTCCGATACCTTCGATCTGCTGCTGGAAAAGGGCCGCGCCGCGCTGCAGGCCGGCGACGTAAACGCCGCGATCTGGCATTTCTCATCCCTGGTGGATCACGCGCCGGAGTTTGCCGAGGGCTGGAATGGCCGGGCCACGGCCTATTTTCAGGCCGGGCTCTTTGGCCCCTCGATAAACGATATTCAGGTCACGCTCTCGCTCAACCCGCGCCACTTCGGCGCGCTCTCGGGGCTTGGGATGATCATGGAGCAACTAGGTTACCCCAAGGACGCGCTCGCCGCCTATCGCGAGGTGCTGGCTATACATCCCCACCGCCCTGACATAATCAGCGCAGTGGAAAGGCTTGAGAAAGAGGTCGGCGGCCTCGATCTGTAAGCCGCAGAGGTAACCGCAGGCGCGAAGGCTCCCATGGCAACGATCAAGGCCGTTCTCGGCCCGACGAACACCGGCAAGACGCATTACGCCATCGAGCGGATGCTGGGCCACCGGACAGGCGTGATCGGCCTGCCGCTGCGCCTTCTGGCGCGCGAGGTCTATGACCGCATCGTCGCCCTGCGCGGGCCCAATGTGGTGGCGCTCGTGACCGGCGAAGAGCGCATCGTGCCGCCGCGCACCCAGTATTGGGTCTGCACCGTGGAGGCGATGCCCGAGGGCATCGGCGCGGATTTCGTGGCCATCGATGAAATCCAGCTTTGCGCCGATCCGGAGCGCGGCCATGTGTTCACCGATCGCCTGCTGCGCGCGCGGGGCCTGCACGAAACCCTGTTTCTGGGCTCCGACACCATGCGCGGGGCCATCGCCGGGCTGGTGAAGGGCGTGGAATTCGTGAGCCGCGAACGGTTTTCCGAGCTGACCTATACCGGCCAGAAGAAGATCAGTCGCATGGTGGCACGCTCTGCCATCGTCGGCTTTTCGGTGGATAATGTCTATGCCATCGCCGAGCTGCTGCGCCGCCAGAAAGGGGGCGCGGCTGTCGTCATGGGCGCACTCAGCCCGCGCACGCGCAACGCGCAGGTGGAGCTCTACCAGAACGGCGACGTGGATTATCTGGTGGCGACCGACGCCATCGGCATGGGGCTGAACCTCGACATCAACCACGTCGCCTTCTCCTCGCTCACCAAGTTCGACGGCCGCCGGATGCGCCCCTTGCAGGCCGCCGAGCTGGGCCAGATCGCAGGCCGGGCCGGGCGGCACATGAACCACGGCACTTTTGGCGTGACAGGCGAGGCCCCGCCGCTTCTGGATGAGGTGGCCGAAGCGATTTGCGAGCACCGCTTCCCGCCGGTGCGCAAACTTTACTGGCGCAACGCCAGCCTGCAGTTCTCCACCGTGCCGCGCCTCATCGCCTCGCTGGAGGACACCACGAGCGACGAATGGCTCACCCGCACCCGCGACAGCGACGATCTTCTGGCGCTGAAATCGCTGGCGGCCTCGGGCATGGTGATGGAGCGCGCGGTGGGCGGTGACGCGGTGAAACGGCTCTGGGACGTCTGCCGCATTCCCGATTTCCGGGGCATCTCACATGCCGAACACGCCAGCCTTCTGGAAGAGATCTTCCGCTTCCTGATGGACCTTGGTCGGGTGCCGGACGATTGGTTCGCGCGGCAGGTCAAGCGCATCGACCGCACCGATGGCGAGATTGACACGCTGTCCAAAAGATTGGCCTTTATTCGCACGTGGACGTATGTCGCACAGCGAAACGGCTGGCTCGATGACGAAAACCATTGGCGCGAGGCGACCCGCGCGGTAGAAGACCGCCTGTCGGATGCCCTTCATGCGCGTCTGACCCAAAGATTTGTTGACCGGCGCACCTCTGTGTTGCTGCGGCGGTTGAAGCAGAAGGAGGGCCTTGTGGCCGACGTGAACGACAAAGGTGAAGTGACGGTTGAGGGCGAATTCGTCGGCCGTCTTGAGGGTTTCCGCTTCAAGCAGGACAAGAGCGCCAGCCCCGATGAGGCCAAGACGCTGCGCACCGCGAGCCTGCAGGCCCTGAAGCCCGAGTTCCACCTGCGCGCGGATCGTTTCTACAACGCGCCCGACACCGAGATCGACTTCACCGAGCAGGGTGGCCTGATGTGGGGCCAGCACGCCGTGGGCAAGCTCGTGGCCGGCGATGATGCGCTGAAACCCCGCGCCGAGGCCTTCGTGGACGAAGAAGCCGGGCCCGAGGTGATCCAGAAGGTGCAGCGCCGCCTGCAGCATTTCATCGACCGCAAGGTCGCCACGCTGTTTGAGCCGCTCACCGCCATGCAGCGCGACGAAGCCCTCACCGGCATCGCGCGCGGCTTTGCCTTCCGGCTGATCGAAGCCTTCGGCATCCTGCCCCGCGATCAGGTGGCGCAAGAGGTGAAGGATCTCGATCAGGACACCCGCGCCATGCTGCGCAAACACGGCATCCGCTTCGGCCAGTACACGATCTTCATGCCGCTGCTGCTGAAACCCGCGCCCACGCGCCTGCGCCTCGTGCTCTGGTCGCTGGCCAAGGGCCTGCAGGAATTCCCCGAAAGCCCGCCGCCGGGCCTCGTGACGATCCCCGTCGTCGATGGCACGGTCGAGGGCGCGGATGCGATGTCGGGCTACCGTATCGCAGGCGCCCGCGCGATCCGCATCGACATGCTGGAGCGCCTCGCCGACATGCTGCGCGCGCAGGACAGCCGCGCTGGCTTTGAGGCCAACGCCGACATGCTCTCGATCACCGGCATGACGCTGGAGCAATTCGCCGCCCTGATGGAGGGCCTTGGCTACAAGGCCGAGAAGGGCGAGCGCGCGAAAGTGAAAGCCGCGCCCGAAGCGGTTGCGCCTGAAGTTGCGGCCCCTGAGGCCACAGCCGAAGCGGCCCCTGAAGCCGACGCCGCGCCTGCCGCCGAGGAAGCTCCGGTAGAAGCGCCTGTGGCCGAAGCAGCCGCAGACGCGCCTGCCGAGGTGGCTGCTGAAGCTGAGGCTCCGGCGGAAGACGCTGGCGAGCCGGAAACCGAGGTCTTCTACACCTTCACCTGGGCCCGCACCCAGCGCCCGCGCCGCACCGGCGGGGATCGCCCGGCGCGGTCCGGTGGCACAGGCGGCGAGCGCGGCGAGCGCCCGCAGGGCAAGGGCAAGCCGAAAGGCAAACGCGGCGGCCCCGACCAGAAGGGCGGCGGCGGCAAGGCCAAGACCTTCAGCGCGCGCCCGCCCCGCAAGGAAAAGCCGATTGACCCGGACAACCCCTTCGCCGCCGCGCTGATGGGGCTCAAGGATAAACGCTAGGTGAGCGACACCCCGCGGCCCTCCCTGCGCATCGACAAATGGCTCTGGCATGCGCGTTTTTTCAAGACGCGCAGCCTCGCCGCCAAGATCGTGACGGGCGGGCACCTGCGGGTGGATGGCACCAAGATCGCCAAGGCCTCCTACGCGGTGGCCCCCGGCGATGTGCTGACTTTCCCGCAGGGGCGCGTGATCCGCGTGGTGCGCATCGTGGCGCTTTCGGAGCGCCGCGGCCCGGCACCGGAGGCGCAGGCGCTCTACGAGGATCAGACCCCGGCGGAAACCCTGCACTGGGAGCCCGTTCCGCCCGCCCCGAAATTCGAGGGAAAAGGGCGGCCCACGAAGAAGGATCGCCGCAATTCCCTCCTTTCCCGGGGGACAGAGCTTGAATGATGCGCCGCTTCGTTCTAGCTAGGCGTCCAAAGATGAAACGAAGTGGTTGAGCCGCAATGACCTATGTCGTCACCGAGAACTGCATCGCCTGCAAATACACCGACTGCGTCGAGGTTTGCCCCGTGGATTGCTTCTACGAGGGCGAAAACACGCTGGTGATCCACCCGGACGAATGCATCGACTGCGGCGTCTGTGAGCCCGAGTGCCCGGCAGACGCGATCCGCCCGGACACCGAGCCGGACATGGAAAAGTGGGTCGAGTTCAACCGGAAGTATTCTGAACTGTGGCCCGTGATCATCACCAAGAAGGATCCTCTGCCGGAGGCGGAAGACCGGGATGGTGAAGAGGGCAAGATGGAGAAATATTTCTCCGAAGCACCCGGCGAGGGCGGCTGATTCGCCAAGCGGTCGGCGCAGCCTGTGCCCGATCGCCTTGAAAACGCTGAAAACCCTTACGCGTAAGGGCATTTCCGCTATGCATACGCCGCTCTGTCACAGGGCGGCAAAATATGCTATGATGATCCTGTAAATGAAGCATGGACACCTGGCCCCATCCACAGTGCTGCTCGCCTGTAGGATGGTTTTTTAGCGCTACAGATCAGGATCGGATGCGGTACCTGCCGTATGCGCCGTAACGTGTCTGACACGCTGCCCGTGCCGGGGCCTCTTGAGGAAGTAACTGAATGACCAAAGCGAAGAAATCTGAGTTCCGCCCTGACGATTTTGTGGTCTACCCGGCCCATGGCGTTGGCAAGATCCTCTCCATCGAGGAGCAGGAAATCGCGGGAATTCAGCTTGAGCTCTTCGTCATCTCTTTCGAAAAAGACAAGATGACGCTCCGCGTTCCCACCCACAAGGCCGCCGAAGTCGGCATGCGCACGCTCTCCAGCCCCGACATCGTCTCCAAGGCGATGGACACGCTGAAGGGCAAGGCGAAGGTGAAACGGGCCATGTGGTCCCGCCGGGCGCAGGAATACGAGCAAAAGATCAACTCCGGCGATCTGATCTCCATCGCGGAAGTGGTGCGCGATCTGCACCGCACCGATGATCAGCGTGAGCAAAGCTACTCCGAGCGCCAGCTCTACGAAGCCGCGCTGGAGCGTCTGACCCGCGAAGTGGCGGCTGTGGCCGGCACCGACGAGGACAAGGCCCAGAAACGCGTGGACGAGGTCCTGCTTTCCCGCGCCGCCTGATCCTTTCGGGATTTCGAAAAGAAACCGCCGTTGGTTCCTGCCAGCGGCGGTTTTTTGTTGGGTTTTGACACTGGCTCGACGGTAGCGCCGTCCCGAGGGGTGGCGCAATCGCGCCGCCCTGTTTTGCCGGAGGCAAACCTACGGTTTGACGGGGGCGGGACGGCGCGGCCCAACAGTGCCTGTTGGGCAAAAAAGTGAGAACTCTTGCTGGTGTGGTGCTCAATCCAGCAGGGCAACGAGCACCATCAACCCGGTGATCTCGGCCACCTGTTGGCAGGCCCCCAGCACATCGCCGGTTTGCCCGCCGATCTTGGTTTTCGCCACAGCGGCCAACCCGGCGCAGGCCAGCCCGCCCCAGACCAGCAGGGCAATGCTCGCGCCGATCCCGACGAACGCCAGCGCCGCCAGCACGCCGCACCCTAGTGCCAGCCACGCGGCCTGCGCGGGCGGGCGGCCCACGCTGGCCGCAAGCCCGCTGCCGCGCGCGTTGGTCATGGCGGCCATCAGGAGCACCATCGGCACGCGCGTGAGCGCCCCAAGCGCGAGAAGGACCCAGAAGGGATTGCCCAGCGTGCAGAGGCTCGCGAGCGCACACCAACGCAGCGCGAAGCTCGCCACCAGTGCCAGCACGCCATACGTGCCGATGCGGCTGTCCTTCATGATCTCCAGCCGCCGGGCCTTGTCCCAGCCGCCCCAGAAGCCGTCCGCCACATCCGCAAGCCCGTCTTCATGCAGTGCGCCCGTCGTGGCGATCTGCACGCAAAGCGCCAGCGCGGCGGCAAGGGCAGGGGGCAGGCCAAGGCAGCCTGCCGCAAGGGCGGTGAGCCCTGTGATGGCACCAACAAGCAAACCGGCGACCGGATAGGCCCATGCGCCCGCCGCGCCGCGCGCCTGCGCGCGTTCGGCATCCACCGGCACCGGCAGCCGTGTCAGCAACCCGATGGCGGCAGGGATGTCGGAGAGGGCAGGGCGAAAGGGCAACGCGGGGCTCCGTTTGGTGGCTTTCCCCGTTTAGCGCATGAAATTGCGCCTCATGGCAAGGGTTTAGGCGGGCAAGGCCCGATTCCGTGCGCACCAGCCCCGGCTATTCGGCGGCGTCCTTGTTGGCCTTGCGGCTGTCGGCGATGGCATCAAGCTGCGTCAGAAGCGTTGTGTGCAGCTCATCCTCCAACTCGCGCACGCGCGCCAGATAGGCCGGGTTGTTCTCGGCCCGCACGCCCGGCTGCCAGAGTTTGGCCAATTCGCGCACCGCGTAGCGATCGTGTTTGTAGAAGGCGGTTTCGGCGACGCTGGCCTCGTATTCATCGAGGCCGATGTTTTCGAGCACGTAGCGGCCCGCGCGCAAGGATGAGTCAAACATCTCGCGCACGATGTCATTCGCGCCGGCCTGGTAGAGCTGGTAGACGTGGCTGCGATCATGGGCGCGGGCGACGATATGCAGATCGGGCCGTTCGCGCCGGGCGTGCTGGGTGAGGCGGACGGCGGCGTCCTCGTCGTCCATCGCCACCACCAGCACGCGGGCGGTTTTCAGCCCTGCGGCATGCAGCAACTCGGGCCGGGTGGGATCGCCGAAGAAGCTCTTGTAGCCATAGCGGCGCATCTGCTGGATCGCGTTCAGATCATTGTCGAGCACCACGGTGTCAAACCCAGCCGAGCGCACCACGCGGTTCACCACCTGCCCGAAGCGGCCGATCCCGGCGATGATGATGGGGCCCTTGGTGTCGATCTCGTCAAACGATTCCGCCGCCTTGCGCCGCTTGCCGGAGCGTTTGGCTAAGACCTCATAGAGGATGAAGAAGAGCGGGGTGAGCAGCATGGAGAGCGCCACCACCAGCAGGAGCTTGTCGCTCAGATCGCTTGGAAAAACATTGGTTTGCGTGCCGAAGCTGAGAAGGACGAAGCCGAACTCGCCCGCCTGAGCGAGGCTGAGCGTGAACAGCCAGCGGTGCGCGCCGCGCAGGCGGAAGAGCGTGCCGAGCGCGAAGAGAACGAGCCCTTTCATCAGCATCAGCAGCAGCGTGAGGCCGATGATGTCGGTCACATCGGCCCAGAGCCGGCCAAAATCGATGCCCGCGCCCACGGTGATGAAAAAGAGCCCCAGCAAGAGCCCTTTGAAGGGCTCGATGTTGCTTTCAAGCTCGTGGCGGAACTCGGTGTTGGCCAGCACCACGCCCGCAAGGAAGGCCCCGAGGGCGGGCGAGATACCCAGAACGATCATCACAGCGGCGATACCAACGACGATCAGCAGGGCCGTGGCGGTGTACATCTCACGCAGCTTGGCGGCGTGGATGAAGGAAAACAGCGGCCGGGTGAGGAAGATGCCAAAGAGGATGATGGCCGCCAGCACGCCCAACGTGACAAGTGCGGTTTCCCAGCTTTCCATCTCATCAATGTAGTGGATCAGCCCGTCCACCTGCTCCACGCCGACGCTGTCGCCGTGGGAGGCCGCTGCCGAATGGCGGTTGTGGACGCCGGTGATGGCCAGCAGCGGAAAGGCGGCCAGCATGGGGATCACCGCGATGTCCTGGCTCAGGAGCACCGAGAAGGCTGAGCGCCCGCCGGTTGTCTGCATCAGCCCTTTTTCCGAAAGCGTCTGCAGCACGATGGCGGTGGAGGAGAGCGACAGCGTCAGGCCGATGGCAAGGGCAATGGGCCAGGGCTGGCCCATATAGGCCGCCGCGCCAGAGATCACACCCGTCGTCAGCCCGATCTGCAAGCCGCCCAGCCCCAGCAGGCGATGGCGCATGCTCCAGAGCACGTGGGGCTCAAGCTCCAGCCCGATGATGAAGAGCATCATCACCACGCCGAATTCGGCGAAATGCTGCAGGTCTGCGGTATCGCCCACGAGCCCGATCAGCGGGCCGATCACGATGCCGGCGATCAGGTAGCCCAGCACCGAACCCAGCCCCAGCCGCGCGGCGATGGGCACCGCGATGACGGCGGCGAGCAAGTAGATGGTGGCCTGGAACAGGAAGGATTCCATGGGTGTCCTGTGGTCTTAGGTGGGCAGCGGCGCATCCGCTTTGAACTGATCCATCACGATCTGGCTCTGGACGCGGGCGACAGAGGGGTGCGGCAGCAGCACTTCGTGAATCAGGCTGTTCAGCGCGGAAAGGTCTTGGCAATACACGCGCAACAGATAGTCCGCTTCGCCGGTCAATGTCCATGCGCTGATCACCTCCGGGCGGGTTTCCACCAGCCGCGCGAAGCTCTTGGCCCCTTCGGGGGAGTGGCTCTGCATGGAGACCTGAACGAAGGCCTGAACCGTCAGCCCGACGCGGCGGGCATCAAGCCGTGCCGCGTAGCTGCGAATGTAGCCCTCGGCCTCCAGCCGCTGCCGCCTGCGCCCGGCTTGGGAGGGCGAGAGGTTCAGCAGCGCGCCCAGATCCTGCGCCGTGAGATGGGCATCGCGCTGGAGTGCGGCGAGGAGGCGTTTGTCCTGCGCATCGAGGGGGGTGCGAAGTTGAGTGCGGGTTTCGGTCATGTGGGGAGTGTCCCATGCGGTGTTTGCGCGAATCAACCGCGCATCATGCCGCATTTTGCGCAAATCCCGCGGGGTTGCGGGTGTATTCTTTGCAAAGGAAACGAAACGCACGCGCACAGGAGATGCTTCATGGGCCCGTTCCCGCATGATGCCCCCAAATCCGAGATCACCGAGGCCAACCCGGCCGGCACCGACGGCTTCGAGTTTGTCGAGTTTTGCCACCCCGAGCCGCAGGAACTGCGCGATCTCTTTGCCCGCATGGGCTATGTCCATGTCGCCAACCACAAGCGCAAGGCGGTGGAGCTTTGGCAGCAGGGCGACATCACCTATGTGCTGAACATGGAGCCCGGCTCCCACGCCGCTGCTTTCGCCGAAGAACACGGCCCCTGCGCCTCCGCGATGGCCTGGCGGGTGGTGGACGCCCAGCACGCGTTTCAGCATGCCGTCGCCAAGGGCGCAAAGCCCTATGAGGGCGCGGGCAAGACGATGGACGTGCCCGCCATCTACGGCATCGGTGGCTCGCTGATCTATTTCATCGATCAGTATTTCGAGCAGAGCCCTTACAACGAGGAATTCGACTGGATCACCAACGCGCACCCGGAAGGGGTTGGCTTCTACTACCTCGATCACCTGACCCACAACGTGTTCAAGGGCAACATGGACACGTGGTTCAGGTTCTATGGCGATCTCTTCAACTTCCGCGAAATCCGTTTCTTCGACATTCAGGGCAAATACACCGGCCTGCTGTCGCGCGCGCTCACCAGCCCCTGCGGCAAGATCCGCATCCCGATCAACGAAGATCGCGGCGAGGAGGGGCAGATCGTGGCCTATCTGAAGAAGTACAAGGGCGAGGGCATCCAGCACATCGCCGTGGGCACGGAAGACATCTACGGCGCGACGGATGAGATCTATGATCGCGGCCTGCGCTTCATGCCCGCCCCGCCGAAAGCCTATTACGAGATGAGCCACGACCGCGTGCAGGGCCACGACGAGCCGCTGGAGCGGATGATGAAACACGGCATCCTGATCGACGGCGAAGGTGTGGTGGATGGCGGCGAGACGAAGATCCTGCTGCAGATCTTCTCCAAAACGGTGATCGGCCCGATCTTCTTCGAATTCATCCAGCGCAAGGGCGATGACGGTTTCGGGGAAGGCAACTTCAAGGCGCTGTTTGAGAGCATCGAACAGGAGCAGATCAACAACGGCGAGCTTTCCGCCGCCGAATAAGATCGGACAGAGTCCGACAGGGAAAGGCCCGCGGCAGGAGGAGCTGCGGGTCTTTTGGTTTTTAGACAGTGCAAGCTGAAAGCAGGCAACGATTAAGGTCGAGCGCCGCTTCCGCGGGGTGGCGCAATCGCGCCGCCCCGGGGGGGGGCGGAACGGCGCGGCGCAACAGTTCCTGTTGCGCGGTTCATTTTTCCGAGGTTCAGCAGCAACGCAGCCGAAGTCTGACTTACCTTACAACGCCCGCCAGCCAATATCAGAGCGGCAGAAGCCCTCCGGCCAGTCGATCTGGCCGATCATCTCGTAAACCGCATCATGGGCCTCCTGCAGGCTCGCCCCGCGCGCGGTGACGTTCAGCACGCGCCCGCCGTTGGCCACGATCTGCCCGTCCTTCTCTGCCGTCCCCGCGTGGAACACCATATGGGAGGAATCCTCAGGAAGATCGTCCAGCCCCTTGATCACGCTGCCTTTTTCGTAAGCGCCCGGATAGCCTTCCGCGGCCAGAACCACCGTCATCGCGTGATCGTCGGCCCAGTTCGCTTGTGCGGAGTCCAGTTCGCCACGTGCACAAGCCTCCAGCAGGTCCAGCGCCTGCGCGCCAAGGCGCATCATCAGCACCTGGCATTCGGGATCGCCAAAGCGCACATTGTATTCCACGAGGCGCGGCTGGCCGTCCTTGATCATGAAACCCGCATAGAGCACCCCCTGATAGGGCGTGCCGCGCCGGGCCATCTCGGCCACCGTCGGCTTGATGATCTCGTCAATCGCCTTCTGCGTGACCTCATCCGTCATCACCGGTGCGGGGGAATAGGCCCCCATGCCGCCGGTGTTTGGGCCTTCGTCATTGTCATAGGCGCGCTTGTGATCCTGCGCGGTGCCCATGGGCAGGATGTTCTCGCCATCAGAGAGCACGAAGAAGGAGGCCTCTTCGCCCTCCATGAATTCCTCGATTACCACTTCCGCACCGGCTGCGCCGAATTCGCCGCCGAACATGTCGTCGATGGCGGCGAGCGCGTCTTCCTCTTCCATCGCCACGATCACGCCCTTGCCTGCGGCCAGCCCGTCGGCCTTCACCACAATGGGCGCGCCTTGGGCCTTGATGTAGGCTTTCGCGGGTTTGGCCTCGGTGAAGCGCGCATAGGCGGCGGTGGGCGCGCCGGAGGCGTCGCAGATTTCCTTGGTGAAGGCTTTGGAGGCCTCAAGCTGCGCGGCGGCCTGTGAGGGGCCAAAGCACAGGATGCCCGCTTCGCGCAGACGGTCGGCCACCCCGGCAGCCAGCGGCGCTTCCGGGCCGATGATCACGAAATCGATGGCGTTTTCCTCGGCGAAGGTCACAACCGCGCCGCCGTCCTCGGCCGCAAGCTGCGCACATTCGGCAATGGCGGCAATCCCCGCATTGCCCGGCGCCACGATCAGCCGGTCGCATTTCGGGTTCTGCTTCACCGCCCAAGCCAGCGCGTGTTCGCGCCCGCCGGACCCGAGAATGAGGATGTTCATGGCCGCCCCTTCGCTTTTCCTTTGCTGCGGCGCGTTCTAAGGTGGCCGCGCCCACAAGACAAGCGAGCAGTGATGAGCGATTTGTTCGACGATCCCGAACCCGGTGACAACGCACCTGAATTCACGGTGACGGAAATCTCCGGCGCGGTGAAGAAAACCATCGAAGGCACCTTCGGCCATGTGCGTGTGAAGGGCGAAGTGGGGCGGGTGAGCCGCCCGCGTTCGGGCCATATCTATCTGGATCTGAAAGACGATCGCAACGTGCTCTCCGGCATCATCTGGAAAGGGGTTTCCGCTCGCCTGCGCACCCAGCCCGAGGAAGGGATGGAGGTGGTGGCCACCGGCAAGCTCACCACCTTCGGCGGACAGAGCAAATACCAGATGGTGATCGATGACATCGCGCCTGCGGGCATGGGCGCGCTAATGGCGATGCTGGAGAAGCGCAAGGCGCAGCTGGCGGAGGAAGGCCTTTTTGCGCCCGAGCGCAAACAGCCGCTGCCGTTCCTGCCGGAAATCATCGGGGTGATCACCTCGCCGTCCGGCGCTGTGATCCGCGACATCCTGCACCGCCTGCGCGATCGTTTTCCGCGCAAGGTGCTGATCTGGCCCGTGGCCGTGCAAGGCGCGAAATGCGCGCCCGAGGTGGCGGCGGCCATCGAAGGCTTCAACCGCCTCACTCCCGGTGGTGCTATGCCGCGCCCCGATCTGCTGATCGTGGCGCGCGGCGGCGGCTCGATCGAGGATCTCTGGGGCTTCAACGAAGAAGTGGTCGCCCGCGCGGCCGCCGCCTCGCAGATCCCGCTGATCTCCGCCGTGGGCCATGAAACCGACACCACGCTCATTGATTTCGTCGCCGACCGCCGTGCGCCCACGCCCACGGCGGCCGCCGAATTGGCCGTGCCGGTGCGGCTGGAGCTCATGGCCGCGCTCGATACGCTCAACGCCCGCCAGCTGCGCGGGCTTGAGCAAGGCGTGCGCCAGCGTCGCCAGAGGCTGTCCGATCTCTCCCGCGCGCTGCCAAGGCCCGATGCGCTCCTGGCCACGCCCAGCCAGCGGCTTGATACGGCTTCCGCCCGGCTGCCGCTTGCCCTGCGCGCCGCCGCCTCGGTGAAACAGCAACAGCTGTCCAAGGCCTCAGGGCCGCTCGCCCCGGGCCTCCTGCGCCGCCGCATCGCGGAGGAAACCCGCCGCCTGCAAGAGCGCGGTGCCGGGCTTTCTCGCGGCCTCACCCGAAGCACGCAAGAAAGTCAACGCGCACTCTCCCGCGCGTCCGATCGCCTGCGCCCGGAAGCCATCACGCGCGATCTGGACCGCAAGAAACGCGATCTGGACGCTCTCACCGCCCGCTTTGTGCGCGCCGCCAACGCACAAGTCAACGGCTGGCAGAGCCGCCTTGAGGCCGCAGAACGCCTGCGCCAGACGCTCGGCTACACCGAAACCCTGAAACGCGGCTATGCGGTTGTGCGCGGCGACGAAGGGGTCATTACCACGAAAGCCGAGGCGGAAACCGCCAGAAGCCTTGAAGTGGAATTCGCCGATGGCCGTCTGCGCCTTGGGGGCAAGACACCCGGCAAAACCGCGAAATCCGCGCCCGAGCAGGGAAGCCTGTTCTGACCGAAAGGGTCGGCGGCAGGGCTTGCGCCCCGCACACAGACAATAGCGGGGCTTGCGCCCCGCACACAGGTTCAAGCGGGGCTCTGCCCCGCACCCCGGGATATTTTAACCAAGAAGAAGGGGCCCCATTTCCTCTTGCCATAAATACCTCGGGGGTGCGGGGGCAGAGCCCCCGCGGGGCGGCGGGCGGCGCAGCCGTCAGACGCCCGGGACTTGCCCTTCGCAGGCCAGAGGATTGGGGCTTTGGCGCAGCTCGTAGAGCGTTGTTGCCGAAGGGTCGTTCTGAAAGCGCGCGAGCAGGCGTCCGCCGAGCGAATAGAAGGACCAGCATTGCGATTCCGGGGAGAAGTCATAGGTGAAACAGACCATTTCGTCTGAAACAAACCAACTGCCGTCAAGGCACTCCCCGTTCAGAAACGACCAGCGTACCCGGCGGCCCGGCAGGTATTCCTCGGCCCCATATTCCGCGCCGTTGAGGGCGTAGAAGAGCGTTTTGCCCGTCGCGTAGGCTTCAAAATCCAAAGGCGAGAGGGGTGTTTCGGCATTTGCTGTTGCTGCCATCAGACAGATCAAGGCAAGAGGTACATGCTTCATGACGGCATTTCCGCCGAGCGGGCGTGCCAGGCCTTGGCGCGGGTGTCCATCAGGCGACGGAAGCGGCGCGGGGCGAGCGCCAGCGCGGCCATCACGGGCAGGGGGTAGGGCAGCATTGGAGCGGCCTCGGCAGGCGGCAGCGTGAGTGCCGGGTATTGCGTCGCGGGGTGCATGTGGTGATCACTGTGGCGCGGGGCGTGCAGCATGAGAAGGCCCGAGGCCCAATGTGGGCTGTTCCAGCTTTCCAGTGCGGAGACGGGCAGGGGCTCGCCGTCGGCATCCCGGGCGCGACGCAGCCCGTAGTGTTGGACGTAGTCCGATTGCAGCAACTGCATCTGCGAGAAAAAGGCCAGCGGCAGGTAGGTGAACAGCCCGGCCAGGCCGCCGATTAGCAGCGCCATCCCGCAGAACGCGAGTCCGCCGGCCACATAGGTGGCATAGGGATTGCGCAACATGCGCAACAGGGGCGGCTGCCCGGAGAGCCGTCCGCGTTCCATTTCATAGCCGGCCGTGAAAGATCCCACCCAGGCGCGGGGCACAAAGGCGTAGAAGCTCTCGCCAAGCGCGGGCGTGTTCGGGTCCTCGTCACAGCCGACCCAGCGATGGTGTACCAGCCGGTGCGCGGAGGTGTGGTGGCCGAAGAGCAGAGAGATATAGATCCACTTGCCCAGTCGAAACGGCAGCCTCTGCGTGCGGTGGATCAGCTCATGCGCCGCCGAATTGCTGACCTGTCCGAAGTAGAGCACGAAGGCGAGGAACAGCCCGGCCCTGCCCAAGGGGCTGAAGGTGGCAGCTCCTGAGAGCGCATGGACGGCCAGCCCGAGCAGCGCGAAATGGGCGACTCCAAGGCAGATCAGAAGCTTGTCGGCGGCGGGGAATTCACTGGCCGGCGCATTGGGATCCTCCCCTTGTGCAATGATCATATCCAGCGCAGCGGTGAAGAGGGTTAGATAGGCCAGCGCCAGCGCGATCCAGACACCGCCAAATAGCGTGGCACCTGCCAGAAGGGCCACCGGGGCGAGGGTGGCGAGGGTGAAGTAGCTCTGCCGGGGCCGCATGGGGTGTCGTCTTGTCCTGTGTGTGCTGCACGCGTTCCTTGGTTGCACCACGATGGGCGACACTTGTCCACCATAAGAACGGCTTTGGCACTTGGGGCGTACGCGCCGGGGCAATTCGCGCCTGAAACGTCGCTTTTGCGGTATGGTTGCCCTGCGGGCTGGCGTTAGATTGCAAGCCAGAACGCAAAGCGGGAGTCGCGCCATGGCGCTGGATCAGCAGAAACCGGGGATCTGGAAATCGGGCAAGGGCAAGGGGCGTGTGACGCCGAAGGGCCGCCAGCTTGAGGATGCCGCCTGGGAGGAGGTCCGGGCGCTTCTCGGGGATCGCCCCCGTCGGCGTGACTTGCTGATTGAGCATTTGCACCTGATTCAGGATCGCTTCGGGCATCTTTCGGCGGCCCACCTGCGGGCGCTGGCCGAGGAAATGCGCCTGAGTCAGGCCGAGGTTTACGAAGTCGCAACCTTCTACGCCCATTTTGACGTGGTGAAGGAAGGCGAGGCGCCGCCGCCTGCGCTCACCATCCGGGTCTGTGACTCGCTTTCCTGCGAGCTGGCCGGGGCCGAAGCTCTGCGTGCCGCGTTGGAGGACGGTCTTGATCCGGCGGAGGTGCGCGTGGTGCGTGCGCCCTGCATGGGGCGGTGCGATACGGCACCGGTGCTGGAACTGGGGCACAATCATATCGATCACGCAACGCCGGAGAAGGTGCAGGCGGCGATCAAGGCTGGGGAGACCCATGCCCATGTGCCCGATTACGAAGGGCTTGCCGCTTATCAGGCTAAAGGCGGCTATGGTGCCCTAACCCGTTGCCGGGCAGGCGAGGTGACGCCGGAGGAGGCGCGCGATCGTGTGCTGGCCTCGGGCCTCCGCGGGCTCGGTGGCGCGGGCTTTCCCGCGGGCAAGAAATTCGATTTCGTGCGCCTTGCGGAAGGGCCGAAGTATCTGTGCGTGAACGGGGATGAAGGCGAGCCGGGCACCTTCAAGGACCGCTATTACCTCGAGCGCATGCCGCATCTGTTCCTCGAGGGCATGCTGCTCACAGCCTGGGGCATCGGCGCGGACCGCTGCTATATCTACATGCGCGATGAATATCCGGCGGTTTTGGAGATCCTGCGCCGGGAGATCGCTGTTTTGGTGGCCGCAGGGATTGCTGAGCCCGGCTATATCGAACTGCGCCGGGGGGCCGGGGCCTATATCTGCGGCGAGGAAAGCGCGATGATCGAATCGATCGAGGGTAAGCGCGGCCTGCCGCGCCATCGCCCGCCCTATGTGGCGCAAGTGGGCCTCTTTGGCCGCCCGACGCTCGTGCACAATGTCGAAACGCTGCATTGGATCGCGCGCATTGCCCATGAGGGCCCTGAGATCCTTTCGGGCGTGGAAAAGAACGGCCGTTCAGGGCTGCGCAGCTATTCCGTTTCGGGCCGCGTGGCCAAGCCGGGCGTTTACCTGCTGCCGGCAGGCTCTACCATCACCGACATCATCGCGGAAGCCGGTGGCATGGCGGAGGGGCATAGCTTCATGGCCTACCAGCCCGGTGGGCCGTCCTCGGGGCTTCTGCCGGCGTCGATGGACGACGTTCCGCTGGATTTTGACACGCTCCAGCCCCACGGCACCTTCATCGGCTCAGCCGCCGTTGTGGTGCTGTCAGACAAGGACAGCGCGCGGGATGCGGCACTGAACATGCTGCGCTTCTTCGAAGATGAAAGCTGCGGGCAATGCACGCCCTGCCGGGTGGGCTGCGAGAAAGCGGTGAAGCTGATGCAGGCGGAACATTGGGATCAGCCGCTGCTGGAAGAGCTGTGCACCGCCATGGCGGATGCCTCCATCTGCGGCCTCGGGCAGGCCGCGCCCAACCCGATCCGGCTGGTGATGAAACACTTCGGCCACGAAGTCTGATGCCGCTCTTTGCCCTGCTTGGCGGGATCGCATTGGCGGGCCTCTACCTGCCTTGGCTGGACCGCGCACCTTCTGTGATGCGGAGCCTGCTTAAGACGCTGCCCGTTGCGGTTTTCGCACTCGGTTCCCTGATCGCTGGTGCACCACTGCTCGCAGCCGCCCTTGCGGCCAGCGCGCTGGGCGATCTCGCGCTGTCCCGCGACGGCGAGCGGGCGTTTCTGGCCGGGATGGGAGCCTTTGCCCTTGGGCACCTCTTGTACATTGCGAACATTCTGCAGCTTTCAGGAAACGCCAACCCCTTTTTTTTCGAATGGGCTGCTATCCCTTTCCTGCTTTTGGCGGCCTCGACCGAGATTTGGCTGCGCCCCCACACCGGGGCTCTCCTCTGGCCCGTGCGTCTCTATGTGGTCATCATCACGGCGATGGGGGTTCTGGCCCTTTCCGAGCCGGATGCACCACTGATTGCGCTGGGCGCGGCAAGTTTCGTGCTGTCCGATCTGCTGCTGGCGATCTTCATCTTCCGGCTCGCCGAGGATCACCCGGCGCGTAAAAGCGTGAGCCTTGCGGTCTGGATCACCTACATCACTGCGCAGGCGCTCCTTGCAGAAGGGCTTCTCACGCAGGTTTCGCCGGGCTGAATAGATCAAGCGTGAGCGGTATCGCCTTGAACTCCCAGCTTTTCTTCCCTGCGCGCATCTGCAGGGGGCGGCTTAGGGGGGCGACCCAGCGCAAGCGGCTGCATAGGCCTTCCGCCGCCTGCCAGATCCCGCCCGGATCCTGTGCGCGGTAGCTTTCGGCTGCGGCGTGGGCCTCGGGGCAATCCCGGCCCACGGTGGCAAATACGTTGTAAAGGAAGATCACCAGATCGTTGCGGTGGCCCTTGACGGTGTTGCGGCTGGGGGCGTAGCGCTCCAGATCGAGGAAGGTGATGCGCCCGTCCTTCCAGCAGATGTCGCGCGGGGCGGGGCGGCCATGGCTCAGGCCCTTGCCGTGTAACGCGGCCAGCGCCCGCGCGGCTTCCGCATAGGCTTGCACCCGCTCTTCTTGCCCGCGCGCTTCCTTGCGGAGCATCTCGTGTAGGCTGATGCCGGAATCCGAAAGCGCCATGAAATCAGCACCTTCGCAGAGGATCTTCGGAACCGGAGCCCCCTTGTCCGCCAGTTCATGCAACGCGCTGCGCTCGGCCTCGAAAGCCTTGGCGCTGTCGCCCTTGGTGAGCCTGCGCCGCAGCCGCTCAGGCTGTTTGCGCTTGACCCAGATCACCTCGCCGTCCACGTCGATGCGCGCCACGCGCGCCTTGCTGTGGGCCAGGTGGGACTGCACGGCAGCCTGCAAAGGGTTCAGGGCAATGGGCATGGTTCGCTCGCGGAGTATCGTCCGCGCAATATAGGCATGCGACGGTTTTGTAACAACGCCCCGCGTGCCCGCGCCGCGCGCCCCCTTTTCATGGGCGCCATCCTCCATTAGGTGAAAGAAACCCCGCGAAAAGGCCCGGCTTCATGTCCTTCTTCAAGAAACTCAAAAGCAAGATGTTCAAATCCTCCTCGAAGCTCGAGGAAGGCCTGGACGCAATTGTCGAGGACGGCGGCGCGGAGGAAGCCGTGGACATGGTGCCCGAAGCGCCTGTGGAAGCCGCACCTGCGCCGACCCCGGTTGAGCCCACGCGCCCGCCGGCACCCGCGCCTGTGCCGCCCGCCGCCAAGGCAGAACCGGCTCCGGAACCCGCAAAAACCGAGGCCCCCAAGCCCGAAGCCCCGAAACCCGAAAGCGCGGGCCTGCTGGGCCGCCTCATGGGCGGGGAGCGCAAGACGGTGGTGCGCCGCGAGCTCGACGACGAGATGCTCGAAAGCCTCGAAGAGCTGCTGATCAGCACCGATATGGGGGTGGACACCGCCCTGCGCGTCACCGCGAACATGGCCGAAGGGCGCTACGGCAAGCGGCTCTCCACCGAGGAGATCAAGCGCCTGCTCGCCGATGAAATCACCCGCATCATGGAGCCCGTCGCCAAGCCCATGCCGCTTTACGCCAAGCGCCCGCAGGTGGTGCTGGTGGTCGGCGTAAACGGCTCCGGCAAGACAACGACGATCGGCAAGCTCGCAAGCCAGTTCAAGGCGGCTGGGAAATCGGTAGTCATCGCCGCTGGCGATACCTTCCGCGCGGCGGCCGTGGAGCAACTGCAAGTCTGGGGCGAGCGCGCCGGCGTGCCGGTGCTGACCGCGCCCGAAGGTTCCGATCCGGCGAGCCTTGCCTTTGATGCGCTGAAGAAGGCGCAGCAGGACGGCGCGGATCTTCTGATGATCGACACCGCCGGCCGCCTGCAGAACCGCGCCGACCTGATGGAAGAGCTGGCCAAGATCGTCCGCGTGATCCGCAAGGTGGACGACACCGCCCCCCACAACACCCTGCTCGTACTCGATGCCACCACAGGCCAGAATGCGCTTTCGCAGGTGGAAACCTTCCAGAAGCTCGCCGATGTCTCGGGCCTCGTGATGACGAAACTCGACGGCACCGCGCGCGGTGGCGTTCTCGTTGCGCTGGCGGATAAATTCGGCCTGCCGATCCACGCCATCGGCGTTGGCGAGCAGATCGACGATCTCGCCCCCTTTGATCCCGAGGACTACGCCCGCGCGCTCACGGGGCTTGATGCCTGAGCCCCTCTTCTGACCGAAAGTATCCTGCGGGGGTGCGGGGGTGCAAAACCCCCGCCGCTTGCGCCGGGCGCAGCACAGGCGTAGGAGCGGGGCAGGACGGGCCTAAAGGGGCGGCCCGGCCCAAGTGATCACCGCGGCCTGACGAGGGAAGGGGCTGCCACAAGCCGGAACCCGACCCATGACAGAGTGGCTCCTTTCCATCGAAGGCACCGAGGCCGCGCGGCCCGTGGCCCTTGGCCTTGCCCTTCTGGCCGCCTTCCTGCACGCCGTCTTCGGCGCGCTGCAGAAGGGCCGCCACGATCCGTGGCTGTCGCGCGGGGCGATTGATTTCTGCTACGGGGCCATGGCCGCGCCGCTCGCGCTTTTCGTCGTGCCCTGGCCCGAACCGCACATGTGGCCGATCTTCGCCTGGGCCTTCGTGATCCACCTGATCTACAAGATCCTGCAGGCCAAGACCTATACGCTCGGGGCCTATACGGTCGTCTACCCGGTGGTACGCGGCACGGGGCCGCTGTTTGCGGTGATCGGCGCGGGGCTGATCTTTCACGAAAGTTTTTCGCCGGTGCAATGGCTGGGCGTCGCCGTGCTGCTGGCCGGGATCTACGGCTTTGCCGTCTACAACCTGAAATTCACCGTGGTGAACCGCGAAAACCTGCCGCTTGCGCTCATGTTCGCGGTGATCACCGGCCTTTTCGTGGCGCTCTACACCACCTATGACGCCTACGGCATTCGCGCCACGGCCAACCCGTTTACCTTCCTTGCATGGTTCTTCTTTATCGACGGGCTGGCCATGCCCATCTATGCCGCATGGCGCTGGAAACACATGGAAGATCGCCCCACGCTGGGGCCGCTGTTCAAACGCGGGATGCTCGGCGCTTTCGTGGCCTATTTCAGCTTCGGCTCGATCATGCTGGCCACAAGGATCGACTCTGTCGGGCAGGCCGCCGTGCTGCGCGAAACCAGTACGCTCTTTGCTGCACTGATTGGCTGGCTCGTGCTGAAAGAAAGCGTCGGCCCCCGGCGGCTGGCGCTTATGGGGTTGATTGCGCTGGGCGCGGTGATAGTTGAATTTGGCGGATAGGAAAGCGAGCGAGATGAGCGAGACAGGCAACGACACCGGTTCTGAAAAGAGCGTGCACCCTTTCGTCAAGATGGCGCTGGAGCTTGGCCCCATCGCGGCTTTCTTCATCGGCTACGTCCGCCTGAAGGATCAGATGTTCACCATCGGGGGCACGGAATACGAAGGCTTTATCGTGGTGACGGCGGCTTTCATTCCCTTGTTGCTGGCCTGCACGGGCGTGCTTTGGGCGCTGACCGGCAAGCTTTCCAAGATGCAGATCGTCACGGCCGTTCTGGTGGTGGCTTTCGGTGGCATGTCCGTCTGGTTCAATGATGAGCGCTTTTTCAAGATGAAGCCGACGATCATCTACCTGCTCTTCGGCGGTGTGCTGGGCTTTGGCCTTCTGCGCGGCCAGAGCTACTTGCGCAGCGTTATGGAAGAGGCGCTGCCGATGCAAGAGGAGGGCTGGATGATCCTCACCCGCCGCCTCTGCGCCTTCTTCTTCGGGCTCGCGGTGCTGAACGAGGTGATCTGGCGCACGATGAGCACCGATGCCTGGGTCAACTTCAAGACCTTCGGCCTCACGGCGGCTGTCTTTGCCTTCTTCATGACCCAGAGCAAGCTGTTCCAGACCTACGCCCTAGAGGAAGACAGCGGGGAGTAACCCCCGCGTCTTCGGCCGTTAGCGCTGCTTGCCAAACAGCACGTCCTGCGCGCCTTTCTCCTGCCGGAAATCGCCTCGCAGTTCCGCCGCCAACGCACGGCCGGCCTGCACGCCGGGGCGGGCGCTGCAGGTGGCAAGCCAGCGCGCCATATGGGGCTTGTCATCCAAAGTCTGCTGCTGGCCTTCCCAGAGCGAGGCCCAGCCCCAGATCGCCATATCGGCGATGGAGTAGAAATCGCCGGCCACGTATTCATTCTGCGCCAACTGTCGATCGAGCACTCCATAAAGCCGCGCGACCTCATTGCGGTAGCGCTCCTTGGCATAGGGAAGATCCTGCGGCGGCTCCATCGCGGGGGCGTATTTCAGGAAGTGATGCGCTTGCCCGGCCATCGGCCCTAGCCCGCCCATCTGCCACATCAGCCATTGATCGACGCTGAGCCTGTCGCGTTCGCTCTCGCCGTAGAATTGCCCCGTCTTGCGGGCGAGGTATTGCAGGATCGCCCCGCTCTCAAACAGCGAGACAGGCGCGCCATCGGGGCCTTGCGGATCGACGATGGCGGGCATCCGGTTGTTGGGCGCGATCTTCAGGAACTCCGGCGCGAACTGATCGCCCTTGCCGATGTTGATGAGGTGCAGCGTGTAGGGCAGCGCCATCTCTTCCAGCGCGATGGAGATCTTCCAGCCGTTGGGCGTGGGCCAGAAGTAAAGATCGATCGGGTCTTGCATGTGTGCCTGCCTGGCGTGAGGTGTCCTGACGCGAGATCAAACGCCTAAGGCTCCTAAAAAGCAAGGGAAATAGGGCTAATTTTGCCCCACGCCTCAGCGGATCAGCCGCAGCTCGTCGCCGGTGATCTGGATCGTTTCAAAGCGCTGCAGGTAGCTCATTCCCAGAAGCGACTGGGACATCTCGCCCTGATTCACATAGGCGGTCACGTTTTGATCGGGGATGTCGCCAAAGAGCACGTCATCCAGCGTCACGCGGGCGGTGCGCACGATGCCGTTGGCGGTGTTGGCGGCGTTGACATAGGCCAGCGCCTCCGGGTCCAGCCCGACCCGCGCCGCGTCGCGTTGGTTCAGCACCACATTCGTCGCGCCCGTGTCCACCACGAAGCGGATCGCTTGCCCGTTGACGTCGAGAGCCGCGTAGAAATGCCCATCCGGCGCGCGGGGCAGGGTGATCTCGCCGCTGCCCTCGATGAAGCTCTGCTGCGGCATCACCTCGCGGCGGATGTCGCCCCAGAGGCCAACGGCGGCGATGGCGCCCACGAAGATCAACACCCAGACAAGCGCCTGCTGCAGCACCTTGCCCTTGCTGGCGCGGTTCTGGGCAAAGAACCACAGCACAAGGGCGCAGCCCAGCAGGACAAGGTAAAAGGCGGTGCCGATCTGTTCGCCGCTCATGGGGCCTCCGAATTGGTTCCCCATAAATGTAGGGTGCGCAGGCGCTTAATGAAGGGGGGCGGCCCCGCCTTGGGCCATGAAGCCCGCGATCCCGTCGAGCACGAATTGCACCGATAGCGCCGCCAGAAGCATGCCCAGAAGCCGGGTGACAACAAGGATCCCCGTCTCGCCAAGGGCGCGTTCCAGCAGCGGAGCGATGTGAAACAGCGCGAAAACCACGAGCACCACCAGCACCATCACGCCCATGTAGCCCGCGTAGAGCGCCGGGTCGCCCTCTGCCTGCCCGGTGAGCAGGATCATCGTGGCAATCGCGCCGGGGCCCGCGATGAGCGGAATGCCGAGCGGGAAGATCGAGGGATCGTCGCGGTGATCCTCATCATGCTGCACGTGGTCGGCCTGATCCTTGCGCCGCTTTGTGCGGCGTTCAAAGAGCATGTCGAGCGCGGTGAGGAACAGCAGGATGCCGCCCGCCACGCGGAAGGCCGAAAGCGAGATGCCAAGGAACTGCAGCAGGGAATCGCCGAAGAAGCCAAAGACCGTCAGCACCCCCACGCCCACGAGGCAGGCGCGGCGGCCAATGGCGCGGCGGCGTGCATCGCTCATGCCTTGGGTCATCGCGAGGTAAAGCGGCGCAAGGCCGATCGGGTCGATCACGACGAATAGCGCGACGAAGGCGGTGATGAGGGCGGCGGTGTCCATGGCTCAGCTTTCGGCCTTTTCCAGTTTTTCCAAAGCGCGGAACCAGAGCGCCTCGGCGCGGTCGGTGGCTTCCATGACCTCGGAGTATTTCTTCTGCCAGGCCACGGCTTTCTCGGCGTCCGGCCCATCATACAGGCCGGGCTGGCCCAGGCGGGCGGCCAGCGTGTCGCGCATCTCGTTGAGCTTCTCCACCCGCTCCTCGCATTTGCGCGCCTCGGCCCGCAGGGCAAGGATCGCATCGCGCGACGGGCGCTTGGGCGCGGGCTTTTCCTTGCCCGCCCTGGCCGGGGTGTCGGCGGTGAGCAGCATCTTGCGGTAGGCCTCCAGATCCTCCTCGTAAGGGGTCACGGTGCCGTCCTTAACGAGCCACAGCCTGTCGGCCACGAGCGAGAGCAGGTGCATGTCGTGGCTGACGAGCACAACCGCGCCGGAATAGGCAGTGAGCGCCTCCACGAGCGCCTCGCGGCTTTCGATATCAAGGTGGTTCGTCGGCTCATCGAGGATCAGCATGTGCGGCGCGTCGAGCGTGGCCAGCAGCAGGGAAAGCCGCGCCTTCTGCCCGCCGGAGAGCCGGCCCACTTCGGTTTCCGCCTGATCGGCCATCAGCCCAAAGCCCGCCAGCCGCGCGCGCAGGCGGGCCGGGGTTTCATCCGGGCGCAGGCGCTGCAGGTGCTGAACGGGCGTTTCATCCACGTAGAGCTCATCCACCTGATGCTGGGCGAAATAGCCGATGCGCAGCTTGTTGGCGGTGATCATGCGCCCGCTCATCGGCTGCAGCCGGCCCGAGATCAGCTTCGACAGCGTGGATTTGCCTTGCCCGTTCTTGCCCAGCAGCGCGATGCGGTCATCCTGATCGATGCGCAGCGACAGGCGCGAGAGCACGGGCGTGTCGCCATAGCCGACCTGCGCGCCCTCCATGTTGACGATGGGGGGCGACAGCTCTTCCGGTTCCGGGAAGGTGAACACGCGTTTTGCGGCTTCCTCCGGGGCCGCGATGGGCTCCATCCGCTGGATCATCTTGAGCCGGGCCTGCGCCTGTTTGGCCTTGGAGGCCTTGGCGCGGAAGCGGTCCACGAAGCTCTGCATATGGGCCTTGCGGGCTTCCTGCTTCTTGGCCATCGCCGCCTGCACGGCACGCTGCTCGGCGCGGGTGCGGGCGAAAGTGTCGTAGGGGCCTTGGTAGTAGGTGAGTTTGCGGTCTTCCAGATGCAGGATGCCGCCCACGGCGCGGTTCAGCAGGCCGCGATCGTGGGAGATGATGATCACCGTGTGGGGGTATTTCGCGAGGTAGCTTTCCAGCCAGAGCGCACCTTCCAAATCGAGGTAGTTCGTCGGCTCGTCAAGCAGCAGCAGATCGGGCTGGGCAAAGAGCACCGCTGCCAGCGCCACGCGCATCCGCCAGCCGCCGGAGAAGGCGGAGCAGGGCATGAGCTGTTCTTCGGCATCAAAGCCAAGACCCTTGAGGATCGATGAGGCACGGCCTTCCGCGCTCCAAGCGTCGATATCGGCAAGGCGGGTCTGGATTTCGGCGATGCGGGCCGGGTCAGAGGCGGTTTCGGCCTCGGCCATCAGGGCGGCGCGCTCGGTGTCGGCGGCCAGCACGGTGTCGAGCAGGGAGGTCTCCGAGGAGGGCACCTCCTGCGCGACGCCGCCGATGCGGGCGCGGCTGGGCAGGCTGATCTCGCCGCCTTCCAGCGCCAGTTCGCCCCGGATCAGGCGAAAGAGTGTGGTCTTGCCCGCGCCATTGCGGCCCACGAGGCCGACCTTGTGGCCGTTGGGAATCACGGCGGAAGCGCCCTCGAACAGGGGGCGGCCTTCGACGGCATAGGAGATATCGGAAATCTTCAACATGGCCGCGCTCTAGCAGAGCCGGCGCGGCCATGAAAGGGGGCGTGAACATCGCGCAAGGCTTGCCGCCAAGGCGCGCGCCCGGCCGGCACCGCCGGCCAGCCCCCGACCCTCCCCGCGGGAGGGGGCTTTCGCCCCCACCCAGGGCCGGGGGCTGGCCTCGTTTTATGCGGCTAGGTTTGCGCCTTTACAGCCCGGATCAAGGCCAGCGCCGCATCAGGCGGGCGTTGCTCCACCCGGCGGTAGACCTTGCCGTCATTGGTGCGCCACAGGAGCCCTGCGCTCACCAGAGACCGCCGCAGAAGCGCGTGATCGCCGAAGGTGTGGCCTTCGGTGATCGCTGCGTTGACCTCGGGCTCTGTCAGCTCGCGTCTTGGCGGCAGGCGATCCCAGAGCGGCCAAAGGCAAAGCTGTTGCACGCCGCGCAGCTTGGGCCAGCGCCGCATGCGGCCGGCGGTAAAGACCATCAGTGCGCGGCGATCCGGGGTGGGCAGGGGCGTGGCCTCTGCCTCGGCACGCAAAACCTGGTAATTGCGCTTTCCGGCGGCACGGGCCACCGCGCCGAGCATCTCCAGATGGCCGGGCACACCGTCGGCCTTGGCAAGCTCGCCGCGCAAGGCCTTGGTGAAGCTGGAAAGATCCGCGATATACAGCGGGATTTCCTCGCGCATCTTCGCGCGGGTGTCGGGCGCATTGGCGCCGGGTTGGGTATCCATCGTTTCCTCGATCGGTCGCGCGTGAAGTGCGGATAGTGCCGTGTGTCGCCCTTGACGGCCCGCGCGCGACGCGGGTCGGGAAGCAAATCTGTCTCACAGGTTTAGCGTGGCGCAAGCGCCGGCGACGACTGGGTGAACTGCGGACCCTGCGCCCCTCATACGCGCATAGGGCCAAACGGGCAAGCCAAAGGCGGATTCCCGGCTTTTCACGGGGCAGAGGGCATGTTAGAGGGGCGGCGATTTTCTGACGCCCGCTGCGATCCCCGCAGCTTGGGCTCCTCAAACCGAAAGAGCTGCATCATGGCCATCCAACGCACCTTCTCCATCATCAAGCCCGACGCCACCAAGCGCAACCTGACCGGCGCGATCAACGCCAAGTTCGAAGCCGCTGGCCTGCGCATCGTCGCCCAGAAGCGCATCCACCTGACCAAAGCACAAGCCGGCGTTTTCTACGCCGTGCACGCCGAGCGCCCCTTCTACGACGAGCTGTGCGAATTCATGGCGTCTGAGCCGATCGTTGTGCAGGTTCTGGAAGGTGAAGACGCCATCGCGAAAAACCGCGAAGTGATGGGCGCCACCAACCCGGCCGAAGCTGCCGACGGCACCATCCGCAAGGAATTCGCCCTCTCCATCGGCGAAAACTCCGTGCACGGCTCCGACGCTCCGGAAACCGCTGCTGTGGAAATCGCCTACTTCTTCTCCGGCCTCGAGCTGGTCGGCTAATCAGCCACACCATCCCGCTTCGGCGGGATCCCCCGGGAACATCGCTCGTTTCCGCGGCCGGCGGGTCACTTCGGTGGCCCGCTGGTTTGATTTTGGGGGAGGGCCTAGCGCCCGTCTTCCCAGCGGCGGATCTGGCGCAGGCTCAGCCTGTCGGGGATCACGCCGTCTAGCCCGGCCACGAAGCCCGGATCTTGCTTCAGGCAGCCCAGCCCGCAAAGCTGGCGCGCCGTGCCTCTTGCGCCATCCACGAACCAGAGCCGCCCGCCGGGCGTGGCCACATAGCCGTTGATGCCCTCGGCGCGATCGCTTTCGATGTCGGTGGAAGAGGGGAACTCGTTGAAATGGCCCGGATCAAAGGCACCATGGGTGTGGTAGGAGGCAAAGACCTCGATCTGCGTGCTCCAGCGCATCAGGCAGCTGTCGGCCTGCCCGCGCCGGGGCTGCGTGGCGGCGAGCCGCCCCTCCGGCGTATAGCCGAAATAGCCGCAATATTCGCGGTTGCGCGCGAAAGAGCGCTCCTGCAGCGCGTTCAGGAAGGCCTTGGCGAAGCGCATTTCCTCGGCACTTTGGGCGAGAGCGCCAACCGGCAGCAGGAAGAGCAGCAAAAGGGCGGCGCGCAGGCCCGCCACGCCTAGCTTTCCACCCGCTGGCCGGGTTTCACCTTGCGCGCCACGGCACGCCATGCGGCCTTGGGGGCCTTGCGCAGGAACATCAGCCGCAGATCGCGGTATTCGATTTCACCGGCCAGCAGGCGCAGGTATTTGCCCTGCAGCGAGGTGCCGCGCGCGAAGGCCGAAAGGAAGACCTCCCGCATCGCCTTGGGAAACATCAGGCTGCGCCACAGGCGCGCTTCGCGCAGGGATTGGTGCATCGGTTTCAGCGCCTTCTGATAGCCCTGCAGGGCCGCATCCGGAGCCTGTTGCGCCAGCGCGGCGGCGGCGGCATCCGCCGCCAGAGCACCGCTCTCCATCGCCAGCGCGATTCCCTCGCCAGTGATCGGATCCACCAGCCCCGCCGCATCGCCACAAAGCAGCACCGCGCCGCGCCCCGGTTCTTTCTTGAAATCGCCGAAGGGCAGGAACTGGCCCTTGTAGGGCAGGGCGTCGGGCGCGAGGCCGCAGCGCTCCAGATAGGCGGCCATATGGGCCTTCATGTCTTCGTTGCGGCTCTTGATGCCGCCCACGCCGATGGTGGTGGAATGGTGCTTGGGGAAGGCCCAGCCATAGCCCCAGACGGCGGCGTCCAGATCCACCTCCACGTAATCGTGCAGCGCGGTGCCCGGCGCTTCGATCTCAAGGCCAAAGCCGATGGTTTCGGGATCAAACGGCCGCCCGAACAGGGCGCGGGCCACGGCGGAGTTCACCCCGTCCGCCCCGATCAGCACGCCGTATTCCAGAACGGTGCCATCTTTCAGCGTGATCGTTTTCGCGGCCTCGTCGATCTCGGTGAACCCCTGCCCAAGGAACGGCTCGGCCCCGGCGGCCAGCGCAAAGCCGTGCAGCCACTCATCGAAGTCCCAGCGCATCGTCAGATGCACGGGCGGGCCATCGTTCAGATCGGCCAGCACACGGCCCTTGGCGGAGAAGCGCATCTCGGTGGCCTTGAGGAACATCTGCCCCTCCACCTCCGCGCCGAAGATCGCCTTGATCGCCTTGCGGCTGCGCCCTGTCACCAGCCCGCCGCAAAGCTTCTTGCGGGGGAAGGTGGCCTTGTCGACAAGCGCTACGCTTAAGCCCAGCTTGCGCGCCTGCACGGCAGCGGCGCTGCCAGCGGGGCCGGAGCCCACCACGATCACGTCAAATGTCTTTTGCATCCAATTGCCTTCACCTGCGCGCCGGGCGCGCCTTTGCGTCGCGCTCAGAGCGCGCCTCTGCCATGCTTCAAATAGCCTTCGGCCCCCAAGGTGCAACACGCTTGGGGGCCGGTGTCAATTGCGCGAAGGGCTGCGGCTCAGACGATCAGAGGATCATCCGCCGGGGTCGTGACTGCGATGTCGTCGATCGCCAGTTCCCAGGTGTCGGTGCTATCCGTCGTAATCTGGAAGCTGTTGATGTCGTCAAACAGTGTCGGATCGGCGGCAAGGGCCGTGTCAAAGACCGTCGGCCCGGTGCTGTTGACGAGCACGTCCACGGAGCCGGCCTCGGCCAAGCGCTCCTGAAAGACGGTGCCAGGCGGGAAACCGAACTCGTCGCTGACGTCCACCAGTTGGTAAGTGAACACCGTGATCGTCGCGGTAACGCCGTCTGAGCTGACAGCGGTGAGGCTGAGGCTGTCCAGATCGAAGGCGGAGAACTGCCCGCCGATGGGCGCGTCCGGCTCACCGGAAACCGTCAGCGCGCCGTCCCGCAGCACCAGCAGGTTGTCCCCCGAGGTGGCCCCATTGGCAATTCCGGGCTCCGGCGTAAAGCTGCCCCGGCCCCCGTCTCCCGCCGGCTGGTCATTGTTGGAGAACACCGAGAGATCGCCTTCGAAGACGAACCCATCGTACAACGGGATCATGTCCACGTTATACTCGCCCGGCGTGCCGATGGCTTCGAAATCCAGCACCTGGCTGATGGTATCAGGGGGTGTTTCGTCCGGCGGGTCGGAGACGTTCAACACCACCTGCCCGGTGGCGGAACTGTTCGGCAGCCCGGTACCGTCATCCACCGTGAACACGAGCCGCGCCACGAGCGATTCCCCGTCCGACAGGTTGAAATCCGCCGGGTCTATGGTGGCAGTGCCGGTGCCGGCGTCGAAGGCCACGGGGGCGGTGAGGGGGGTGCCGTCCTCTGCTTCGCCGAGTACGAGTTCGACACTGGTGAAAGTGAGTGGATCGCCATCGGGATCGCTGACCAGCGCGCCGATGTCGATATTGAAGCTGCCGTCTTCCACATTCACATCCTGGCTGGTGGTGCCAGCCACGGGCGCGGCGTTGCCAATCGTGAAGGGGCCGTTCACGGTAAGCGATACGCTGCCGGAATCGGTGAACTCACCGTCGCTGACGGTGTAGTCGAAGATGGTGGCGAAACTCACCCCATCGCCAAGGCCCAGCAGCTGCGCCTGTGCCCATGGGATCACGATCGTGGTGCCCACGACAGAGAAATTGATCACCTGTTCACCAGCGCGCAGGGCAACGGTGAAGCTCAGGTCATCGCCTTCCGCATCTGTTGCAAGCGTGGCCAGGTCGATCACGATGTCCTGGGTGCTGGCATCCGCCGTGGCGGTGCCGTCAGTGGCCACGGGAGCGGTGTTGGGCGTGGGCGGTGCGGGGTCATCGCCGCTGACGACCGTCAGGTCGATCACGCCACTGTCTGTGGCATTCGGCTGGCCGCTGCCATCGTCCACCGTGTAGTTGATCGCCAGCGCGATCTCTTCGCCTTCGGCCAGATTGAACTGGGACGGATCGATGGTGACAACCCCGTTAAGCACGGTAAAGACAACATCCCCGTCTTCCCGACCCGTTGGCGGGATTGTGACCTCGGTGATCGTCAGCACGTCGCCGCCATCCGGATCAGACACAAGGGCGTTGAGGTCGATCACAATCGGGTCCAAATCGCCCTCGGTGATCTGCTGATCCGGTGCCGTGGGCCGCGAGTTGGGATTGGGCAGCGGTTCGTCGTCGGAACCATTGATCGTCAGGTCGAAGGTCCCGATCACCGTGGCGTTGGGCGCGCCGCTGCCGTCATCGGCCTGGATCGAGAAACGGGCCGTGAGCATCTCGCTGGCAGCCAACCCGAAGTCGCGGGGATCCACCGTGAGGATCCCGTTCACGATGCTGACGGGAAAAGCAATGCCTCGATTGTCGGCCAGGTTGGTGACAGCCACGACACTGTGGGTCAGCACGGGGCTTTCCACATCGCTGAACAGCGGGTTCAGATCGAATTGGACAGGCCCGTCCGCTTCATTGATCGTCTGGCTGAGAGAGTCGATCAGGAGTTCCTTGTCCTCGTCGTCCCCTACGCTCACTTGAATTGGCGCGTCGTTCACGGGGGCCACGTTGATCGTAACCGTCGCCGTATCTGTGCCGCCATTTCCGTCGCTCACTTCATAGGTGAAGCTGTCGGAGCCAAAGAAGTTCTCGGCCGGCAAATAGCTGAAGCTTCCGTCTGGGTTGAACGTCAGCGTGCCGTTGCTGGTGGTGCTTTGCAGCGCGTATGTGAGCGTGTCACCATCCGCATCCGTGGCCACGACATTGCCCGCGATCACTGAATCTTCATCGCCTGAGACGCTGCTGTCGGTGGCCTCCGGATCGTCGTTCACGGCGTTCACGGTGATTGACACGGTTGCGGTATCCGTGCCGCCGTTACCGTCGCTCACGAGATAAGTGAAACTGTCCGAGCCGTTAAAATCCGACGCCGGCATGTAGGTGAAACTGCCATCGCTTTCGACCCGGACACTGCCGTTGGCAGGGCCGCTATCGAGGGCGAAGAACAGCGTGTCGCCGTCCACGTCGCTGGCAGAAAGTGTGCCGCGAATCTGGCTGTCCTCGTCGCCACTCGCAAGGCCGTCCTGCGCCACCGGATCGTCGTTGACGGGATCCACGGTGATGTAAACGGTTGCTATGTCGGTGCCGCCGTTTCCGTCGCTCACCAAATAGGTGAAACTGTCGGACCCATTGAAATTCTCGTTCGGTTCGTAGTCAAAACTCCCACCGGGATGCACGGTGACCGTGCCGTTGGATGGCCCGGTGTCCAAAGCAAAGGTTAGTGGATCACCATTTGGGTCGCTTGCGGAAAGGCTTCCGCTGATCACGGTGTCCTCGTCACCGGTTACGGATGCGTCTTCGCCAACGGGCGGATCGTTCACACCATTGATGGTGATGTCGAAGGTCACCTGGGTTTGCAAACCGTGCTCGTCTTCAACGGTGACCGTCACGGTTTCAACTTCAAATTCACCAACCCCAAGCGCATCATAGGCGCCATTGGGGTCGAACGAATAGCTGAAGCTGATGCCGGTGCCCAGGAGAGGCACGAGCGGCGCCGGGGCGGCGGCTTCAGTGAGCAACCCGCCCCCCGTCAAGGTGATGTCAATCAGAGTGAGACCGTCGGCGTCGAAATCATACGCCTCGAAGGTGACCGCAATCACCGTGTTTTCGTCGGTAACGAGATCATCCGCAACGACAAGGGGAGCATTGTTCCCACCAGTGACGTCAAGGGTGTAATCGGAGAATTCGAGGGCTTCAAATTTAAAGAGAGTATCCTGGCCTTCGTCACCATCCGCGATGTTGGTGTCGAACACCGATATGAAAGCCTTGCTGGGATGGCCCAGCCCGAGAATGGTGAAATCCAGAATGGAGCCAGAAAAAATGGCGGTGTCAAAACCCGACTGACCAAGCAATTTGTCGTTGCCAAACCCACCTTTAACGCGGTCGTCCCCACGACCCGCGATCACGTGATCGTCGCCGCCTCCAGCATCAATCTCGTCATCACCGCCCAGCCCAAGGATCAGGTTCGCAGAGTCATTTCCAAGAAGAATGTCGTCCCGGTTCGTGCCTGCAATCAGAAAGTCGAGAAAGGTGTGCGGATTTTGTTGCTCCGATAAATCCAGTTTGGCTTGAAACTTCGCGATAGCGCGCTCGATTCCGCTGCCCTTGAACTGAGCAACACCCCCCTTGCCCAATTTGGCCATAACCATCCTCCCCAAAAGTAACGCATTTGCACAATAGGGCGTAGGATAACACGCCTCTGAGGAGATTTGGCAATTTTCTTCAAATCTTAGGGAGTCTCAGAAGGTTACCAAACACCAAACGCAATACAGGAGCCCTGTGCGTGTGTAATGAGTGATTATCGATCGGATTGCGCGTGCTTGATTGACAATGGGGGTGCTGCGGAAAAGCGAAGTGTGCAGTCTTCAAAACCGGGGAGGGGTGGTGGGCGACCCTGGAATCGAACCAGGCATGGGTCTCCCCGGCGGAGTTACAGTCCGCTGCCGCACCTTGCAGCCCGTCGCCCACAGCGGCGTTTCCCGCCGTTGTGGGGGGCTGATTACAGGCCATGCCGGGGGGCGTCAACAGGAAAATCCCTTGCACATCCGCTTGGCCCGTGCGCATTGTCCCGGACGCTGGAAAACAAGGGTATCGCGCGATGAAAAAGCCGAAATGGGTGGTTGAAAAAGAGAAATCCAAACGCGCTGCCGCTGCGGAAACCGTCTGGCTGTTCGGCCTCCATGCGGTGCGTGACGCGCTGCAGAATCCGCAGCGCGAAAAGCTGCGCCTGATGGTGACGAAAAATGCCCATGACAAGCTCGCCGAGGACATCGCCGCCAGCGGCATGGAGCCCGAGATCGTGGATCCGCGCAAGTTTTCCGCCCCCCTCGATCCGCAATCGGTACACCAGGGGGCCGCGCTTGAGGTGAAGCCGCTGCACTGGGGCGCGCTGCATGAAGTCTGCACCCCGCCCGATGGGCCGATGCCCTGTGTCGTGCTGCTGGACCGCGTATCGGACCCGCACAACGTGGGCGCGATCCTGCGCTCGGCGGAAGTGTTCGGCGCCTGCGCCGTGATCGCCACCGCCCGCCATTCCGCACCCGAAACCGGCGCGCTGGCCAAAACTGCCTCCGGCGCGCTGGAGCGTCAGCCCTACCTGCGGGTGCGCAACCTGTCGGACGCCATGGGTGAGCTGAAGTCGCTCGGCTACCTGATGCTGGGGCTCGATGGCGAGGCCACGCAGACGGTGGGCGAAGCCTTGGAGGGCCAGCGCAACCGCCCGATCGCACTGGTGATGGGCTCGGAGGGCCCCGGCCTGCGCGAAAAGACAAAGGACACCTGCGACAAACTCGTGAAAATCCCCGCAATCGGCGATTTCGGCTCGCTCAACGTCTCCAATGCGGCGGCTGTGGCCCTATATGCAGTCAGAGCCTGACCACCGGAGGAGACATGCCGCACCCCACGAAGATCGCCACCTGCTGCTACTGCGGCACCCGCGCAGCGCTGGTGCTGACGGGGCAGGAGCGCCACGAGCTGGCCTGTTCGGGCTGTGGGGCACCGCTGCACAATCTCAAGGTGATGCCGGTGGCGAAACCTTCGGCCGATCTGCATCACCAACGCCCGCTGCATGCGCAGCCGAGCTATCATAAGTCCAAGAAACCCAAGAAAAAGAACAAGAAAAAGAAGAGCCCGGCGCGCAAGCTCTTCTCAGAAGCCTTCGATCTGCTGGACGATATTTTCGACTGAAATCCGCGCGCGCGCTTCGCGCTTTTCCGCTCACCACCGTTCACGCTTTCGTGGCAGGGGTTTCGCACTGCCTGCCAGGGAGTCATCTGTGAGCAAGCAACGCATCTCATTCCGGAGGACCCCATGATCACCCGTCGCACCGCCCTTGGCTTTCTCGTCGCCGTTCCCGTCGCCGGCACGCTGGCCCGCCCCGCACTGGCCGCAAAGCCCGAAATCTACGCCGAAGGCGGCGTGGCCATAAACGGCTATGATCCGGTGGCCTATTTCAACGAAAGCCAGCCCGTGAAAGGCGCGGCTGCCCACGCGGTGAGCTACAAGGGCGCGACCTGGCATTTCGCCTCCGACCGCAACAAGGCCGCTTTCGAGGCCGACCCGGAGGCCTTCGCCCCGAAATACGGCGGTTACTGCGCCTATGCTGTCTCCAAAGGCGGCACGGCAACGACATCGCCCGACGCCTGGACGATCCACGAAGGCCGGCTCTACCTGAACTACAACACCACCGTGCGCGGTATCTGGAGCGAAGACATTCCGGGCAACGTGGCCAAGGCCGACGCCAACTGGCCGAAAGTTCTGGAGGCCTGATGCCTGTCAAGAAAGTTTTCTGATCACAAAGGCTTTATCGGATCTTTAAACTTTCTCTGTGATACTTATCTCACATACCAGAGCCCAGGTTCGGAACACCTGCTGCTCTCTTCACTGTCCCTCGTTCCGCACTGCGCCCGCGTTTGATACGTCGGGCGCTTTTTTTTGGCGGTTCTTGGGCAGATGCCAGCGGGGGCGGGCTTGGCGGGGCAGGGGAATCGGTCCATCAAAGGCGCATGGTAAGCGATGATCAGATCCGGCAGGCGCTGCTGCAAAGCGAGGTGATCGCCTGCGTGGGGGCCTCCGCCAACCCGGCGCGGCCCAGCCACTACGTGTCGCAATTCCTGACAACCAAGGGCAAGCGGGTGATCGGCGTCAATCCGGGGCTCGCCGGGCAAGAGCTGTTCGGCGCGCCCGTCTACGGCAGGCTCTCCGATATTCCGGCGGAGGAAGCGGTCACGATGATCGACATCTTCCGGCGGCCGGAGCAGATCCTGCCCATCGTGGAGGAGGCCATCGCCGCCTTGCCCGCGCTGAAAGTTGTTTGGATGCAGCTGGGGATCGAGAATGCAGAAGCCGCAGCGCTTGCGCAGGGCAAAGGGCTCACCGTTGTGCAGAACCGCTGCCCCAAGATCGAATGGCCGCGGCTGATCGGCTGATCAGCCCTTGCGCGCGGCTTTCTCGGCGATGCCCGAGGTGCCTTCGCGCCGCTCAAGCTCGGCCAGCACATCGGCCAGCGCCACATCGCGGGATTCCAGCATGACGAGCAGGTGAAACAGCACATCAGCCGCTTCCGCCGTGAGCTCCGCCTTGTCGTCCTTCACGGCGGCGATGATGGCCTCAACCGCTTCCTCGCCGAACTTCTCGGCGCATTTTTCGGGGCCCTTGGCAAAGAGCTTTGCCGTCCAGGAAGAGGACGGGTCCGCGCCTTTGCGGGCCTTGATGGTGGCGGCAAGCCGCTCCAGCGTGGTCATGACAGCCTCATCGGAATGCCCTCGGCGGCCATATGTTCCTTGGCCTCCCGGATGGTGTAATCGCCGAAATGGAAGATAGAAGCCGCCAGCACGGCGCTCGCGCCGCCCTCGGTGACCCCTTCCACAAGGTGATCCAGCGTGCCGACACCGCCCGAGGCGATCACCGGCACTGAAACCGCGTCCGAAATCGCGCGGGTCAGCGGCAGGTTGAAGCCCGCGCGGGTGCCGTCGCGATCCATGCTGGTGAGCAGGATCTCGCCCGCCCCCTTGGCCACTACGAGCTTGGCAAACTCCACCGCGTCGATGCCGGTGCCCTTGCGCCCGCCGTGGGTGAAGATCTCCCATTTGCCGGGGGAAACGGTCTTGGCGTCGATGGCGACAACGATGCACTGGCTGCCAAACCGGTTCGCCGCATCGGCCACCACATCGGGGTTGGCCACGGCGGCGGAGTTGAAACTCACCTTGTCCGCGCCCGACAGCAGCAGCTTGCGCACATCCTCGCTGGTGCGCACTCCGCCGCCGATGGTGAGCGGCATGAAGCAATGCTCCGCCGTGCGTCGCGCCAGATCATACATCGTGCCGCGGTTCTCATGGGTGGCGTGGATGTCGAGAAAACACAGCTCGTCCGCCCCGGCGGCGTCATAGGCCTTGGCGCTTTCGACAGGGTCGCCCGCGTCGATCAGGTCTACGAAATTCACGCCTTTCACGACACGGCCATCGGCCACGTCCAGGCAGGGAATGATGCGGGTTTTCAGCATGATGTCACCTCTGCCGCCCTCTTAGCCTGAAACGAAGCCTGCGCCAATGGGGGCTCTGCCCCCGTCGCCTTCGGCGCCTCCCCCGAGATATTTACAGAACAAAGTGGGGCCCCATCTTCTGACCGGAAATATCCCGGGGTGCGGGGCAGAGCCCCGCTTAAAACCTGAGTGCGGGGCGCAAGCCACGCTTTAATCTTTCAGAATGGTGAGAGCCTCGGCGAGGTCGATGGCGCCGTCGTAAAGCGCGCGGCCGGAGATGGCGCCGTTCAGCGGTGCGCCGCAGGCTTTCAGGGCGCGCAGATCGTCCAGCGAAGAGACGCCGCCCGAAGCGATCACGGGGATGGAGACGGCGCGCGCGAGATCGGCGGTGGCCTCCACGTTTGGCCCCTGCATGGCACCGTCGCGGTTGATGTCAGTGTAGATGATCGCGGCGACGCCGGCATCTTCGAAGCTTTTCGCCAGATCGGTGACCATCACATCGGTTTCCTCGGCCCAGCCCTTGGTGGCCACGCGGCCATTGCGGGCATCGATCCCAACGGCGACCTTGCCGGGGAAGGCGCGCGCGGCTTCGCGCACCAGATCGGGGTTTTCCACCGCAACCGTGCCGAGGATCACGCGCGCGAGGCCCTTGTCGAGCCAGCGTTCGATGGTGGCCATATCGCGGATGCCGCCGCCAAGCTGGGCGGGCACTTTGGTGCGCTTCAGGATCTCTTCCACGGGGGCGGCATTGACCGGCTCGCCCGCGAAAGCGCCGTTCAGATCCACGAGGTGCAGCCATTCGCAGCCTGCGTCCACGAAGGCCATCGCCTGGGCGGCCGGGTCTTCGTTGAACACGGTGCTTTGGTCCATATCGCCCTTGTAGAGGCGCACGGCGTTGCCGTCTTTCAGGTCGATGGCGGGGTAGAGGATCATGGGGCGCTCGCGTCTCTTGAATGGCACTGCCTGCCCTTTGGCACGTAACGTCGGCAAATGCAAAGCGACCCGACGTCAGGCTTGATCCAAACGTGGCAGGTGCGACAGATTTTCACCCAGCGTGTGAGGAGGAACAACCGCTATGAAGAAGATTGCACTGAGCGCCGCCCTTGTTTTCGGGCTGGCCGGTACCGCCTTCGCCGACGATGTGGCCGGCGTCTGGAAAACTGAAGTCGACGATGGCGCCTATGCCCATGTCACCATGGCCCCCTGCGGCGCGAATATCTGCGGCGTGATCAGCCGCACGTTCAATGCCAGCGGCGAATACAAGTCCGACACCATCGGCAAGCAGCTGGTGTGGGACATGCAGCCCGAGGGCGGTGGCAAGTACCGCAACGGCAAGATCTGGCAGCCGTCCACCGACAAGACCTACAAGTCCAAGATGGATCTCTCCGGCAACACGCTGAAAGTGGCGGGTTGCGTGGGGCCTATCTGCAAGAAACAGACCTGGACGCGTGTGAAGTAAACGCCTGTTCAGAAATGACATGACAGGCCGGCCTGATCCTCAGGCCGGCCTTCTTCGTGTCCGCGCTCAGACCGCGCCGGTGTATTCGCCGCGGGCCGGGTAGTCGTTGTTGATGGCAAAATCCAGCGCGCCGACCAATTCGGAGAAATGCGGGCGCACGAAGGGCATTGTCTGCACCGAGCCGTAGTAGAGCGTCTGCTCCGGCGTCACCATGAAGAGGCCCGGCTCGGAGAAGAGGGCGGGCTCTTCGATGCCGATCGAGGTCTTGCCGCGCGAGGTGGAGATGTAGAGGCCCCAGTCCTTGGCGACCTGCAGCGGCAGATCATAGGCGATGCGCAGATCCTTGGCGTCGATCTTTTCCGCCATGGCGCGGGCGCGCTCTTCGCCATCCGAGGAGACGGCGATGGTTTTCACGCCGCGCGCGGCGAAATCGGCGGTGAGCCGTTCCAGCTCTTTCAGATAGGTGGCGCAGAGCGGGCAGTGCAGGCCGCGATAAAAGCAGATAACGGTGCCGCGCTCGGCCCCGTCTGTCGTGAGATCAAACGCGCCGTGATCAAGCGTGGGGAGCGAAAGGCCGGGGGTTTTCTGGCGGGGAAGCAGCATCTTGTGTCCTTGCGGTGGGTTGCGATTGCGCCCTGTATCGCCGATGATTGCGTCAGATTGTTCCGAATAAACTGACGGGGATTCCGATATGGCCGGGTATGACAGGCTTTCCGCCCTGATGCAGTATTTCCAGATGGAGGTGGCTCCTTGCGCGCCACAGGAGGCGGATTTGCTGATTTTTGGTGCGCCGGGGGCGGCCTGCGAGGTGGTGTTTGCCTCAGGTGGCACGGCGGCCAGCGGCTCGCCCTGCGCCGTGGAGGAGGCGATGTTTGCGGCGCGCGTTGGCTGGGGCGGGGCGGTGAATCCGCTCTTGCAGGCGTTGCCCGCGCAGGTCCGCTACCGGCTCAAGGAGGATGCGGAAGCGCAGGCGCTGGTGAGCGTTTTGATGGCGGAGAACCGCGCGCAGCGGTGCGGGGCGGACTCTGTGCTGAGCCGGCTGTGCGAGATCTTGCTGGTGCGGTTGTTGCGCCACCAGATCGCCGAAGGCTCCACCGCGCCGGGGTTGCTGGCGGGGCTGTCGGACCCGCGCCTGAGCCGGGCCATCGTGGCGATGCATGATCAGCCCGCGCGCCAGTGGCGCACGGAGGATCTGGCGCGGGAGGCGGGGCTTTCCCTCAGCCGGTTCTCCGAGCTCTTCGCCGCCCGCGTTGGGGAAACCCCGATGGCCTATCTGCGGCGCTGGCGGCTGACCATCGCGCAGCGCGATCTGGCGCGCGGGGATCGGGTGGAAGCGGTGGCGCGGCGCTACGGCTATGGCTCGCCCGAGGGCTTCACCCGCGCCTACAAGCGTGCGCATGGCGCGCCACCGATGGCGGCGCGGCTGGCCGAACGGGCCGCGTAGGGCTTACGGGGCCCAGCTCAGGAAATTGGCGATTAGGCGCAGGCCGGTGTGCTGGCTTTTTTCCGGGTGGAACTGCATGCCGACCATATTGTCGCGCCCGACGATGGCGGTGATGTCGCCGCTGTAATCCACATGGGCCAGCCGGTGGGCCGGATCCGCCACCTGGAAGTGGTAGGAGTGGACGAAATAGGCGTGGTCGCCGGAGCTGATGCCCTCAAGCACCGGGTGGGGCGTGTCGATCACGAGGTTGTTCCAGCCCATATGCGGCACTTTCAGTGCCGTATCTTGCGGGGCGATCTTCAGCACTTCACCGTCGATCCAGCCAAAGCCGCGGGTGTCTTCATACTCGCGGCCCATGGTGGCGAGCATCTGCATGCCGATGCAGATGCCAAGGAAAGGGCGGCCCTGCCGGATCACGGCTTCCTCGGTGGCCTCGAACAGGCCGGTGTGATCGAAGAGCTCCTGTTTGCAGGCTGGGAAAGCGCCGTCGCCTGGCAGGACCACGCGGTCGGCGCGCAGCACGTCTTCCGGCTGGGAGGTGACGATCACCTCGCCTGCATCCGCCTCGCGCGCCATGCGCTGGAAGGCTTTCTCGGCGGAATGGAGATTGCCGGAATCGTAATCGATGATCGCGGTGAGCATGGGCAGGGGCCTTGTCAGAGAGCCTTGTCAGAAAGCAGGAAAGCAGCGGGCATGTGGCCCGCCGCCAAAGCGCCGTTAGAGCGCGCCCTTGGTGGAGGGGATCGCATCCGACGTGCGCGGATCGGTTTCCAGCGCGATCCGCAGCGCGCGGGCGACGGATTTGAACGCCGCTTCCGCGATGTGGTGGCTGTTGAACCCGTGCAGGCGATCGATGTGCAGGGTGATCCCGCCGTGGGTGGAGAGCGCCTGGAAGAACTCGCGCACCAGTTCGCAATCGAAGCTGCCGATTTTCTGCGTGGGCAGATCGAGGTTGCAGATCAGGTAGGGGCGGCCCGAGAGATCGAGCGCGCAGCGCACCTGCGCGTCATCCATCGCGAGGTGGCAATCGCCGTAGCGGCGGATGCCGCGTTTGTCGCCCACGGCTTTCGCCAGCGCCTGACCGAGCGCGATGCCGGTGTCTTCGACGGTGTGGTGATCGTCGATGTGCAGATCGCCTTCAGCGCGGATCTTCATGTCGATCAGCGCGTGGCGGGCCAGTTGATCGAGCATGTGATCGAAGAAGCCGACGCCCGTCTGGTTGTCATAGATCCCGGTGCCGTCGAGATTGATCTCGACGGTGATGTCGGTTTCCGCGGTTTTGCGGGTGATGAGAGCGGTCCGCATGGGGCCTCCGGCTTCCGTAAATCTTTGGCTGCTCTATAGCGGGCTGCGCTGCGGGGGCAAAGGGGGGTAGGGTGATTTGCGCTGAGACTGGTGCGCGCCCGCCATGCGGGTGGCGCGGCTGGCCGGGGCGGGATGCCTCCGGCGGGGATATTTTTCGGAACAAAGTGGGGGCGCGGTTTGCGCTTTTGCTCTGATGGGAGAGTGTGGTGGTTGTCTGGAGCGGGCGATGAGATTCGAACTCACGACCCTTACCTTGGCAAGGTAATGCTCTACCCCTGAGCTACGCCCGCGCGCCAGATATGTGATCCAATGGAGCGGGCGATGAGATTCGAACTCACGACCCTTACCTTGGCAAGGTAATGCTCTACCCCTGAGCTACGCCCGCTTACCGGATCCGGTTCACAATGGAGCGGGCGATGAGATTCGAACTCACGACCCTTACCTTGGCAAGGTAATGCTCTACCCCTGAGCTACGCCCGCGCCCCTTGTGTGGAGCGTGAGATAATAGGAAGCTTGCAGGGCTGCAAGCGGAAACTGGACGCAACGGGGAAAATTTTGGACGCAAAAAGGCAGCAAAGGCCGGGGCGTTTTCTGCAGGGCCGCAGGGGCTTTGTTCTGGGCGGGCTGGGGGCGATTTGCGCCGCTGCGCTGGGCGCGCGGGGCAGCGCCCATCCGGGCCATGAGAATGATCTGATCGATGTGCAGGTGATCTTTGCTCAAGTCCGGGAGCGGGATCTGGATCTGCGGCTGCGGCTGGTCGCCAAGGACGGCGCGCGGCTTGGGGTGGTGGATGCCTTTCTTCTGGGCGCGATCGTGGGCCGGGAGGGCTTGCCGGTGCGGCTTTCAGGCAGCGCGGCGCGGGTGGTGGATTTTCCGATCCGCTTTCCCGGCCCGGTGCCTGCGCAATTTCAGCTGGATCTGGTGATCGCGCCTTTGGGCGTGTTGCAGCCTGTCTATGTGACGGTGGGGGCCGCGCCCGCCGGTTAGAAGATCGCGAAGGCCACGGCGAAGAGCGCTGCAAGGCCGATCATCAGCAGCGTGAGCACCATGCCGATCTGGCGCAGGATCATGATTTGCGGGGTCTGGCTCATGCCGATGGCATGGGCGAGGCGGCCCAGAAGCAGCATCAGCCCGAGCAGGTTCAGCAGCCAGGGCGCGGCGGCACCGGCTTCCAGAAGCAGCAGAAGGACGATGCCGATGGGCGCGTATTCGGCGCAGTTGCTCTGCACGCGCATGCGTTTGAGCAGCGCCTTGTCGCCCTTGTCGCCCAGCGAAATCAGGTGGCTGCGGCGGTAGAAGATCACCCGGGCGCAGAGCGCAAGGTAGAGCAGGGCCAGAAGGCCGGCGTAGAAAGAGGTGATTGTCGGCATCATCTGTTCCCTGTTGGCGCTTGCCCCAGACTTGGCGCTTCCGGGCGCTGCGTCCAGCTTTTTCAGCGCGGATCAGGTAGGCAGGAGCCTGTCGAGCAGGGCAAGCGTCATTTCATCGACGATGGCGCGGGCCTCGGAGCGGTCGGCACCTGCGACGTCGATAAGGCCGATCATTGCCTCGGTGCCGGTGCAGGCCGAAAGCGCGCGCAGCAGTGTCGTGTGGTTGACTTTCGGCATTGCGCCGGGATGATCGGCGAGCGCCGCCTCATACATCGCGATCCGCCTTGCGCCGCGGTGGGCGCCCGGCGCGTCGTCGCAGGAGACATGGGTGAGTGTCATGCCGACAAACTGGCGGAAGGCGGCTTCATTTTCGAGCGCAAGGTCGAAGAAATAGAGGTTTATGGCGCGCAGCTTGCCGCGCAGATCCCGGGCGCCGCGCGTGACCTCCGCATAGGGTTTGACGTGAATGTCGAGCCCGGCCTCGGCGACGAGGATCGCAGCGTCCGAGAAGTAGCGATAGGCGGTGGCTTTGGAAATGCCCCTGGCCTCGCCTGCCGCTGCAACGGTGACAGGCTGCCCTTTCGAGAGAAGCTCGCGCGCGCCGTCGAGGAGGGCGGCGCGGGTGCGGCTCTTCTGGGCGGATCGGGGGCGTTTCATTGGGGCGTGCCTGTCTCTTTGTGATACTATTGTCTCATTTTGAGACTATGGTATCATGAGGCTCGACTCAAGCGATTTTCACAGACAGGAGGGTGCGATGGCGGATCGGCCAAGGAAATACAACGTCCTCAATATATTGATGGATTTTCACGTGTTCCCGGATGAGGCGCAGGGCAAATATTGCCTTGTGGAGTGCCTTGTACCGGTCGGAGCCGGAGCGCCGCCCAACCACCATGCAGGCGAGACGGAGGCTTTCTACGTCCTTGAAGGCGCGCTGGGGTTCATGCTGAACGGGGAGGAGCGGCTCCTGAAAGCGGGCGAGTTTCTCGCGATCCCGGATGGCGCGCTGCATGCGTTTCAGGCGGTGGGGGAGGCCCCGGCGCGGGTGCTGATCCTGAATGCCCCCGGAAAGATGCATGAGGCCTTCTTCACCGGCATCGGTGAGGCTCTGCCGGCCGATCAGACAACATTGCCCGATCCAAAAGAACCGGATCTGCCTGCCGTGCTTGCCATGGCGCATCGTGTCGGGATGAGCATCCCCAGTCCCGCTGAACAGCCGGCCTAACCGTCGGTAGGGCCGCTGCCAAGGAGGCAAGGCCCTGTGGCAGAACCGAAAACGCCCCGGCCGGGTTCCGGTCGGGGCGTTAATTTTTGCGCTAGAAGAGCGGTTTACTCGAATTCGACGAGCAGGTCTTTCGCGTCGATCTGGCCGCCGGGCTGCACGTGGACAGCCTTGACCACCGCGTCGCGCTCGGCGTGGATGCCGGTTTCCATCTTCATCGCTTCGATGGTCAGCAGCAGATCCCCTTCGGAGACCTTCTGCCCAGCCGTCACCCCGATCGAGGCCACGACGCCGGGCATCGGCGCGCCGACGTGGCTTTGGTTGCCCAGCTCGGCCTTCGGGCGCACGGCGGCGGCGGATTTCACCATCCGGTTCGGCACGCGGATCACGCGCGGCTGGCCGTTTAGCTCGAAGAAGACCTTCACATCGCCGTTCTCATCGGTCTCGCCGATGGCCTGCAGGCGGATTTCCAGCGTCTTGCCCGGATCGATCTCGGCGGTGATCTCCTCGCCCGGCTCCATGCCGTAGAAGAAGGTCCGCGTCGGCAGGGTGCGCACCGGGCCATATTGGCGGTGGCGGCCCATGTAATCGAGGAAGACCTTCGGATACATAAGGTAGCCGTTGAGATCCTCGTCATCGACCTCGAAGCCGTTGAGTTCCGCCGACAGTTTCGCGCGGACCTCTTCCAGATCCACCGGCGGCAGATGCGCGCCGGGGCGTTCGAGGTTGGGCTTTTCGTCCTTCAGCACCTTCTGCAGGATGCCATTGGGGAAGCCGCCCGGAGGCTGGCCGAGGTTGCCGCGCATCATGTCGATCACGGAGTCGGGGAAGGCCACTTCGGTCTTCGGATCTTCAACTTGAGCACGGGTGAGGCCTTGGGAGACCATCATCAGCGCCATGTCGCCGACCACTTTGGAGGAGGGCGTCACCTTCACGATATCGCCGAACATCTGGTTCACGTCGGCATAGGTCTGGGCGACCTCGTGCCAGCGCTCTTCCAGCCCGAGCGAACGGGCCTGCGCCTTCAGGTTGGTGAACTGGCCACCCGGCATCTCGTGCAGGTAGACCTCGCTCGCCGGGGCCTGCAGGCCGCTCTCAAAAGCGGCATATTGCGCGCGCGCGCCTTCCCAGTAGTTGGAAATCTCGCGGATCGCCCCGATGTCGAGCCCGGTGTCGCGTTCGGTGTTGGCGAGCGCCTCCACGATGGAGCCCAGCGTCGGCTGGCTGGTGTTGCCCGAAAGCGCGTCCATCGCGGCGTCCACGGCGTCCACGCCCGCATCCGCAGCGGCAAGGATCGTCGCGCCGCCGATGCCGGAGGTGTCATGCGTGTGGAAGTGGATCGGCAGGCCGACCTCTTCCTTCAGGGCACGGATCAGCACGCGGGCGGCGGCGGGTTTCAGCAGGCCCGCCATGTCCTTCAGGCCCAGCACATGGGCGCCGGCGGCTTCCAGTTCCTTCGCCATGGCGACGTAGTATTTCACGTCATATTTGGCGCGGTCGGGGTTCAGGATATCGCCGGTGTAGCAGATCGTGCCTTCGCAGACCTTGTTGGCTTCCACCACCGCATCCATCGCCACGCGCATGTTTTCGACCCAGTTCAGCGAGTCAAACACGCGGAAGACGTCCACACCGGTTTCCGCGGCCTGCTTCACGAAAGCCTGCACCACGTTGTCGGGGTAGTTGGTGTAGCCCACGCCGTTGGAGGCGCGCAGCAGCATCTGCGTCATCAGGTTGGGCATGCGGGCGCGCAGATCGCGCAGGCGCTGCCAGGGGCATTCCTGCAGGAAGCGGTAGGCCACATCGAAGGTCGCGCCGCCCCAGCATTCCACCGAGAAGAGCTGCGGCAGGTTCGCCGAATAGGCGGGCGCTACGCGGATCATGTCGATCGAGCGCATCCGGGTGGCCAGCAGCGACTGGTGGCCGTCGCGCATCGTGGTGTCGGTGATCAGCAGCTGGCGCTGCTGCTTCATCCAGTCGGCCACGGCCTGCGGGCCCTTTTGCTCCAGCAGGTTGCGGGTGCCGTAAGACGGCGTGGCCTCGGCCTTGGGGGCCTTGGGCGCCCGCACGTCATCGGGCAGGGCGGGGCGGCCGGCGGTTTCCGGGTGCCCGTTCACCGAGATGTCGGCGATATAGGTGAGCACCTTGGTGCCGCGGTCCCGGCGCTTTTTGAAGGTGAAGAGATCCGGCGTCTCGTCGATGAATTTGGTGGTGTATTCATTGGACAGGAACGTCGGGTGCTTCAGAAGGTTCTCCACGAAGGCGATGTTGGTGGAGACGCCCCGGATGCGGAATTCGCGCAGGGCGCGGTCCATCCGGGCGATGGCCTTCTCCGGCGTGGGGGCCCAGGCGGTGATCTTCGTCAGCAGCGAGTCGTAGTAGCGCGTGATCACGCCGCCCGCGTAGGCCGTGCCGCCGTCAAGGCGGATGCCCATGCCCGTGGCGGAGCGGTAGGCGGTGATGCGGCCGTAATCCGGGATGAAGTTGTTTTGCGGATCTTCCGTCGTCACGCGGCACTGCAGCGCGTGGCCATTGAGGCGCACGTCTTCCTGCGTGGGCTTGCCGGTGGCTTCGGCGATCGTCTTGCCTTCGGCGATCAGGATCTGGGCCTGCACGATGTCGATGCCGGTGACCTCTTCGGTCACGGTATGCTCCACCTGCACGCGCGGGTTCACTTCGATGAAGTAGAAGTTGCCGCTTTCCATATCCATCAGGAATTCGACGGTGCCGGCACATTCGTAGTTCACGTGCTTGCAGATCTTGTAGCCCAGCTCGCAGATCTCGGCACGCTGTGCGTCCGTCAGGTAGGGCGCGGGCGCGCGTTCCACCACCTTTTGGTTGCGCCGCTGCACGGAACAATCGCGCTCGTAAAGGTGATACATGCCGCCGTGCTTGTCGCCGAGGATCTGCACCTCGACGTGACGCGCGCGGGTGATCATCTTCTCCAGATAACCCTCGCCGTTGCCGAAGGCGGCTTCGGCCTCGCGGCGGCCTTCCAGCACCTTCTCCTCGACTTCGCTCTCCGAGAAGATCGGGCGCATGCCGCGCCCGCCGCCGCCCCAGGAGGCTTTCAGCATCAGCGGGTAGCCGACTTCGGCTGCTTCGGCCTTGATCGCGGCCATGTCATCGCCCAGCACCTCGGTGGCGGGGATCACCGGCACGCCGGCCTCGATCGCCACGCGGCGGGCGGAGGCTTTGTCGCCCAGCGCGCGCATGGTTTCGGCTTTCGGGCCGATGAAGGTGATGCCGTTCGCGGCGCAGGCGTCCACGAAATCGGGGTTCTCAGACAGCAGGCCGTAGCCCGGGTGAATCGCGTCCGCCCCGCACATCTTGGCGACACGGATGATCTCATCGATGCTCAGATAGGCGGCAACGGGGCCGAGGCCTTCGCCGATGCGATAGGCCTCATCGGCCTTGAAGCGGTGCAGGGAGAGCTTGTCTTCCTCTGCATAGACGGCAACCGTCTTCTTGCCCATTTCATTGGCCGCCCGCATCACGCGGATAGCGATTTCACCACGGTTCGCAACGAGGATCTTGCGAAAATCTGCCATATTGTCCCCCAAGAGAGCAGGAAATTGCGACGGTTTTGTAACCAGTTTCTGCAGTGCAGTATAGCCGTAGAAATGGGTAGTTTCGGGAAATCCGGGAGCCGTTCACGCGCCGCGAAGCAGGGCGCTTTGCAATTCTTTCAAATTGCGCGCCCCGATTTGGCACATGTTGCTTTCCATGTCTTTACGCAGGATCTCCAGAACATGGGCCGCCCCGGCATCGCCATAGGCCCCGAGGCCGAAGTGGAAGGCTTTGCCGAGCATCACGAAATCCGCCCCCAGCGCCAGCGCGCGCAGCACGTCGAGCCCGCTTTCGATGCCGCTGTCATAGATCAGCGGATACGCATCGCCTGCCGCCTTGCGGATTGCGGGCAAGGCGGAGAGCGCGGCTGGGGCGGCGTCGAGCTGGCGGCCCGCGTGGTTGGAGACCCAGATCGCATCCACGCCCGCCTTGATCAGCGGCTGCACATCGGCGGCACGCATCACGCCTTTCACCACCAGCTTGCCCTCCCAATGGTCGCGCAGCCAGTCCACGTAGCTCCAGTCCGGCGAGGTGCGCAGCAGCGTGCCCACATGGGCCACGGAGGAGAGCGAGCCCGAGGCCTTGTCGTAGCTTTCGATCAGCTTCATGCGCGGGCGTCCCTGCTTCGCGATCCCGAGGGACCACGCCGGGCAGCGCGCCATTTGCCAGAGCATGCGCGGGGTCAGCCGGATCGGCTGGGAAAGCCCGCCGCGCACCTGCCGTTCGCGGCGGCTGTTGGCGGGCACATCGACCGTGAGCACGAGCGTGCCGAAGCCCGCCGCCTTCGCGCGGCGCAGCATGTCCTTGCGGATGTCCTCCTGCCGGGGCGGGTAGAGCTGGAACCAGCCATGCCCCTTGGCCAGCGGCCCGGTTTCCTCAGGGGTGCGCATCGCCACGGTCGAGAGCCCGTAGGGGATGCCCTCGCGCCCGGCGAGGCGGGCCAAGCGCAGCTCCGCATCGGGCCACATCACGCCGGAGGAGCCCACCGGCGAAATGCCGACAGGGAGCGGGTAGCGCTGCCCCATCAGGGAACAGGTGAGATCCGGCGTGAAATCGCCATGCAGGATGGAGGGCTCAAACAGCACCCTATCAAAGGCGGCGCGATTGCGCGCCACGGCGGCCTCTGTGCCGGTGCCGGAGTCCAGATACTCCCAGACGAAATGGGGAATGCGCCGCTTGGCACGGGCCTTCAGATCGGAAATGGCGGGGGCGCGGCTGTCTAGATCCATGCGGCACTCTTGCGTCAGGGGCAGGTGCAAATCAAGGGGCCAAAGCCGCGTTAATTCAGGCGCTTGGCCTCTTCCCTTGTGGTGGCTCGCGGGCGCGTGTTGCGCCGCTCGGCCTCGCGTTGCAGCAGGCGCGGGGCGTCCACCTCGGAAAGCGGGCTGGTATCGCTGCGCCGGATTTCGCCATCGGCGGCCAGCGCAAGGAATCGTGCGCAGCAGACCCGCAGGAAAGAGGTGAAATTGCCCATGTCGTGGCCCGCGTCGATCGCCTCGAAATAGAGCCGCGTGATCAGCTGGTTCACCGTCATCGCATCGCGCTGGGCGATTTCTTCCAGCACCTGCCAGAAGAACTCCTCCATGCGGATCGAGGTGGCCACGCCATCGATGCGCAGGGATTTGGTGCGGCTGTCCCAAAGCTCCGGGGCGGCGCCGATGAAAAGCTGACACATCTTGGGCTTCCTCCATTGCGAGAGGGCGGCCCGAAAGCCGCCCGCTTTTTCGGCTTACAGAAGCGCCATGAACTGCTTCAGCCAGGCCGGATGCGCAGGCCAGGCCGGCGCGGTAACGAGATTGCCATCGGTCACGGCCTCTGTCACCTCGATATCGGCGTAGTTGCCACCGGCGTATTTCACCTCCGGCGCGCAGGCCGGGTAGGCCGAACAGGTGCGCCCGTCGAGCACACCCGCGGCGGTGAGGATTTGCGCGCCGTGGCAGATCGCGGCCACCGGTTTCTGGGTTTCAAAGAAGTGGCGCACGTTCTCCAGCACGGTCTCATCGAGCCGCAGATATTCCGGCGCGCGCCCGCCCGGGATCACCAGCGCGTCATAGTCGGCCGGGTTCACATCGGCATAGCTCTTGTTGAGCTTGAAGTTATGCCCGCGCTTTTCGCTGTAGGTCTGGTCGCCCTCGAAATCATGGATCGAGGTCGGCACGCTCTGGCCCGCCGCCTTGCCGGGGCAGACAGCGTCCACCTCATGGCCACAGGCCAGCAGCGTCTGGAACGGGACCATCGTTTCATAGTCCTCGGTGAAATCCCCGGTGATCATCAGAACCTTTGCCATTGTCTCCTCCGTCTGGCTGTTTGGTTTCGCACAGCTTAGGGCAGGGCGCACGGGCGCGGGTGTTAGCGGGATACGACATCTGCGCCGCGCTGCAGCGTGAGAAGTGTCGCAACTTGTGGTAGTATGGCCCCATTCAAGACAGCCAATACCTGACCGTTTTTTCAGTACCTGCTTCTTTTTATGTGAGGATGTCATGACCGTTTCTACTGCTATCGCGCGCCTTGCGGGCAGCGCTCAACTCGCCGCTATTGCCGCCGAGGCCTGGGAGGACAATGCCGATGTGCTGTCCGATCTGGGCGCAAACTCTCAAGCGCGCATCGCCGCCGTGTTGGGCCAATGCGCCCACGAAAGCGGGCGCTTCGTGTTCCGGCGCGAGAACCTCAACTACTCCGCTGAAGGATTGCGCCGGATCTTCCGCAAACACTTCCCGACAGACGCCATACGCCGCGATTTCGCCCGCCAGCCCGAGCGCATCGCCAACCGCGCCTACGCCAATCGCATGGGCAACGGGCCGGAAAGCTCCGGCGACGGCTGGCGCTTTCGCGGGCGCGGCTACCTGCAACTCACCGGGCGGGACAATTACCGCATTTTCGGCGCGGCCATTGGCGAGGATCTCACCGGCCAGCCCGAACTGGCGGAGGAGCCCGGCACCGCTTGGCGCATCGCTGTGCACTATATGGCGAGCCGTCGTCGCTCCCAGAAAAGCCTGATGGAATGGGCCGATCTGGGCGACACGCGGATGGTGACGCTCGGCATCAACGGCGGCACCCATGGGCTGGACGAGCGCGAGCTGCTCACCGCCAAGGCGCTGCAGGCGCTTTCGGGGCAGGCCAGCACGGCGGAGATTCAAGGGCTACTGCTAGAGGCGGGCTTCAATCCGGGCCCGGTGGACGGGCTGATGGGGCCCAAAACCCGCGCCGCGCTCCAGATGGCCGAAGCCGCCTTCGGGCTTACCGGCGAGGCGCTGGTGGATCATATGCGGGGGCTCGCCTAGGCCGTTTTCGGCCTGAACAGAAGGCGAACACGGCTTTTCCTTTGTCCGCGCGCGGGCTAAGATGCGCGCCATGAGCAGCTTTGATGAAAACGACGCCTTCGAAGGCGCCGCCCGGCCCTCGCTGGCCGTCCGCGCCATGGCCGCGCGCCCGACGCCTTACCTGGACGATCTCAACCCCGCGCAGCGCGAGGCGGTGGAGGCGCTGGACGGCCCCGTGCTGATGCTGGCCGGTGCTGGCACGGGCAAGACGAAAGCGCTCACCACCCGCATCGCGCATCTGCTCAACACCGGCCGCGCGCGCCCCAACGAGATCCTCGCGGTGACCTTCACCAACAAGGCCGCGCGCGAGATGAAGGACCGCGTGGCGCGCACGCTGGGTCAGACGGTGGAAGGCATGCCGTGGATGGGCACCTTCCACGCGATCTGCGTGAAGCTCCTGCGCCGCCACGCTGAACTGGTGGATCTGAAAAGCAGCTTCACCATTCTGGACACCGACGATCAGCTGCGCCTGCTCAAGCAGCTCATCTCGGCCGCCGATATCGACGACAAACGCTGGCCCGCCCGTATGCTCGCCGGGCTGATTGACGGCTGGAAGAACCGGGCCTGGACACCTGCGCAGGTGCCCTCCGGCGAGGCCTCAGCCTATAACAACAGGGGCAGCGAGCTTTACGAGGCCTACCAGCGCCGCCTGGTCGAGCTGAACGCCTGTGATTTCGGCGATCTTCTGCTGCATATGGTGACGATCTTCCAGAAGCACCCCGATGTGCTGGCGCAATACCAGCGCTGGTTCCGCTACATCCTCGTGGACGAGTATCAGGATACCAACGTCGCCCAATACCTCTGGCTGCGCCTGCTGGCCGCCGAGCACAAGAACATCTGCTGCGTGGGCGATGACGATCAGTCGATCTACGGCTGGCGCGGCGCGGAAGTGGGCAACATCCTGCGCTTTGAAAAGGATTTCCCCGGCGCGAAAGTCGTTCGGCTGGAGCAGAACTACCGCTCCACGCCCCATATTCTCGCCGCCGCTTCGGGCGTGATCGCCGGCAACGAAAGCCGGCTGGGCAAGGAGTTGTGGACGGAGGCGCAGGAGGGCGAGAAGGTCCGGCTCATCGGCCATTGGGACGGCGAGGAAGAAGCGCGCTGGATCGGTGAGGAGCTTGAGAGCCTGCAGCGCGGCACCCGTGGGCTGCCGCCGCGCTCGCTGGAGGATATGGCCATCCTCGTGCGCGCCTCCCACCAGATGCGCGCCTTTGAGGATCGCTTCCTGACGATCGGCTTGCCCTATCGTGTGATCGGCGGCCCGCGCTTCTACGAGCGGATGGAGATCCGCGATGCCATGGCCTATTTCCGCATCGCTGTCTCTCCGGAGGATGATCTGGCCTTCGAGCGCATCGTCAACACGCCCAAGCGCGGGTTGGGGGACAAGGCGCAGCAGAAGATCCAGATGGCCGCGCGCAGCAATGGCGTGCCGCTTCTGGAAGGCGCGCGCATCCTCTTGGAAGAGAAGGGCCTTGGCGGCAAAGGCGCGGCGGAGCTGCGCAAGCTCGTCGATGCTTGTGCGCGCTGGCACGCGGCCGTGCTGAACGAGCAGGTGGAATTTCTGGACGAAGATGCCGTGCTGGATGACGGGCTTCTCCCGCTCAAGCGCAAGCAGCCGCAGCTTTCCCATATCGAGCTGGCCGAGGTGATCCTCGATGAAAGCGGCTACACTGCCCATTGGCAAAATGATAAAACGCCGGAAGCGCCGGGGCGGCTCGAGAACCTGAAGGAACTCGTCAAGGCGCTGGAGAATTTCGACAATCTGCAAGGCTTTCTCGAACACGTCGCCCTGATCATGGACAACGAACAGGAGGAGACGGAAGAGAAGGTCACCATCATGACGCTGCACGGCGCCAAGGGGCTGGAGTTTCCCGCCGTCTTCCTGCCGGGCTGGGAGGACGGGCTGTTTCCCTCGCAGCGCTCGATGGATGAAAGCGGGCTGAAGGGGCTGGAGGAAGAGCGGCGGCTGGCCTACGTCGGCATCACCCGCGCCGAGGAACTTTGCACCATCTCCTTTGCCGCGAACCGGCGGCTCTATGGCCAGTGGCAATCCTCCATGCCCAGCCGTTTCATTGATGAGTTGCCCGAAGATCACGTGGACGTCCTGACCCCGCCGGGCCTTTACGGCGGCGGCTACGGCGCGGCCGGGTTGAGCACGGGCAACATGGGGGCAGGGCTTTCCGGCAGCATGGAACATCGTGCCACGAAGGCCGATGTCTACAACTCGCCGGGCTGGAAACGGATGCAGGCCCGCAAAAGTGAGCGCCCCCTGAGCCAGCCACGCGAAAGCCGCGCCTCGGCGATCGATCTGGAAGCGGTCTCGAGCTTCACCGCGGGCAATCGCGTGTTTCATCAGAAATTCGGCTACGGCATCGTGATGGGAATCGAGGGCGACAAACTCGATATCGAGTTCGAGAAGGCAGGGGCGAAGAAAGTCGTCGCGCGCTTCGTCGTGGCCGCCGATGAAGCTGGAGACGACGTGCCGTTTTAAGAGGGGGCTCTGCCCCCGCCGCCTGCGGCGCCTCCCCCGAGATATTTATAGAACAAAGTGGGCCCCATCTTCTGACTGCAAATATCCCCGCCGGAGGCCTGATAGTTGTAGGGCGCCTGCGCAGCGGGCGCCCTTTTCTGTGGTTCAGAGCGCGGCGTGGAACAGCGCGCGGGTGTTTTCTGCCGTCATCTTCACCGGGTTGCCGCCCGAGCTGGGATCTTCCAGCGCCATGGGGACCATGGTGTCGATCTTGTCCTCTGTGACACCCAGATCTGAGAGGTGGCGGGGGATGCCGAGGCTGTCGTTGAGATCCTGCACATAGGCGCGGAAGCCCTCAAAACCGCCTTGGATGCCAAGGTAGGCGGCGGCGGCATCAAAGCGTTTGGCGATCTCGGGCGCGTTCAGGTCCAGCACGGCGGGCATGCAGACGGCGTTGGTGGTGCCGTGGTGGGTGTTGAAGATCGCGCCGATCGGGTGGGAGAGCGCGTGGATCGCGCCGAGGCCCTTCTGGAAGGCCGTCGCCCCCATCATCGCCGCGCTCATCATCTGGGCGCGGGCCTCAAGATCGCTGCCATCGGCATAGGCGCGAGGCAGGTAATCCTTCACCAGCCGCATGCCTTCGAGCGCAATGCCCTGGCTCATCGGGTGGTAGAAGGGCGAGGAATAGGCTTCCACGCAATGGGCGAAGGCATCAAGCCCGGTGCCGGCGGTGATGAATTTCGGCATGCCGACGGTCAGCTCGGGATCGCAGATCACCACGCTGGGCAGCACCTTCGGGTGGAAGATGATCTTCTTCACATGGGTGACCGAGTTGGTGATCACCGAAGCGCGGCCCACTTCGCTTCCGGTGCCGGCCGTGGTGGGCACGGCAACGATCGGGGCGATGGCGGCGGCATCGGCGCGGGTCCACCAATCGCCGATGTCCTCGAAATCCCAGACGGGCCGCGTCTGGCCGGCCATGAAGGCGACCATCTTGCCCAAATCGAGCCCCGAGCCGCCGCCAAAGGCGATGACGCCATCATGGCCGCCCGCCTTATAGGCGGCGACGCCGGCGGCGAGGTTCAGCTCGTTGGGGTTCGGGTCCACGTCCGCAAAGAGCGCGCGGCCCAGACCGGCGGCCTCCAGCAGATCCAGCGTGCGGGTGGTGATCTCCATCGGCGCGAGGCCGCGGTCGGTGACGAGCAGGGGGCGTGTGATGCCCGCGGCCGCGCAGGCCTGCGCGATTTCTTTGATGCGGCCCGCGCCGAAGCGAATGGTGGTCGGGTAGGACCAGTTGGCGGTGAGGCTCATGTGCTCAGCCCTTTTTGAGGTGGTAGGATTTGGGACGTGTCAGGTTGTGGTAGCCGATGACGGAGAGACCGCCGCCGCGCCCGGTGTCCTTGCAGCCCGTCCAGCAGAGCGCCGGATCGAGGTAATCGCAGCGGTTCAGGAACACGGTGCCGGTGTCCAGCGCATCGCCGATGGCTTCGGCGGCTGCAAGATCGGCTGTCCAAATGCTGGCGGTGAGGCCGAACTGGCTGTCGTTCATCAGGGCGATGGCTTCGGCGTCGTCCTTCACCGGCATGATGCCGACGACGGGGCCGAAGCTTTCATCGCGCATCACCCGCATCTCGTGGGTCACATCAACGAGGATCTGGGGCATCAGGTAGGCGGCGCCGTCATCTTCGGGGAAGTCCAGCGGCGAGATCAGCGCTTTGGCGCCTGCGGCCACGGCCTCTTCCGTCTGGGCGCGCACTTCGGCGGCGAAACGGGCGTGGGCCATCGGGCCGAGCGTGGTTTCGGGATCGAGCGGGTTGCCGAGCTTGTAGCCGGAGACGAGTTTCACCGCCTTTGCGACGAAATCCTCGTAGAGGCTTTCGTGCACGTAAATGCGCTCGATGCCGCAGCAGCATTGGCCGGAGTTGAACATCGCGCCATCCAGCAGCGTGTCGACGGCGGCATCAAGATTGGCGTCGGCGCGCACGTAGCCCGGATCCTTGCCGCCCAGTTCCAGCCCGACGCCGGTGAAGGTGCCAGCTGCCGCGCGTTCGATGGCGCGGCCACCGCCGACGGAGCCGGTGAAATTCACGAAGCCGAAGCGGTTTTGTGCGATCAGGTCGCTCGTTGTCTGGTGATCGAGGAAGACATTGGCGAAGACATCCTCCGGCACGCCCGCTTCATGGAAGGCGCGCGCCATGCGCTCGCCCACGAGCAGGGTTTGGCTCGCGTGTTTCAGCAGCACCGCATTGCCCGCGATCAGCGCCGGGGCGACGGTGTTGATTGCCGTCATATAGGGGTAGTTCCACGGGGCCACCACCAGCACGACGCCGTGGGGCACGCGTTTGATCAGGCGTTTGAAGCCTGCGTCATCGGCGATTTCAAGGGGGGCGAGTGCCTCGGCGGCGATCTCTGCCATATAGGTGGCGCGTTCGTTGAAGCCGCCGAACTCGCCGCCGTAGCGCACCGGGCGGCCCATTTGCCAGGCAAGCTCGGGCACGATTTCGTCATTCATCGCGCCGACATTGGTGACGCCTTTCAGCACGAGGTCGATGCGCTCCTGCAGGGGGCGGGCGGCCCAGGCTTTCTGGCCCTCGGTGAGCCGATCACAGAGCGCGCTGGCGTCACGGGCGGAGGCGGTGGCACGTTCGGCAAAGACGGAGCCGTCGATGGGGGAGATGCAGGTTACTGTTGTCATGTCGGGAATCCGTCTGGTGGTGTGTCGAACATGCTGAGGCAGCAATGGCGGATGCGCCACGTGCCATTTGCGGCTCTTGTAAGCGTGTTGAGGCTCATGCCGTAGTGGCGTTGCGGCGGTTCGTTCTCGCTCTTAAAGGAGGACGCAAAGCCGACGAGTGCGTGGCCGCCGGTTGTATCTTCCCGCGCCTCTACGACTTTCATTGCTTTCTCTGTTTCGTCTTCGTTGAACCAGTCCGCATGAGTTGCGGCTATGGCCGCACGCCCAAAGGCCGGTGGGCCAAAGGGGGAAAACAGAGCCCCATCCTCTTCAAAAAGCTCTGCCACTGCCGCTGTATCCTTTTGCGCGTAAGCATCGAGATACAGCTTGAACAAGGCATCTATGTCGGACGCGGTGGCCATGTGTCAGGCTTTCTCAAAGCCGCGGGCGATCTCGTAATCGGTGACGATGCGGTCAAATTCTTCCTGCTCCCATTCGGCGCAGCGGGTGTAATGGGCGACGACACCTTCGCCGAAGGCCTCTTTCAGGAAGGCGGAGTTGCGCAGTGTTTCGGTGGCGGCACGTAAGGTCGCGGGGATCTCGCCACCTGCGTCCTGCTCGTAAAGGTCGCCGGAGACGGGGGCTTGGAGGGCGAGCTTGTCTTCGATGCCTTTGAGGCCGGCGGCGAGTTGGGCGGCAAGCGCGAGATAGGGGTTCAGATCGCTGCCGCCGATGCGGCATTCCACGCGCACGGCCTTGGTGCCTTCGCCGCAGAGCCGGAAGCCCGCGGTGCGGTTGTCCACGCTCCAGGCGGTTTTGGTGGGGGCAAAGGTGCCCTTCATGAAGCGTTTGTAGCTGTTGATATAGGGGGCGAGGAAGACGGTGTAATCGGGGGCGTATTTGATCAGCCCGGCCATGTAGTGCTGCATGATCTCGCTCATGCCGAGCGCATCTTCGGGATCATGGAAGACGTTCTTGCCATCGGCCCAGAGCGACTGGTGTACGTGGGAGGAGGAGCCGACGCGATCATGATGCCACTTGGGCAGAAAGGTCGCCGCGTGGCCCTGCTGCCAGGCGATTTCCTTGGTGGCATGTTTGGCGATGGTGTGGAAATCGGCGCAGTCCATGGCCTCGGCGTAGCGGATGTTGAGCTCTTCCTGCCCGGCCTCGGCCTCGCCCTTGGAGTTCTCGATCGGGATGCCGGCCGCATAGAGGTGGTTGCGCAGCGGGCGCATCACGGCCTCTTCCTTGGTGGTTTGCAGGATGTGGTAATCCTCGTTGTAGCCCGAGATCGGGGTCAGATCGCGGTAGCCTTCCTTGCGCAGCTGATCGAGCGGCTTTTCAAAGAGGAAGAATTCAAGCTCGGTGGCCATCATGGGCGAAAAGCCCATGGCCTGTGCGCGTTTGATCTGTTTCTTCAGGATCGCGCGCGGCGAATGGGGCACCTCTTCGTGGGTGTGGTGATCCAGCACGTCGCAGAGCACCATGGCGGTGCCCTCAAGCCAGGGCACCGGGCGGAGGGTGGTGAGATCGGGCTTCATCACGTAATCGCCGTAGCCCGCCTGCCAGCTGGTGGCGCGGTAGCCGTCGGGCGTGGCCATTTCGAGGTCGGTGGCCAGCAGGTAGTTGCAGCAATGGGTCTCTTCCCAGGCGCTGGTCACGAAATGCGCGGCATGGAAGCGTTTGCCCATGAGCCGGCCCTGCATGTCCACAAGGCAGACGAGAACGGTGTCGATGCTGCCGTCGGCGACGGCGGCTTTGAGGGCGTCAAATGAGAGGGGGCCGGGCATTCTGTGTCTCTTTCCTGATCCAGCGGAGGCCGGCCCCAAGGGCCGGCCACTCGATATCTCGGTGCCGCGCCCTTACGGGGCGCAGCACCTGCGTGTAGGGCTTTATCAGCCGTAGCGGTAGGGGCGACCTGCTTTCTGCATGTCGGCGTTGTACTTCTTGAAGATCTCCACGACCTTGGCCTTGGTTTCGCTTTCCGCGGCGATTTCATCCCAGAACTTGACGGCCGCGTCTTCGACGGTGGCCCATTCTTCATCGGGGATGGTGGTGAGCTGCATCTTGTCGCCGTTGACGCGCAGGGAGGCTTCGCCGCCCCAGTACCACCACTGGCGGTAGTAGTGGGATTGATCGCAGCAGACGCGGAACAGCGTTTGCAGATCTTCCGGCAGTTCGTTCCAGCGGTCCATGTTGGCAAAGAAGCTGCCCGCCCAGGCGCCGGAGATGTTGTTGGTGAGGAAGTAGTTCGTCACGTCGGCCCAGCCGACGGTGTAATCCTCGGTGATGCCGGACCAGGCGATGCCGTCCAGTTCGCCGGTTTGCACGGCAACCTCGATGTCTTCCCACGGCAGGGTCACCGGCACCACGCCGAATTGGGCCAGGAAGCGGCCGGCGGTGGGGAACGTGAAGACGCGTTTGCCTTTCAGATCCTCCAGCGAGTTGATCGGATCCTTGGTGGCGAAGTGGCAGGGATCCCAGGCGCCTGCGGAGATGTGTTTCACGCCAACTTTGGAATACTCCGCGTCCCAGATCTCGTTCAGGCCGTATTGGTTGAACAGCACCGGCACATCGAGGCTGTATCGGGAGGCGAAGGGGAAGTAGCCGCCGAAGACGGTGACTTCGGTGGGCGAGGCCATCGAGTCATCATCGGACTGCACGGCGTCGATGGTGCCCTTCTGCATGGCGCGGAACAGCTCGCCCGTGGGCACCAGCTGGTCGGCGTAGAAGAGCTCGATCTCCATCCGGTCGCCAGCGATCTTGTTGAACATCTGGATCGCCGGATCGATCACATGGGCGGCCAGCGCGGGGCCGGCGTAGGTCTGCATGCGCCATGTGATCTTGCCTTGCGCGAGGGCCGGGGTGGCCAGTGCTGCGGCGGGGGCGAGGGCTGCACCCTGAAGTAGCTTGCGTCTTGTTGTCATTTGTCTCTCTCCTGGTTGGCGGTTTTTTGAGGGGCGGCCCGCTGCCGGGCTCTTGTGATTGGTTACTTTCCGTAAACGTAATTGGGCAGCCACATGGCGATCTGCGGGAAGCACATGACAAGCACCAGCGCCAGAACCATCACGCAGACGAAAGGCAGGATGGAGGCGTAGATGTCGCGTAGGCCGATCTCGGGCGGGGCCATGGCGCGCATCAGGAACAGGTTGTAGCCGAAGGGCGGCGTCATATAGGCGATCTGCGTGGTGATCGTATAAAGCACACCATACCAGATCAGATCGAAGCCGAGCGCTTTCACGAGCGGCACGTAGAGCGGGGCGACGATCACAAGCATGGCGGTGTCGTCAAGGAAGGTGCCCATGACGAGGAAGCTCAGCTGCATCAGCACGAGGATCATCCAGGGATCAAGGCCGAGCTGCTCGGTGAAGAGGTTGTCGATCGCGCGCACCGCGCCGAGGCCGTCAAACACCGCGCCGAAGCCCAGGGCGGCGAGGATGATCCACATGAACATGCAGGAGATGGCGAGCGTCTGGCGCACGGAGGTTTCAAACACTTCTTTCGTCATGCGCCCCTTCAGCACGGCCGCCGCGAAGGCGGTGAGCGCGCCGATGGCGGAGCTTTCCACGAGCGAGGTCCAGCCGTTCACGAAGGGCACCATCATCGCGGCGAAGATCCCAAGCGGCAGCAGGCCAGCGCGCAGCAGGCGCAGCTTCTCGGCCATCGGCACCGCGCGGGCCTCTTCCTTCAGGGCGGGGCCCAGCTCGGGCTGGATGCGGCAGCGGATGTAGATATAGAGGATGAACATCGCCGCCATCATCAGCCCCGGCACGATCCCGGCGAGCCACAGCTGGCCCACGGGCTGGCGCGCGATCATCGCGTAAAGCACGAGGACGACGGAAGGTGGCACAAGAATGCCCAGGCTTGAGCCTGCCTGCACCACCCCCGTGACCATCCGCTTGTCATAGCCACGGCGCAACAACTCGGGCAGAGCAATCGTCGCACCGATGGCCATACCGGCCACGGACAGGCCGTTCATGGCCGAGATCAGCACCATCAGCCCGATCGTCCCGATGGCCAGCCCGCCGTTCACGGGGCCCATCCAGACGTGGAACATCTTGTAGAGATCATCGGCGATCTTGGATTCCGACAGCACGTAGCCCATGAAAATGAACATCGGCAGGGTGAGCAGCGGATACCATTTCATCAGCTTCATGGCGGAGGAGAAGGGGATGTCGGAGCCGCCCGTCCCCCAGAGCATCACGGCCGCCATGGAGGCCACGAAGCCGATGGCGCCAAACACCCGTTGGCCCGTGAAGAGCATCAGCATCATGGTGGAGAACATCAGGATGGCGATCATCTCGTAGCTCATCAGATCTCCTCCCCGCGGATGCGCGCCACATCCTTGATGAGTTCGGAGATGGCTTGCAGGAGCATGAGGAAGATGCCGAGACACATGATGATTTTGACGGGCCAGAGATAGGGGCGCCAGGCCGTGGGGCTGCGCTCGTTGTATTGAAGGGAGTAGCTGGTGCTATCGATCGCACCGTAGAGCAGCACGCCGAGGTAGAAGATCAGGCAGAACACGGTGAGCGCATCCACCTGCGCTTTGCGGCGATCGTTCCAGTTGCCGTAGAACAGATCCATCCGCACGTTGCTGCCGAGCTGGATCGAGTAGGGGCCGCCCATGATGTAATAGGTGACCATGGCAAACTGCGCCATTTCCAGCGTCCAGAGCGAGGGCAGGAAGAAGGTTTTCGAGATCGAGGACCACAGCAGGATTCCGATCATCACGAAGATGCCGTACATCATCACGCGGCCGATCCGGTAATTCACGGCATCGACGGTGCGGACATATCCGCGGGCGAAGCGCTTCATAGGGCCTCCGGTCTGTTCGCGTCGATGCGCATTTCGGTGAGGCTTGCGCTCAGCAGGCGGCTCAGGGCGTCGGCCACGTCGGCCTGGCTTTCCGGCGTGGCGATCAGATCATTGCGGATTTCCAGCATTACATTCAGCAGGCCGTTCAGGATGCCATGTTGCTTCAGCGTATGGGTCACGCCATCCGCCGGGCCGTAGGGCGCGTTGCGCTGGGTGTTCATCGGTGTGAAGCCGGGCGCGAGGGTGAGCATCTGGTCGGCAAGGCGGCTGTCCTCATCATGCAGGATGCCGAGCTCCACCGCGCGGGGGGTGCCATTGTAGGTAGGTGTGAAGGAATGCACGGTGACGAGCAGCGGCGGCTGGCGGAAGCTGCGCAGGGTTTCCTCCAGAAGGTCGCGGAAGGGCTCGTAATAGGTGCGCGTGCGCCGGGCGCGTTCTTCGCGGGTCACCGCGCCGTTTCCGGGCACGGTGAAACGCTCGCTGCGCGCGGGCATGGCGTCATGGGCATTGGGGGGGCGGTTGCAATCGTACACCAGCCGCGACACCGTGCTGATCACCAGCGGCGCATCCAGATTGCGCGCCATGCGGGCGGCCACGGGCAGGGCGCCGGGATCCCAGGCGATATGGCTTTCGCGGGCCTCGTCTTCCAGCCCCAGCCCGTCGAACTCGGCGGGGATCCGGCAGGACGCATGTTCGCAGACCAACAGGAACGGGCCCGCGCCTGTCGGATTCACAAGCGCCGCCGGCGCATTGCCCTGCGCGATCTCTTCCAGCTGTGTGACAGGTGTCGACAACCGACTCCACCCCCTTGAGCATTCCTTTTGAAGAGAATTCTTCACAAGGCTCTTTCCTGTCAACAAATTTTCTGGAAAGATTTTTTCAGAAAGATCCGTTATGAATGAAAACGCTCAAAAACCGGTCACCGGGGCCGGTTGCACCTAGGGAAGCCCGATGCCAGATCCCTCCGACACCATCGCCGAACGTCTGCAACAGGCCTATGACGCCCTAACCCGCGCCGAGCGCCAGCTGGCGGCGTCGATCCTTGAGAACTACCCGGTCTCGGGGCTGGGCACGATCACCACGGTGGCGCAGGCGGCAGGGGTCTCCACGCCCACGGTGGCGCGGATGGTGCAGAAGCTGGGCTACAAGGGGTTTCCTGAGTTTCAGGCCGAGTTGCGGCGCGAGCTTGAGGCCAAGATCTCGGATCCGATCGCCAAGCACGATACATGGGCCGGGCGCGCGCCCGATGCCCATATCCTGAACCGTTTCACAGAGGCAGTGAGCGGCAACATCCGCCAGACGCTGGCGCAGATCGACCCGGAGAGCTTTGATTCGGCCTGCGCGCTGCTCGCCGACACCGGGCGCGGTGTTTACGTGGTGGGTGGGCGCATCACGCGGGCCTTGGCGGATTACTTCTTCCTGCACACGCAGGTGTTGCGCCCGCGAGTGACGCTGATCCAGTCGATCTCAAACGCCTGGCCGCATTACCTGCTGGAGGTGGAGGAGGGCGACGTCGTGGTGATCCTCGATGTGCGCCGCTACGAGAACAGCACGCTCAAGCTTGCCGAAATGGCGGCGGCGCGGGGGGCGAAAATCATCCTGTTCACCGATCAATGGCGCTCGCCCGTCTCGCAATATGCCGATCACGTCTTCTCCTGCCGGATCGAGGTGCCTTCGGCCTGGGATTCGGGTGTGACGCTAATGCTTCTGCTGGAAACCGTAATCGCCGAGGTGCAAGAGCGCACCTGGCCCGAAACCCGCAAGCGCATGGAAGCGCTGGAAGACATGTTCGACCGGACGAAATTCTTCCGGAAGTTCACTTAAGGCCAGGTTGGCACAGGCAATGAAAAGGGGCCGCTTTGAGGCCCCTTTTTTCTTGATCTGGCTTGGGTCAGGCGCTTTCGCCCTGGGATTTGCGGTAGAGCTCCCAGGCGTCAAACTCACCCTCCTCGGTGATGCACACGCCGTATTGGTTGCCCTCCGGATCTTCGCGAATCTCGTAGACGCCGTTGCTCTCCACGCAGAACACGGCGGCGGGGTTCGCCAGATCGACCTGATCCACGTCGCGCGTCGAGTCGTTGCAGGCGGCCAGAGCCGCGAGGGCGGCGAGGGGGAGGGTCATTTTGTGCAGCATTTGATACCTCATCGGGAAATATTATTTCGCAATTGCCGGGGCTTGCCCCCCACCAGCATGGCGATCCGGCGCGAAGTTACCACCTTTTTTTCGTGCTTCCCCAAGGGAAGTTTGGGGCCGGGTTTCGGCCTTGTTTCCTTGAGCCGGCCCCGGTTCAAGGCCAGCGCGGATTTGCCTGAAAATCAGCAGTGGATTGAACGGTTTTTGAGCAGAGAGTGAAAAAATCCCTTGCCGAAACCGGTTTCGAAACAAAACCATTGGACAGCGAAACCGCTGCCAAAAGCGAAACCAAGATGCAACAGGAAGGGGTCGGCGTGAAACAGAGCCGCATCACCATCGCCGATGTCGCCGATGCGCTGGGCGTGACGAAGGGCACTGTCTCCCGCGCGCTCAACGGCTATTCCGACATCGCCGACAGCACGCGGCTCAGGGTGCAGCGCAAGGCGCAGGAGCTGGGCTATCGCCCCTTAAGCCATGCGCAGGCGATCCGCACCGGGCGGGTGCGCTCGATCGGGCTGGTGCTGCAGATCAACGCCCATGATGCGCAGCGCCCGTTTCTGGCCGATTTCCTGTCGGGCGTCACCAAGGGCGCGAGCGATGAGCACTGGACGCTCACCGTCTCCACCGCGGCTTCCGACACCGACATGCGCGACACGCTCACCCGCCTCGTGGAGGAGCGCAAGGCTGATGGGTTCATCCTGCCGCGCGCGTTGCGCCGGGATTACCGGGTGGAGCTTCTGCGCCGCCTTGAGGTGCCGTTCGTGCTCTATGGCCGCACCAATGATCTGACGGGCTGCCCATTTTACGACATCCGCGGCGAGCAGGCGATGGAGGAAGCTGTGCTGCGGCTGGCGGCCTTCGGGCACCGCCGGATCGGCTTCATCAACGGCGGACTGGAATATACCTATAGCGCCCTGCGGCTTGAGGGCTTCAAGGCCGGGCTTGCGAAAGCCGGCCTGATTTATCGCCCTGAATACATTCAGGAAGATGCCGTGACCGTGGCGCAGGGCCATGCGGCGGGCGAGCGCCTGCTGGGGCAAGCCGAGCCGCCCACGGCGATTGTGTGCGCTGTCGATATGGCGGCACTGGGGCTCTATCAGGCGATCCGCGCCGCCGGGCAGGAGCCGGGCCGCGATGTGTCGGTTATTGCTTACGACGGGGTGCCGGAAGGGGCTTATGCCACGCCGCCGCTCACCACTTTTGCCGTGGACAGCCGCCGCGCGGGCGAACGCCTTGCGCGCCTGCTGATAACCCGCATTCGCGGCGGCCACCCCGATACCCTGCGTGAGTTCGACACCGCGCAGCTTGTGGTGCGCGGCTCCGACGGGCCGCCCCCGCGCCCCGATTTCACCACCTGACGAACGACTTGAGCAAAAAGAGACTGGGAGGAAAACAATGACGATTTTTGCCAAAACATCCACGGGCCGCCTGCTGGCGGGCGCTGCCGTGGGCCTTGCCTTCAGCGCCATGGCCGTTCAGGCCGACACCATCCGCTTCTGGACAACCGAAGAGCAGCCCGAACGCCTCGCCAAACAGGAGGAAATGGCGGCGGCCTTCAAGGAAAGCACCGGCACCGAAGTGGAGGTGATCCCGGTTTCGGAAAGCGATCTGGGCACCCGCGCCACGGCCGCTTTCGCCGCCGGTGATCTGCCGGACGTGATCTACCACACGCTGCAATACGCTCTGCCCTGGGCTGAGGCCGGGATCCTCGATACTGAGGCCGCCACCGATGTAATCGCCGAGCTGGGCGAGGGCACCTTCGCCTCCGGCGCGCTGGCCATGGCCGCCTTTGACGGCGGCACGGCGGCTGTGCCGGTGGACGGCTGGACGCAGATGGTCGTCTACCGCAAGGATCTCTTCGACGCCGCTGGCCTTGAAGCGCCGAACTCCTACGCCAATGTGCTCGCCGCCATTGAAGCGCTGCACAACCCGCCGGAAATGTACGGTTTCGTGGCCGCCACCAAGGTGGATGAGAACTTCATGAGCCAGGTGCTGGAGCATGTGTTCCTCGCCAATGGCGTATCTCCGGTCGGGGCCGATGGCTTCAAGGCGCTGGAAGAGGGGCCGACGATCGAGGTTCTGGATTTCTACAAGGCGATCGCTGAGGCCTCCCCGCCGGGTGAGCTGTACTGGAAGCAATCGCGCGAGCTCTATTTCGCCGGTCAGGCCGCGATGATCATATGGTCGCCCTTCATCCTCGATGAGCTGGCAGGCCTGCGCGACAGCGCGCCGCCCACGATCAACGACGATCCGACCACCCGCGATCTGGCCGCCGCCACGGGCATCGTGACGAACTTCTCAGGCCCCTCCAACCCGGATGGCGCAGCCTGGGGCGATATCCGCTACTTCGGCATCACGTCCGATGCGGACACCGACGCGGCGATGGAGTTCATCAAGTTTTCCATGGATGACGGCTACACCCAGACGCTCTCCATCGCGCCGGAAGGCAAGTTCCCGGTGCGCAAGGGCACGGCGGATAACCCGACGGCCTTCGTGGAAGCCTGGTCCAAACTGCCCGTCGGCGTGGATCGCAAGGCCCCGCTGGGCGAGCTTTACGCGCAGGAGATGATCGACGAGATCGTCGGCGGCCTTGACGTCGCACAGCGCTGGGGCGTGGCCGAGGGGCAGCTGTCGCTGGCCTCCAAGATGATCAACGGCCAGGCCATCAACCGCATCGTGCGCCAATACATCGACGGCGAGCTTGACGGCCCCGCTGCCGTGGCCGCGATGAACGACGAGCTCGGCAAGGTCGAGTAAGCTTTTCAGGGCGTACCAGCGCCCTGTTCACGCAAAGAGCGGCGGGCCAAGCCCGGCCCGCCGCCGCTGCCGCAACCCACGGAAACCCGCCATGACATCCCTGTCCCCCCCGAAGGGCACAGGCCCGCTGGGCCGGCGCGAGGCGCGCCTGGCCTGGGGCCTCCTGATGCCGACGATCATCAGCGTTGCGCTCGTGGTCATCCTGCCGCTCTTGTCGATCTTCTGGATTAGCGTGAAGCCGGTGCAACTGGCCGACCTGCGCGCCCCTGCGCCGATTGTGCGTGAAAGCCTGCGCGGCAATCCAAAATCGCCCGCGGATGAGGCCGAATACGAGATCCGCATCCGCAATTCGAGTCAGGACAAGCCCATCCTCGGCGTGACCCTTGCCGATGTGCTCCCCGAGGGGCTGACCCTGCTGGAGTTGGACCCGCGCTGCACGCTCGATGGCGCTGCGATTTTCTGTGATTTCGGTGATCTGGAGGCCGGTTACCGGGAGCGCATGCGCATGCCAGCGCAGGTTTCGCAAGGCTTTATCGACGCCGATCCGGATCTGGACGACTCCGAGCCGCGCCTGACCTATTCTTCGGAAAACATCCTCACCAACAGCGAGTTCACGCTGGACAACTTCCGGCGTGTCTTCGACGGCGGCGAGTTCTGGACAGTGCTCTGGACGACGATGTTCTACACCGTTTTCGGCACCATCGGCGCGCTTGTCTTTGGGCTTTTCGCCGCGATGCTTCTGAACAAGAGCTTCAAGGGGCAGGGCGTGTTGCGGGGGCTTTACCTCTTTCCTTATGTCGCCCCGGTGATCGCCGTGGCCTTCACTTGGGTCACGCTCTTTGATCCCTTCTCGGGCTCCGCCAATGCGCTTTTGCTGCAGATGGGTGTGGCGAGCGAGCCGATCAACTTCTTCGGCGAACGCCCGCTGGCGCTGATCATGGTCACCGTCTTTGAAATCTGGCGCTATTTCCCGCTCTCGTTCCTCTTCATCCTCGCCCGAATGCAGAGCATCGACACCGATATGTACGAGGCAGCGGATATGGACGGCGCGAGCCCGTTCCAGAAGTTCTGGTTCCTGAGCCTGCCGCAGCTTCTGGGCATTCTCTCGGTGCTTTTCCTGCTGCGCTTCATCTGGACCTTCAACAAGTTCGACGACATCTTCCTGCTGACAGGCGGCAACGCGGGCACGCGCACGCTGACCGTGAATGTCTACGAGCAGGCCTTCGCGCTCTCCAACATCGGGGCGGGCGCGGCGGTTGCAGTGGTCGTTTTCCTCTGCCTGCTGCTGTTCTCCGTCTTCTTCTTCAAATTCATCAGCCGTGAGGAGGGCCTGTGATGGGAGCCTTGAGATATGGCTACGTGACCGCGCCGCTGCTGGGTGCGATCTGGGCTTTCACCATCGCCGTGACGGTTTCGGTGAGTTTCGCTTTCGCCACCGGGGAGGCCTTCAAGCCTTCGCTTTGGCTCTCGCTCATCCTTGGCGCGCTGGCCGGCGTGGCCGCGCTGAAACTACCGGGCCGCTGGGCCGGCGTGGGCGCAGTGAGCCTCGCCTTTGCCCTGCTGGGCGCCGCTGGCTTTGGCGCGGTGCTGACGGGGGAGGGCGTTTCGCTTGGCATGACGCTTCTGGCTGGGGCCTGCACCGGTTTTTTCACGGCGCTGCCCTTGGCGGTGTTCCTTGAGGAGTGCACCTGGGGGGAGTTGACGCGCCACGAGTTCGAGGAAGCCGTGATCCGTTTCTTCACCGGCATCGGCTACATCTTCTTCACCGCCATCGTCGTGATCCCCTTCTACGTGATGGTGATGACGAGCCTGAAAAGCCAGCAGGCGCTCTTGCAGAACCCGCTCGATTTCTCGCTGGATCTGTCCAAGGGCTGGGATCTGTTCCGCAGCTATTCGGAGCTTTTCGCCGATTTCGGCTTCGGCGGCTACCTGATGACATCGTTGCTGGTATCGGTAGCCACGGTGGCGATCACGCTCGCTTTCTCGGTGCCCGGCGCCTATGCGGTGGCGCGGCTGCGCTTTCGCGGTCAGGCGGCGTTTTCGCGCTCGATCCTGCTGATCTACATGGTGCCGATGATCGTTCTGGCGCTGCCGATCTACATCGTCTTCTCCATGGTTGGCCTGCGCAATTCCATCTTCGGGATCATCCTGATCTACCCCGTCACCACCATCCCCGTGGCGCTCTACATGCTGCAGGGCTACTTCCGTGGCCTCCCTGCGGAGGTGGAGGAGGCCGGGCTGATGGACGGGCTTTCGCGCCTTGCGGTGATCTGGAAAATCACCCTGCCGCTTTCGCTGCCCGCGCTGGCCTCTGTCTCGCTCTATGTCTTCATGATCGCGTGGAACGAGTTCCTGCTGGCCTTCATGCTGCTGGATGATCCTTCGAAATTCACTCTCACGCGTGGTGTGGCGATGCTGAACTCCTCGGAGATCCCGCGCCAGCATCTGATGGCGGGGGCGGTGATCGCCACGGTGCCGATCATGGTGCTCTTCCTCGGGCTTGAGCGCTTCATGACAAAGGGCCTCACGGCCGGATCGGTGAAGGGCTGAGCCATGACAGACAATTTCAGAAACGGGCTGGGGAACTGGCCGGAAAGACAGGACGAGATGACGGTGCAACTGGATCAGCAGGCCCGCGACATCATGACGGGAAACGATCGCGGCGGCTATACCGTGCCCACGAGTGGGCTTTACCCCTACCAGTGGAACTGGGACAGCATGTTCGCCGCGTGGGGCTTTGCCACCTTTGACCGCGCCCGCGCCTGGGCCGAGGTGGATACGCTTCTGGCCAGCCAGTGGGAAAACGGCATGGTGCCCCACATCATCTTCCACCGCGAGGTGCCGGAGTATTTCCCGGGGCCGGAGGTCTGGGGGCGCGAGCGCAGCCCGGCCACTTCGGGCATCAGCCAGCCGCCGGTGGCCGCGACGCTGATCCGCTGGATCTATGAGGCCGACACGGCGGAAGGCGAGGCACATCTGCGCGCTGTCTATCCGAAGCTTCTGGACTGGCATCGCTGGTTCATGGCCCACCGCTGCGAGCGGGGCATGATCGTTGTCACCCATCCGTGGGAAAGCGGGCGCGACAATGCCGCCGATTGGGACGCGGCCATGGCCAATGTGGATGGCTCCGGCGTGGGCGAGTACACCCGCCGCGACACATCGCACGTGGATGGCTCCATGCGCCCCACCAAGGAGCAATACGATCGCTACCTGGCGATGGTCTATTTCGGGCGGAATTGTCATTGGGATGAGGCGGTTATCCGCGAAAGCTCACCCTTCCGCGTGGCCGATCCGGGGATGAGCTTCATCTTCCTGCGCGCCTGCCGCGATCTGGCGGCTCTGGGCGCGGCGCTAGGCGAGGACACCTCTGAGATTGAAGATTGGATCGCCGTGCTGGAGGCGGGCGCGGCCAACCACTGGAACCCGCTAGGCGGCTATTATGACTCGGTCGACATCCGCACAGGTGAGTTCTGCGGCGCGCTCAGTTCCGGGGCCTTCCTGTGCTGGTACGCTGGCATTGGCGGCGATGCGATGCTGCCCTCTCTGGAGCGGATCATGCAGGCCGTGCGCTACCCGGTGCCGAGCCTTGATCCGGCCGATCCGCGCTTTGACGCGCCGCGCTACTGGCGCGGGCCGATGTGGGGGATGTTCAACGCTCTCACGGCGCGCGGGCTGGCGGAAGCGGGCCACAGGGAAATCGCAAAGGATCTGCGCGCCCGCACGGCGGAGTGCATCGCGCAGAACGGCTTCTACGAATATTTCAACCCGGTGACAGGCGCCCCGGCAGGCGGCGGGCTTTTCACCTGGACAGCAGCAATCTGGCTGACATGGGCCTCGCCCACAGCCGAAGGGAGGGCGTGATGGGCGCGATCGAGCTTAAGGCCGTCGAGAAATGGTTCGGCGAATTGCAGGTCATCAAAGGGGTCGATCTGCAGATCGACGACGGGGAGTTCATTATCTTCGTCGGCCCCTCGGGCTGCGGAAAATCCACGCTTCTGCGGATGATCGGCGGGCTGGAGGAAACCAGCCGGGGCGGCATCCTGATCGACGGCACGGATGTGACCTCGCATTCGCCCAGCAAGCGCGGGCTGTCGATGGTGTTCCAGTCCTACGCGCTTTATCCGCATATGACGGTGGGCGAGAACATGGGGTTTTCGCTGAAAACCGCTGGCGCGCCCAAGTCCGAGATCGAGGAGAAGGTCGGCCATGCGGCGCGGATCCTGAAGCTTGAGCCCTTCCTTGAGCGCCGCCCCAAGGCGCTTTCGGGTGGGCAGCGGCAGCGGGTGGCCATTGGGCGCTCCATCGTGCGCGATCCCACGGCCTTCCTGTTCGATGAGCCGCTGTCCAACCTCGATGCAGCCTTGCGGGTGGAGATGCGCTACGAGATCGCCAAGCTGCACCAGTCGCTGAAATCCACGATGATCTACGTGACCCACGATCAGGTGGAGGCGATGACTTTGGCCGACCGCATCGTGGTGCTGGACGGCGGCAAGATCGCGCAGGTGGGCAGCCCGCGAGAGCTGTATGAAAACCCGGCGAACCTCTTCGTTGCGCAGTTCATCGGCTCGCCCAAGATGAACGTGATGCCCTGCACCACGTCGGGCGATGCCTTCCAGCTGGAAGGCGGGCGCGGAGGGGCGTTCCCCGGCGGCGGCGTGGCTGTATCGGTTGGCGTGCGGCCGGAGCACATCACGCTTGGCGCATCCGGCACCGGGGCCTGCGATGGCGTGGTGGACGTGCTGGAATATCTCGGTGCGGATACCTTCGTGATCATCGACGCAGGCCCGCTGGGCCAGATCACGGTGCGGGTGACGGGCGACAGCGTACTTGCACCGGGGGAGCCGGTGGGGCTGACGTTTGATCCTGAGCGGTTGCATTTCTTCGATGCAGATGGGCTGGCGGTGTCTCAATAGAACTAAGGGCAGCAAAGACCCGCGGGGTGGCGCAAAGCGCCGCCCCGTTTTGCCGGAGGCAAACCTGCGGTTTGACGGGGGCGGGTCGGCGCTGCCCGGCGTTGCCGCCGGGCGGAACGATTGAAATACCGCAAAAGTAAAAGCGTCAGCCGACCGTTTTTGTGGTGGTCCTAAATCCCTCACCCCCGCACAAATGCCTGCCCCCCTTGCAGCCCCCAGAGCGCGACACTAAGACTCTGGTAGTGACCCATCGCGCATCATCGCGACAAGCAGCAGGCAGGCGAAGAGAATGAGAGATCCCCACGAATTCTACATGAACACCCTCGTGCCCATGGTCGTTGAGCAAACGAGCCGCGGCGAACGGGCCTATGACATCTTCTCGCGCCTTCTGAAGGAGCGGATCATCTTCCTGTCGGGCCCTGTGCACGACGGCATGTCCTCGCTCATCGTGGCGCAGCTTCTGCACCTTGAGGCGGAAAACCCGAGCAAGGAAATCTCGATGTATATCAACAGCCCCGGCGGCGTTGTGACATCGGGCCTCTCGATCTACGACACGATGCAATACATCAAGCCGAAGGTCTCCACGCTCTGCGTCGGTCAGGCGGCTTCCATGGGTTCGCTGCTCTTGGCCGCCGGTGCGCCGGGCATGCGCTTCTCGCTGCCCAACTCGCGCATCATGGTGCACCAGCCCTCCGGCGGCTATCAGGGCCAGGCGACGGACATCATGATCCACGCCCGCGAAACCCAGAAGCTGAAGGACCGCCTGAACGGCATCTACGTGAAGCATACCGGCCAGAAGCTGAAGGCCGTGGAAGAGGCGCTGGAACGGGATAACTTCATGTCCGCCGAGGAAGCCAAAGACTGGGGCCTCGTGGACGAGATCGTGGAAAACCGCGTGAAAGAGGGCGACTCCTAAGCCGCCTGCGCAGCGGCAAAAGCGCAGATTAGCGATGCGTTTTTGCCGTTGTGGATACCCGGAGGCTGGCCTAGAGTTGGCTGCAAAGCGCAGGAAAGCGCCCCAAAGGGGCGGCAACGGGCCAGCGGGCCCAGAGGAAAGCACATGGCGAACAACGCAAGCGGCGACGGCAAAAACACCCTTTACTGCTCTTTCTGCGGCAAGAGCCAGCACGAGGTGCGCAAGCTGATCGCAGGGCCGACGGTGTTCATCTGCGATGAATGCGTCGAGTTGTGCATGGATATCATCCGGGAGGAGACAAAATCTTCCGGGCTGAAATCCACCGACGGTGTGCCGACCCCGAAAGACATCTGCAATGTGCTTGATGACTACGTGATCGGTCAGGCCCACGCCAAGCGCGTGCTTTCTGTGGCGGTGCACAACCACTACAAGCGCCTCAACCACTCCGGCAAAACCGATATCGAACTGGCGAAATCCAACATCCTGCTGATCGGCCCCACCGGCTGCGGCAAGACGCTGCTGGCCCAGACGCTGGCGCGCATCCTTGATGTGCCCTTCACCATGGCCGACGCCACCACCCTGACCGAAGCCGGCTACGTGGGCGAGGATGTGGAGAACATCATCCTCAAGCTGCTGCAGGCGTCGGAATACAACGTGGAGCGCGCGCAGCGCGGCATCGTCTACATCGACGAGGTCGACAAGATCACCCGCAAGTCCGACAACCCCTCGATCACCCGCGACGTCTCGGGCGAGGGCGTGCAGCAGGCGCTGCTGAAGATCATGGAAGGCACCGTGGCCTCCGTGCCGCCGCAGGGCGGGCGCAAGCATCCGCAGCAGGAATTCCTGCAGGTGGACACGACGAACATCCTCTTCATCTGCGGCGGCGCCTTTGCCGGGCTCGACAAGATCATCGCGCAGCGCGGCAAGGGCTCTGCCATGGGCTTTGGCGCCGATGTGCGCGACGAGAGCCAGAAAACCGTGGGCGAGCACTTCAAATCGCTGGAGCCCGAGGATCTGCTGAAATTCGGCCTGATCCCGGAATTCGTGGGCCGTTTGCCCGTGATCGCCACGCTGGAGGATCTGGACGAGGACGCGCTTGTCACCATCCTCACCGGCCCGAAGAACGCGCTGGTGAAACAATACCAGCGCCTGTTCGAGCTGGAAGACGCCGAACTGACCTTCACCGACGACGCCCTGCGCGCCATCGCCAAACGCGCGATCGAACGCAAGACGGGCGCACGCGGCCTGCGCTCCATCATGGAGGACATCCTGCTCGACACGATGTTCGACCTGCCGGGCATGGACAACGTGGAGAAGGTCGTGGTGAACGAAGAGGCCGTCACGAGCGACGCCGCCCCGCTGCTGGCCTACTACGAGCCGGAAAAAGGCGAGGAAGCCAGCGCGAGCTGAGCGTTTTCAAAACCACAAGCAAGCAGGGTTGGGCTGTTCCGCAGCCCAGCTTTAGGTATTGAACGGTTGCAGCTGCGCCGTGCTTCCGATGGTCTTTCGAGAAGCCTTCTACCGCCGTTTCCTTCGGGAGGGTGTCTTGTTCTTGAAAAGGGATCTGAAATCGCTTTGTGGGTGAAGTACGCTTTCAGACCTACTCAGGCAAACCAGCCGCTTCCAACATCTCCAGGAAATACTCTTGATCTGACGCTTTCCGGTACGGAAGGTGTCGTCGAACAAACGCGCGCGTGAAGTCAGGGCTCACCTGCTTGATCCGATCGACGACCTGCCTCGCGTCATCGTCCATTCCCAATGATGCAAAGATCGCAGCGGCAAGAGAAAGAGCATTGCTGGCTTGGGGCATGTGCGATCGGACCCGCACAGCGTGAGCAAGCGCTGCTTTGCTGTCATGCAGATGGAAAAGCGCCCGCATGTAATGAACATCATAAAGCACAGGAAAATGCGGGTTCAGCTGCATGGCGCCTTCAAGGTTTGCCTTTCCAGCTTCATGCTTACCAGCGTAAATTTGCGCAAAGGCGAGATAGCTTCTGTAGGCAGCGTTCGACGGATTCATATCGCACGCCTTCTGTAGTTCCACCAAAGCCCGGTCAAAAAGTCTGTCTCTCCACAAGTAGACCCACGCGAGCACGACGAAGCCGAACGGCTCGTCATCGTTGGCAGAGGTTGCGTATAGGGCGCAGTCCCATGCGTTTTGATAGGCTTCGTTGGGGTCCATTCCCCACGAGTTGGTTGCCTCGGTTATGTAGTGCCATCCCAATAAGGCGTGTGCCCGTGCGTTCGTGGGGTCAATTTCGAGAGCTTTCTGAACATCGCTCAGCGCGCGTTGGTTGTTTTCGCGACCAACGTCAAAAATGCTCTGCTGCGCCCTCAGGATGTAGTCGTATGCGCTCAAACCGGTTTCCCGGCCAGATGCTGCATTCCTTTGGTGCCGTCGTTCTATCTGACCAACCAGCCGATTGACGATCATCGCGGTGATTTCGTCCTGCACCTCGAAAATATCCGCGGCTTCACGATTGTAGCGCTCTGCCCAGATCTCGTTGGCGGTACTGGGGTCAATCAGGCGCACGTTGACCCGTATTCTTTCGGCCGCCCTCTGGACCGAACCTTCGACGAGATACTGAACGCCCAGTTCGCTTGCGATTTCACGACTGGATTTTTCAGCGTCGCGATAGGCGAAACTTGAGTGGCGAGCGATCACAAACAGCTCATTGTAGCGCGACAGGTCGGTAATGATGTCACCCGTGATGCCGTCCGAGAAATACGCCCGCTCGGGATCGCCCGACATATTTGTAAACGGCAAGACGGCGATGGATGGTTTGGCTTTCAGGTCCGGCACAGGCAAGGGCGTCGAACGCGGTTTTTCAGCCCTCGCGACGAACCGAAAGCCGCGCCGTGGCACGGTCTTGATGTAGCGCTGCATCGCACCGGAGTCCCCGATTGCGGCCCGAGCGGCTGCAACGCAGCTCGAAATCGCGGAGTCCGATATGGCGCGACCGCCCCAAACCCCCTCCACCAACGCATCCTTCGTCACCAACTCCCCCGGGCGAGACGCGAGGAAAACGATCAACTCGAACGCAATAGGCTCAAGCGCAACCACTCCTCCGGAGCGACGCAGTTCGCCGCTGGAAAGATCAAGCTGGCAGTCCCCGAATGTGATGGTGTCTGTCGCCATGACCGACAATGGTCGGACTTGCGGTGAAATCTCAAGAGAAATGGACAACTCCGGATGGTTCCCGGACGTGACCCACAAGGATTCACGCGCCCAGCGTGGGAGACTGGTCTCACAGATTCAACCACACAGACTTGGGAGGAAAGATCATGGCCTATTCAGAGGATCAAATCTTCATGAACGCAACGCAGATCGCAGAGCGGCGTATCAGAGCCGCCCACTCGGACCAATCCCGGTTTGGCGCGAGCTTGGTCTCGGCTTTCGTCGTTTGGCTTCTCTCCAGGGCTTGGGCCGCGGCGTCTGTAACTTTCAGCCGGCAATAGTGTTCTGGCCAGCTGGGTTGGCCGTATGTCGCCTTTGCGGGCTCGGTGGCCAACAGGCAAAACCCTGATGCCCTGCTCCCCGAATACGATGTGGGTCGTCCAAGAAACCGATGATTTCGGGCTTCTTTCTTGAGGGCCACGCCGCCCTCAGCGGCTGCGGAAGTTTTTGTAGAGGCCCGTTGCAAGCCCCACGAACAGGCTCAGCCCGATCACGACGGGCACGTTGAACGTATGGCGTGCGGCCATTGTCTTTCCTTCGGGCAGGAAGAAGTAATAGCCCCCCGCCAGCGCCAGCGCGTAGAGCAGCAGGAAGCCGCCCAGCTCGCGCTCTTTGGGTTCGCGGGAATGGGTCAGCGCGTAGGCACCGTAGCCGGCGGGAAAACCGACGATCAGCAGGACGAAAATCGCATAGAGCAAGATCTGCCTCCTTTGGCTTCACGCGCCATACTGGGGGATGCGCCCGCTCAGGCAAAGGGAAATCTTTCAAGGACTTCCGGGGCAGCCGGCAGGCAGCGCTCCCGTGGTGGCCCCTCAGAGGCAGCGGCGCTCCGCCGCGATCCTTACGCGGCTCTGGACGTGGTGGCGCACATCGGTCATATGAAAGGGAAGGAAACCGGAGGGTGCCATGAACTTCTTTCTTCGTCTTCTCACCTGGTGGAACGGCTCCACGCTGGGCACGCAGATCTTCACCGCGCGCAAAGGGGTGAAGGTGGGCGAGGACGATCAGGGCAACGTCTTTTACACCACGCGCGACGGCAAGCGCCGCTGGGTCGTCTACAACGGTGAGATCGAAGCCTCGCGCGTTTCGCCCGACTGGCACGGCTGGCTGCATTTCACATGGGACGAAACTCCCAGCGAGAAGCCGCTGGCGCATAAGCCCTGGGAAAAGCCGCATCAGGAGAACCTGACAGGCTCCGCACTGGCCTATGCCCCGGCGGGCAGCCTGCGGCAGCCGCAGCCGGTGGCGCGCAAGGATTACGAAGCCTGGCAACCTGAGTGAGCATGGCTGAAAACCTGACAGAAACTCTGGTGGGGGCAGGTGTCGTGGCGGTGGCCGCGGGCTTCCTGCTTTACACCTCCCAGGTCACCGGTCTTGGCGCGGGCGGCGGTGAGGGGGCTTATCCGCTTTCTGCCAGCTTTCGCTCCGCCGAAGGGGTGACGGTGGGCACCGATGTGCGGCTGGCGGGCGTGAAGGTGGGCACGGTAACAGCCCTGCAGCTGAACCCCGAAACCTTCCGCGCCGACGCGACCTTCACCATTCAGGACGGGATCGAGATCCCCGACGACAGCGCCGCCGTGATCGCCTCCGAAGGGCTTCTGGGCGGCAACTTCGTGGAGGTCGTGCCTGGCGGCTCGCCCTTCGCATTCGCACCCGGCGACGAGGTGCTGGACACGCAGGGGGCGGTGAGCCTTGTCTCCCTCCTGCTGAAATTCGTGACAGGCGAAGGCGAATGATGGCCAAACATGTGAAATCCGCGCTGCTGGCCGCCGCGCTGGCCGCGCCGCTGATGGCGCAGGCCCAGACTTTCGGGCTGCTGCCCGAGGAGCAGCCGGGGGCCAATCCCAACGGCGAGATCATCGAAAGCCCGCTGGATGGCGAAGGTTTCGGTGATGGCATCAGCCTGATCATCGACGACACGATCCGCCTGATCGAGATCGACAACCGCGAGAAGGTGAGCCCGACGCCGGGCGGCGTGCTGCGCGCGCTCGACAAGGTCGACGGCACCACCGAGGATCTGGAACTGGCCAACGGCAGCCGCGTGGCCTTCGGGCGCATCGAGGTGGCGCTGTCGGAATGCCGCGTGCCTGCCGACAACCCCACGGGCGATGCCTATGGCCATGTGACCGTGCGCGATGATGTGCTTGAGAAAGACGTGTTCGACGGCTGGATGATCGCCTCGGCTCCGGCGCTCAACGCGCTGGATCACCCGCGCTATGACGTCTGGCTTCTGCGGTGCGCGCAAGGAGCGCAGCGGGCGCCGGAACAGCCTTCTGCCGGTCAAAGGCCGCCGCCGGCACCTGCAGAGCGGCCGTAAGCCGCTGCTTGTAGGCGGCGCGGGAGATTTCCTGCGCGCCGAGGCTCGCGAGGTGTGGCGTCAGGAACTGGGTGTCAAACAGGGTAAACCCCCCGGCGCGCAGACGGTCCACCAGATAGGCGAGCGCCACTTTGGAGGCATCGGTCTGGCGCGAAAACATGCTCTCACCGAAGAACGCCCCTTTCAGTGCCACGCCATAAACCCCGCCCACCAGCGCGCCCTCGTGCCGGACCTCCACCGCATGGGCGAAGCCGTGGCGGTGCAGGGCGATGTAGAGGCGGCGGATGCGGGTGCTGATCCAGGTTTCGGGCCGGTCGGCGCAACCGTCGAGCACGCCCGCGAAATCCGTATCGAAGCTGATCTCGAACACGCCTGACCGAATGCGGCGTGCGAGGCTGCGGGAGATGTGGAAGCGGTCCAGATCAAACACCCCGCGCCGCTCGGGATCGAGCCAGAAGATCTCGGGGTCGTCGCGCGATTCCGCCATCGGGAAGATCCCGTTGGCATAGGCCTGCAGCAGCAATTCGGGGGTGAGGGCGAGATCCATCAGGGCCTCGTCAGGGAAAGCTTGGGGGGAAGCTTCGGGGGAAGGCCCCCGCCTGCGCGGCGGGGGCGCTCCGTCAGCTCATATTGGCAGCGAGCCATTTTTCCAGCCAGTGGATGTCATAGGCGCCGGTTTGCACGGCCTCTTCCTCCAGCAGCATCGAAAACAGCGGCAGCGTGGTGTCGATCCCGTCGATGATCATCTCGCTCAGTGCGCGCTTGAGGCGGGCGAGCGCCTCAGGGCGATCCCGGCCCGAGACGATCAGCTTGCCGATCAGGCTGTCGTAGAAGGGCGGGATGGAATAGCCATCGTAGAGCGCCGAATCCATCCGCACCCCAAGGCCGCCCGGCGCGTGATAGGCCGTGACCTTGCCGGGGCAGGGGGAGAAGTTGGGCAGGCGCTCGGCGTTGATGCGCACCTCGATCGAGTGGCCGTTGATCACCAGATCGTCCTGCGTGAAGGACATCGGCAGCCCCTCGGCCACGCGGATCTGCTCGCGCACGAGATCCACGCCGAAGATCGATTCCGTCACCGGGTGCTCCACCTGCAGGCGTGTGTTCATCTCGATGAAATAGAACTCGCCGTCTTCATAGAGGAACTCGATGGTGCCCGCGCCGATGTAGTTGATGCGGGCCACGGCGTCGGCACAGGTCTTGCCGATCTGGTCGCGCAGCTCAGGCGTGATGACGGGGCCGGGAGCCTCTTCAAACACCTTCTGGTGGCGGCGCTGCAGGGAGCAATCGCGCTCGCCCAGATGGACAGCGTTGCCCTTGCCATCGCCAAAGACCTGCACCTCGATGTGGCGCGGCTTGCCGAGGTATTTCTCGATGTAGACTTCATCGTTGCCGAACGCGGCCTTGCCTTCGGCCCGTGCGGTGCGGAAGGCGGTTTCCAGATCGGCTTCGGTGCGCGCAAGCTTCATGCCGCGCCCGCCGCCACCGGCGGTGGCCTTGATGATCACCGGGTAGCCGATCTCGGCGGAGACTTTCTTGGCCGTCTCGTAATCGGGCACGCCGCCATCGGAGCCGGGCACACAAGGCACGCCAAGCTTCTTCATCGTATCCTTGGCGGTGATCTTGTCGCCCATGATGCGGATATGCTCGGCAGTGGGGCCGATGAAGGTGATGTCGTGATCTTCCAGCGCCTGCACGAAGGCGGCGTTTTCCGACAGGAAGCCGTAGCCCGGATGGATCGCCTGCGCGCCGGTGATTTCGGCGGCGGCGATGATCGAGGCGATGTTGAGGTAGCTTTCGCCGGAGGGCGGCGGGCCGATGCAGACGGCCTCATCGGCCATGCGCACATGCATCGCGTCGCTGTCGGCGGTGGAATGCACGGCGACGGACTGGATGCCCATCTCCCGGCAGGCGCGGATCACGCGCAGCGCGATCTCGCCCCGGTTTGCGATCAGGATTTTTTCGAACATGCCACCGGCCTTATTCGAGGATCACGAGCGGCTGGCCGAATTCCACGGCGTCGCCGTCGCCGACGAGGATCCGCTTGACGGTGCCAGAGGCCGGGGCCGGGATGTGGTTCATGGTCTTCATGGCTTCCACGATCAGCAGCGTGTCGCCTTCTTTGACGCTGGCGCCAACGGCGATGAAAGCGGCCGCGCCCGGCTCGGGCGAGAGATAGGCTGTGCCAACCATCGGCGAGGTCACCGCGCCGGGGTGGGCGGCGGGATCTTCGGGCGCAGCAGCCGGTGCGGCGGCGGCTGCGGGGGCCGCGCTTGCGACAGGCGCAGCAGCGGGGGCAGCGGCCACCGGGGCGGGCGCGGCGTAAGTGACGGTTTCCACCGTCTTGCTCACGCGGACATTGAGGCTGTCGTCCTCGCCGTATTCGCGCATGACCTCGATCTCGGTCAGGTCGTTTGCGTTGAGAAGTTCGGCGAGCGCCTTGATGAAGGCCACGTCGCTTTCGTATTTGTTTTCTGTCATGCCGTCCTCGATGGTCTGGCGCCTGTCTCAAGCAGGCTTGCCCTGAGCTAGGCGGGTTATACGCTACGTCACTCGCAGGGAAAAGTGGCGCATCCGAGTTTTCTTGCCAACAGGCAAAGCGCAGCCCCGGACAAGCGGTGCTGAAAAACTATGCGCCTGCCTCTCAACGGTGCACAAATGCTGGTGTGCAGGCTAAAGCGCCGCGATTTCTGAAAATTTACCATTTGATAAAAAAATTGACCTGTGCCACGCTGACCGAAAGAAAAAACGTCCAGCAGAGAGGCCATGATGCCCAACAGCCAGATGACCCCCGGCATTGCCGCCGGGCGCTTGCCTGCCGAATCCTACGCCGAGAACTTCTCGGATCTGCACGCGCCGCTTGATGCCCATGAGGCGCAGGTCGCGGCGGACCGCTGCTATTTTTGCCATGATGCGCCCTGCATGACGGCCTGCCCGACGAGCATCGACATTCCGCTCTTCATCCGGCAGATCGCCACCGGCACGCCGGAAGCGGCGGCGAAAACCATCTTCGATCAGAACATCCTTGGCGGCATGTGCGCCCGCGTCTGCCCCACGGAAACGCTCTGCGAAGAGGTCTGCGTGCGCGAGGTTGCCGAGGGCAAGCCGGTGATCATTGGCCAGTTGCAGCGCTACGCAACCGATACGCTGATGGCCAAAGGCATCCATCCCTTCCAGCGCGCCGAGGCCACTGGCAAGCGCGTGGCCGTGGTGGGGGCAGGGCCGGCGGGGCTTGCGGCCGCGCACCGGCTCGCGATGCATGGCCATGAGGTCACGCTCTATGATGCGCGCGAAAAGCCCGGCGGGCTGAACGAATACGGCATCGCCGCCTATAAATCGGTGGATCACTTCGCCGAGCGCGAAGTCTCCTGGCTGCTGCAGATCGGCGGCATCCGCATGGAAACCGGCAAGGCGCTCGGCGCGGCGCTGTCCATCGACGCCCTGCGCGAAGAGTTCGACGCGGTGTTCCTCGGGATCGGCCTCGCAGGCGTGAACGCCCTGCGCGCGGAAGGCGAAGACAAGGGTGGCGTGGAAGACGCCGTGTCCTTCATCGCCGGGCTGCGGCAGGCCAAGGATCTGTCTGCGCTGCCCGTGGGCCGCAACGTGGTGGTGATCGGCGGCGGTATGACAGCCGTGGACGCCGCCGTGCAATCCAAGCTCTTGGGGGCGGAAAACGTGACCATCGCTTACCGCCGTGGCCGCGACCGCATGGGCGCGTCCAAGTTCGAGCAGGATCTCGCGGCCTCCAAGGGCGTGCGCATCCTTGAGAACGTGCAACCCAAGGCGATTCACGGCAATGGCAGCGCCGTGGAGATTGAGCTTGAGTACACGCAGCAGACGCCGGAGGGGCTGAAAGGCACCGGCGAAACCCTGCGCTTGTCCGCAGATCAGGTGTTCAAGGCCATCGGCCAGACGCTTGAAGGTGCTCCGGCTGGGCTGGAGCTCTCCGGCGGCAAGATCGCCGTGACGGGCGCGGGCCAGACAAGCCTGCCCGGCGTCTGGGCCGGCGGCGATTGCGCCACCGGGGGCGATGATCTCACCGTAACAGCCGTAGCCGAGGGGCGCGACGCCGCCGAAGCCATCCACGCCGCGCTTGGCGCGTAACGCATAGGGAAGGACACCCAAATGGCAGACCTTTCAAGCAATTTCGTCGGGATCAAATCCCCTAACCCCTTCTGGCTCGCCTCCGCGCCGCCGACCGACAAGGAATACAATGTCCGCCGCGCCTTTGAGGCGGGCTGGGGCGGGGTCGTCTGGAAGACGCTGGGCGCGGAAGGCCCGCCCGTCGTCAACGTCAACGGCCCGCGCTACGGCGCAATCTGGGGGGCGGACCGCCGCCTGCTGGGGCTCAACAACATCGAGTTGATCACCGACCGCCCGCTGGAGGTGAACCTGCGCGAGATCAAATCGGTGAAGCGCGATTACCCGGACCGCGCGCTGGTGGTGTCGCTCATGGTGCCCTGCGAGGAAGCCGCGTGGAAAGCCATCCTGCCGCTGGTGGAGGAAACGGGCGCGGATGGCGTCGAGCTGAACTTCGGCTGCCCGCACGGCATGGCGGAGCGCGGCATGGGCTCTGCCGTGGGGCAGGTGCCCGAGTATATCGAGATGGTCACGCGCTGGGTGAAGCAGAACAGCCGTATGCCCTGCATCGTGAAGCTCACCCCCAACATCACCGACATCCGCAAACCGGCCGAGGCCGCCACGCGCGGTGGGGCCGATGCGGTGAGCCTGATCAACACGATCAACTCCATCACCTCGGTCAACCTCGACGAAATGTGCCCGGAGCCGATGATCGACGGGCAGGGCTCCCACGGCGGCTATTGCGGCCCGGCGGTGAAGCCGATTGCGCTGAACATGGTGGCCGAGATCGCCCGCAACCCGGAAACGGCAAACATCCCGATTTCCGGCATCGGCGGCGTCACCACATGGCGCGACGCGGCGGAGTTCATCTCGCTGGGCGCGGGCAACGTGCAGGTCTGCACGGCGGCCATGACCTATGGCTTCAAGATCGTGCAGGAGATGATCTCGGGCCTGTCCCAATGGATGGACGAAAAAGGTTACGCTTCGGTTGACGAGGTCGTGGGCCGTGCCGTTCCGAAAGTGAAGGACTGGCAGGATCTGAACCTGAACTACGTGGCCAAGGCCTCGATCAATCAGGACGATTGCATCAAATGCGGCCGCTGCTTTGCGGCTTGCGAAGACACCAGCCACCAGGCCATCGCGATGAGCGAAGATCGCACTTTCACCGTGAAGGACGATGAATGCGTGGCCTGCAACCTCTGCGTCAACGTCTGCCCGGTGGAGGGCTGCATCACCATGGTGCCGATGAAGGCAGGCGAGGTGGATCCGCGCACCGGCGAAGTGGTGAAAGAGGAATACGGCAACTGGCAGACGCACCCCAACAACCCCTCCGTCTGGGCCGCCGAATAGGGTTTCTCCCCAACGATAAACGTTGATTGCACCACCTGCCCCGGCTGTAACAGGCCGGGGCTTTTTTGTGCGCCGCTCCTTTTTGCGGCGCATTAGACCCGAGGGCAGCGCCAGACCGCCGGGTGGGGGCAAAGCCCCCGCCCGATGGGGGCGGTCGGGGGCTGCCCGGCGTGCCGCCGGGCGAAGTGTGGCTAAGCCGGTCCTTGGGAAATCGTCAGGGCCGCAGCATCTTGGTGAAAAGCTGATCCAGATAGGCCTTAGCATCCTCGAAGCTGGTTTTGCTTCGATCCGCCAGAACCCACTGCACTTGCACCTCGAAATCGGCGTAATGCTGGGTCAGGGACCAGATCGAGAAAATCAGGTGGTAAGGGTCGACTGGCGCGATCTTCCCGGCCGAGATCCAGCCGGAAATCACCGCGGCCTTCTCATCCACTAGCTCCTTCAACTCGCCCTTGATGGCCTCTTCGATCCGGGGTGCGCCTTGCAAAATCTCGTTTGCAAACAAGCGGCTTTCGCGCGGGTAATCCCGGCTCATCTCCAGCTTGCGGTCCACGTAATCCAGAATCTCGGGGATCGGCTCGCCGTCGGCGTCCATCTCCCGCAGCGGATCAAGCCAGGTGTCCATCAGCTCGCTCAGAAGCTCGACGTGGATCGCCTCCTTGGAGGGGAAGTAATAGAGCAGGTTCGGTTTGCTCAAACCTGCCGTCTGCGCGATCTGATCCAGCGTTGTGCCGCGAAAGCCGAACTGCGAGAAGACCTCCAGGGCGGCTTCGAGAATCGTTTCGATGTTCTTCTGCTGAATTCGCGTGCGCTTGGGCTTGTCTCTCACCGCCGCATCTCTCCCGACCGTCTGACCTCAGGGCAGGGCCGTGGCCGATCTTTTGCCGCTGCCCAATTCGTGACCGCCCTTCGGCGCCCTCCGCTTCCTATCGCATCACCGCCCGCACAAGGAAAGGGCGGCTGCGGAAAAGGCAGGCAGAAGAGCCGCCGAAATCCTTGACTGACACCCCATCTCTGCTAGCGTGATCTTGACCAGATGGTCAAACATTTTCGGACGCCACCCGGTTCGCCAAAACAGAAGCCGGGAAGCCACAGGGAAGCTGCCAATGGCACTGGATCAGAAATCGGCCCCGAACGACCTTTCGGCGTTCTGGATGCCTTTCACATCGAACCGCCAGTTCAAGAAAACCCCGCGCATGTTCGTCTCCGCTGACGGCATGTTCTACAAAACCGGCGATGGCCGCGAGGTGCTCGATGGCACGGCGGGCTTGTGGTGCTGCAACGCGGGCCACAACCAGCCCAAGATCGTGGAGGCGATCCGCCAGCAGGCCGGCGAGCTGGATTACGCGCCCGCCTTCCAAATGGGCCACCCCAAGGCTTTTGAGCTGGCCACCAAGCTCTGTGACATGGCGCCTGAGCCGTTTGAACATGCGTTCTTCACCAATTCTGGCTCCGAAAGCGTTGAAACAGCGCTGAAAATCGCGCTGGCCTATCACCGCGCGCGCGGCGAGGGCAGCCGCACCCGGCTGATCGGGCGCGAGCGGGGATATCACGGCGTGAACTTCGGCGGCATTTCCGTGGGCGGCATCGTCAACAACCGCCGCCATTTCGGCACGCTGCTGGCCGGCGTGGATCACCTCCCGGCGACCCATCTGCCCGCGCAGAACGCCTTCACGCGCGGCCAGCCCGAACATGGCGCGGAGCTGGCGGAGGATCTGGAGCGCATCGTCGCGCTCCATGGCGCGGAAACCATCGCCGCCGTGATCGTGGAGCCGATGGCAGGCTCCACCGGCGTGCTGCTGCCGCCGAAGGGCTACCTCGAACGCCTGCGCGAGATCTGCACGAAACACGGCATCATCCTGATTTTCGATGAGGTGATCACCGGCTTCGGGCGGCTCGGCTCCTCCTTCGCGGCGGAGCATTTCGGCGTGATGCCGGATCTGATCACCTGCGCCAAGGGGCTGACCAACGGCGTGATCCCCATGGGCGCGGTGCTGGCCACGGCCGAGATCCACGATGCCTTCATGCAGGGCCCCGAGCACATGATCGAGCTGTTCCACGGCTACACCTATTCCGGCAACCCGATCGCCTCGGCCGCCGGTCTGGCGACGCTGGAAACCTACCGCGAGCAGGGGCTCTTTGAACGCGCCGCCGCGCTGGCTCCCTATTGGGAAGAGGGGCTGCACAGCCTGAAGGGCCTGCCCCATGTGATCGACATTCGCAATATGGGACTCATCGGCGCGGTGGAGCTTTCGCCCATCGCGGGCGAGCCCACCAAACGCGCTTTTCAGGCCTTCCTCGATTGCTACGAGAAGGGCGTGTTGATCCGCACCACGGGGGACATCATCGCCATGTCGCCGCCGCTGATCATCGAGAAATCCCATATCGATCAGCTCTTTGGCACGCTTGCAGACGTGCTGAAGACACTCGACTGAAGACAAGACGACCGAAAGGAACAGCCCATGCCCGCCCCCGGCGAGAATATGAAGATCAACGGCCAGCGCCTGTGGGACAGCCTGATGGAAATGGCCAAAATCGGCCCCGGCGTGGCGGGTGGCAACAATCGCCAGACGCTGACCGACGAGGATGCCGAGGGGCGCGCCCTGTTCCAGAGCTGGTGCGAAGCCGCCGGGATGAGCATGGGCGTGGATGAGATTGGCAATATGTTTGCCCGCCGCGAGGGCACCGACCCTGACGCGCTGCCCGTCTACGTGGGCAGCCATCTGGACACCCAGCCCACCGGCGGCAAATACGACGGCGTGTTGGGTGTGCTGGGCGGGCTTGAACTGGTGCGCACGCTCAATGATCTGGGCGTGAAAACCAAACACCCCATCGTTGTCACCAACTGGACGAACGAGGAAGGCACCCGCTACGCGCCCGCCATGCTGGCCTCGGGCGTCTTCACGGGCCGCCACACGCTGGACTGGGCGTTTGATCGCGTCGATGCCGCCGGAAAGCGCTTCGGCGATGAGTTGGAACGCATCGGCTGGAAGGGCGATGAGAAGGTGGGGGCGCGCAAGATGCATGCCATGTTCGAGCTGCACATCGAACAGGGCCCGATTCTGGAGGCCGAAGGCAAGGACATCGGCGTCGTCACCCACGGGCAGGGCTTGCGCTGGATCGAATGCACCGTGACGGGCAAGGAAAGCCACACCGGCTCCACGCCCATGCACATGCGCAAGAACGCAGGCCGTGGCCTCGCGCTGATCACCGAGTTGGTGCATGAGATCGCGATGAAGAACCAGCCGAACGCCGTGGGCGCCATCGGCCATATCGACGTCTACCCCAATTCGCGCAACATCATCCCCGGCAAGGTCGGGTTCACCATCGACATGCGCACCCACCTCCTGGACAAGCTCAACGCCATGGTGGACGAGCTGATGGATCGCGCACCCAAGCTTTGCGAGGAGATCGGCGTGGAGTTTTCCGCCGAGATCGTCGGCCAGTTCGATCCGCCCGCCTTCGATGAGGCCTGCGTGAAGGCCGTGCGCGATGCCGCTGAACGGCTTGGCTATTCCCACATGGACATCATTTCGGGCGCGGGCCACGATGCCTGCTGGATCAACGATGTCGCCCCCACGGCGATGATCATGTGCCCCTGCGTGGACGGGCTATCGCACAATGAAGCCGAAGAGATCACGAAGGAATGGGCCACGGCGGGCGCGGATGTGCTACTACATGCCGTAGTGGAAACCGCGGAGATCGTCGAATGACCAACGCCATCAAATTGCTCGCCCTCATCCCCCTTGCCGCGCTGGCCGCCTGTGCCCGCGCGCCCGATGTCACGCAGGGCAGTATTTCACCGCAGGCGCGCGCGCTGATGCCGGCCAAGCAGGATCTGTCCAAGGTCGTGCGGGGGGCGGACGGCTGCTACTACGAGATGATGGAAGGCTCCGTGCGGGGCTATCTCTCGCCGTTCCAGGATCCGTTCCGCGAGGGGCGCAGGATCTGTGAGCCAAAGCCGGTCGAAGGGTGAAGATCCGGCGCGAACCGATTGAGATCAAACGCCAGCGCCCAAGATAGGGCGCGGCGCCAACCACAGGGAATTTGAGCCATGAGCAAAGTCATCAAGGGCGGCATCGTCTGTACCGCCGATCGCACCTGGAAGGCCGACGTCCTGATCGAGGGCGAGGTGATCAAGCAGATCGGCGAAGATCTGACGGGCGATGAATATATCGACGCCGAAGGGGCCTATGTGATCCCCGGCGGCATCGATCCACACACCCACCTAGAGATGCCCTTCATGGGCACAACCGCTGCGGAGACCTTTGAATCCGGCACATGGGCGGCGGCTGCCGGTGGCACGACGATGCTCGTGGATTTCTGCCTGCCCGGCGCCGATGGTTCGATCAGGAACGCCATCAACGAATGGCACCGCAAATCCGCCCCCCAGATCTGCGCCGACATCGGCTACCACATGGCGATCACGGGCTGGAACGAGAACATCTTCGCCGAGATGGAAGACGCGGTGAAGATGGGCGTGAACAGCTTCAAGCATTTCATGGCCTACAAGGGCGCGCTCATGGTGGAGGACGACGAGATGTTCGCCTCCTTCCAGCGCTGCAAGGAGTTGGGCGCGCTGCCCATGGTGCACGCGGAAAACGGCGATGTGGTGGATCTTCTGCAGAAGGAGATGCTCGCCAAGGGCATCACCGGGCCGGAAGGCCACGCCTATTCCCGCCCGCCGGAAGTGGAGGGCGAGGCCGCCAACCGCGCGATCATGATCGCCGATGCCGTGGGCACGCCGCTCTACATCGTGCACGTGTCTTGCGAGCAGGCCCATGAAGCCATCCGCCGCGCGCGCCAGAAAGGCATGCGCATCTACGGCGAGCCGCTGATCCAGTTCCTGACGCTGGATGAGAGCGAGTATTTCAAGGGCGACTGGATGCACTCCGCCCGCCGCGTGATGAGCCCGCCCTTCCGGGGCAAGGAGCATCAGGCGAGCCTCTGGGCCGGCCTGCAATCGGGCTCGCTGCAGGTGGTGGCCACCGATCACGCCGCATTCACCAGCGAACAGAAGCTCATGGGCAAGGACAATTTCTGCCTCATCCCCAACGGCTCGAACGGGCTTGAGGAACGGCTCGCGGTTCTGTGGACGGAAGGCGTGGAAACCGGCCGCCTGACGCCGAGCGAGTTTGTCGCCGCAACCTCAACAAACGTCGCCAAGATCCTGAATATCTACCCGAAAAAGGGCGCGATCGTGGAAGGGGCGGATGCCGATATCGTGGTCTGGGATCCGAAGATCTCCAAGAAGATCAGCGCATCGAACCACCACTCGGTACTGGATTACAACGTCTTCGAGGGCTTCGATGTGAAAGCGCAAGCGCGCTACACGCTCTCGCGCGGCGATGTGATCTGGGCCTGGGGCCAGAACAGCCAGCCGCAACCGGGTCGGGGCCGCTTCGTGCCGCGCCCGCCCTTTGCCTCTGCCACGCAGGCGCTGTCGAAGTGGAAAGAGCTCAACAGCCCGCGCCAGATCAAGCGCGATCCGCAGAACATCCCGGCCGGGATCTGAGCGTGGACGCAACGGGAAGGGCCACGCCCCTTCCCGGCAAGAAGGAAATGACAGTGAGCCAATCCCCTGTGATCCGGGCCAACCACCTCGACCTGACGTTCCAGACGAACGACGGCCCCATCCACGCGCTGAAAGACGTGAGCCTCGACATTGCCAAAGGGGAGTTCGTCTCCTTCATCGGCCCCTCGGGCTGCGGCAAGACAACCTTCCTGCGATGCATCGCGGCGCTGGAACACCCCACCGGCGGCGAGATCTCCGTCAACGGCATGACACCGGACGAAGCCCGCCAGAAACGCGCCTATGGCTATGTGTTTCAGGCCGCGGGCCTCTACCCTTGGCGCACCATCGGCGGCAACATCAAACTGCCGCTGGAGATCATGGGCTACAGCAAGGACGATCAGGCCGCTCGCGTGAAGGACGTTCTGCAACTCGTTGATCTTGCAGGCTTTGAGAAGAAATACCCCTGGCAACTTTCCGGCGGTATGCAGCAGCGCGCCTCCATCGCGCGCGCGCTGGCCTTTGATGCCGACATCCTGCTGATGGACGAACCCTTCGGCGCGCTGGACGAAATCGTGCGCGACCACCTCAACGAGCAACTTCTCAAGCTCTGGGCCGCCACCGAGAAAACCATCGGCTTTGTCACCCATTCGATTCCCGAAGCCGTCTATCTCTCCACCAAGATCGTCGTCATGTCCCCGCGCCCGGGGCGGATCACCGATGTGATCGAAAGCTCCCTGCCCAAAGAGCGCCCGCTCGACATCCGCGACACGCCAGAATTCCTCGACATCGCCCACCGCGTCCGGGAGGGCCTGCGCGCAGGCCACGCCTATGATGACTGAACCGCGCCACGCAGCCCCCCGCCACCCAGCCTGTGCAGCGCGGGCAACGAGGGACCGACTTCGTTCACGGTCATCGGCTTCCCAGCCTGTACCGTACCGACAATTTGACTCGAATTTCGTTACTTTGTTCTTAAAATATCACCGCCGGAGGCATGAAAGTAAAATCGCGCTGAGCGCGATTGCCTCCGGCGGGGATATTTGCGGAACAAAGTGGGGGGCGCGGCATGCGTAGCCTGCTGGCGGTTCTCACGGTTTTGGCGGTGATCGTGGCCATTTGGTATCTGGCCGCGATCCAGATGAACGCCAAATGGACCCGCGATCAGGCGGCGCGTGCCGGGGTCGAGTTGAGCTTTTCCGAGGTGGTCGCCGACACCATGCAACAGGAACGCCCGGTTCTGCCTGCGCCGCATCAGGTGGCGAAAGAGCTTTGGGCGACGACGGTGGAGAAGAAGGTCACCTCCAAGCGCTCGCTGGTGTTTCATGGTTGGATCACGCTTTCCTCCACGGTTGTCGGTTTCCTGATCGGCACCTGTGCCGGGATCCTGCTTGCGGTGGGGATCGTGCACAGCCGGGCGATGGACATGAGCGTGATGCCCTGGGCCATCGCGAGCCAGACGATCCCGATCCTCGCCATCGCCCCGATGATCATCGTGGTGCTGAATTCCGTTGGCATTCAGGGGCTTCTGCCCAAGGCTTTCATCTCGGCCTACTTGAGCTTTTTCCCAGTCGTCGTGGGCATGGTGAAGGGGCTGCGCGCGCCGGATGCGATGCAGCTTGACCTGATGAAGACCTATTCCGCCTCCCGCACGGAAGTCTTTTGGAAGCTGCGGCTGCCAAGCTCCATGCCCTACTTCTTTGCCTCGATGAAGGTCGCCATCGCGGCTGCGCTCGTGGGGGCCATCGTGGCGGAACTGCCCGCGGGCGCGATCCGGGGGCTGGGCGCGCGGATGCTGACCGGGAGCTATTACGGCCAGACGATCCAGATCTGGTCGGCGCTCTTCATGGCAGCGCTTCTGGCGGCCTGTCTCGTGGGCCTTGTGGGCGTGGCGCAGAAGGTCACCCTTAAGAAGATGGGGATGGCCCGATGAGCGCGCTCCTGTTTGCCTTGCTGTTCTGGGCCGCAGCCACCTGGGTGGCGGTGCGGATCGCCAATTCCCCCGCAAGCACCACGCTGGCTGGCAAGCTTGCGGTGCCGCTGATCCTGGGTGTCACCATCCTTGTGGTCTGGGAGGGCGTGGTGCGCGGGCTGAATGTGCCAGCGGTCATCCTGCCCGCGCCAAGCACCATCGGGGCCACTTTCGCCGGGAGCCTGCCGATCCTCTGGGGCGATTTCGTGCAGACCTTTGTGAAGGGCGCGCTTTCGGGCTATGTGATCGGCTGCGGCGCGGCCTTCCTCACTGCGATCCTGATTGATAGGTCGAAATTCCTTCAGGCCGGGCTCCTGCCGGTGGGCAACTTCCTTGCGGCCATGCCGATCATCGGCACCGCGCCGATCCTTGTGATGTGGTTCGGCTTCGACTGGCAGTCCAAGGCGGCCGTGGTGGTACTCATGGTCTTCTTCCCGATGCTCGTGAACTGCGTGCAGGGCCTGCAGGAAAGCAGCCATATGCAGCGCGACCTGATGCGCACCTATTCGGCCTCCTACTGGCAGACGCTCCTGAAGCTGCGTCTGCCCGCCGCGATGCCCTTCATCTTCAACGGGCTCAAAATCTCGACAACCCTGGCCCTGATCGGCGCGATCGTGGCCGAATTCTTCGGCTCTCCCATCAAGGGCATGGGCTTTCGCATTTCCACCGAGGTGGGGCGGCTCGGGCTTGATATGGTCTGGGCGGAAATCACCGTTGCGGCGCTGGCCGGTTCGGCCTTCTATGGTGCCGTGGCATTGATAGAGCGGGGGGTGACCTTCTGGCACCCGTCGCAAAGACGATAACGACAAAGACAATCAACAAGGAGGTTCAAACATGAACAAACTGCTGTCCACCACGCTCGCCGGCGCGCTTGCTTTCGCCGCTGGCAGCGCATCCGCCGCCGATGATCTGACGCTGCAGCTCAAATGGGTCACGCAGGCCCAGTTCGCGGGCTACTACGTGGCGCTGGAGAAGGGCTTTTACGAGGAAGCCGACCTCAACGTCACCATCAAGCCCGGCGGCCCCGACATCGCCCCGACGCAGGTGATCGCAGGCGGTGGTGCCGATGTGACCGTCGAATGGATGCCCGCCGCGCTGGCCGCGCGTGAAAAGGGCCTGCCGCTCGTCAACATCGCGCAGCCGTTCAAATCTTCCGGCATGATGCTGACCTGCCGCAAGGACACCGGCATCACCTCGCCGGAGGATTTCGGCGGCAAGACGCTGGGGGTCTGGTTCTTCGGCAATGAATTCCCCTTCCTGAGCTGGATGAGCCAGCTCGGTTATTCCACCGATGGCGGCGACGGGGTGACCGTGCTGAAGCAGGGCTTCAACGTGGATCCGATCCTGCAAGGCCAGGCCGATTGCGTCTCCACCATGACGTATAACGAATACTGGCAGATCATCGATGCCGGCCTCACGCCGGAGGATTTGGTGACGTTCAAATACGAAGAGCAGGGCGTTGCGACGCTGGAAGACGGGCTCTACGTGTTGGAAGAGAAGCTCGCCGATGAAGCCGAAGTGGACAAGCTGGCCCGCTTCGTGGCCGCCTCCATGAAGGGCTGGAAATACGCCGAGGAAAACCCGGACGAGGCCGCCGACATCGTGCTCGAATACGACGAGACCGGTGCCCAGACCGAGGCACACCAGAAGCGCATGATGGGTGAGATTGCCAAGCTCACCGCCGGCTCCAACGGCGCGCTTGATCCGGCCGACTACGAGCGCACCGTGGCGACGCTGCTCGCGGGTGGCTCCGATCCGGTGATCTCCGCGGCGCCGGAAGGGGCTTACACGCTTGCGATCACGGATGCCGCGCTGAAGTAACCACTTCTTTTCAAGCAGACTCGCGAAGGGCGGCCCGATGTGGCCGCCCTTTTGCGTGTGATCCCAAGCGCTTGCCGCTGGCTTTGGCGCAACGGGCCAGCCGTGGTACCCTCCGCCCATTGGTTAACGAGTTAGACGGGGGCGAGAGCATGTCGATGCGCGCGAATTTGGCAATCTTCACAGGGACGGGAGGCCGCGATCTGCTGCTGGGCGGGGCCGGGGCGGATCAACTCTTCGGGCTGGACGGGCGCGATGAGCTGGAAGGCGGCGCGGGCGGCGATCTGCTGGATGGCGGGCTTGGCACTGATCTCGCCTCCTACCGCAACGCGCTGTCGCGCGTCTGGGTGGATCTCTCGCTCGGGCAGGGCTTTCTGGGCGATGCCATCGGCGATCAGTTTGTCTCGATCGAGGGGCTGATCGGCTCGGCCTATGCCGATCAGCTGATTGGCGATGCGGGCGGCAATATCCTGCACGGGCTCGCGGGCAACGATGTGCTGGAGGGCGGCGCGGGCAATGACAGGCTGCAGGGTGGCATCGGGGCGGATGTGCTGCGGGGCGGCGATGGCTATGACACCGTCACCTATGTCGACTCGGTCTTCCGCGTGATTGTCGATCTGGGCGGCGCGGTTTCGGGGGGTGATGCGGCGGGCGATATCCTGAGCGGGATCGAAGCCGTCACCGGCTCGCAGCAGAACGATATCCTCACTGGCGATGGTGGGGGCAACCGTCTGCGCGGGCTCGACGGGCTCGACGTCCTGCGCGGCATGGGCGGCAACGACAGGCTCATCGGCGGGGCCGGGTTTGACAGCCTTGATGGCGGCGCGGGCGAGGATTGGGCGCAGTACAAGGCCTCGGCGTCCGGGGTGACGGTCAACCTTGCCACCGGGCAGGGCAGCGGCGGCGCGGCGCAGGGCGATACCCTCGCCAATATCGAGAACCTGCTCGGCTCCGGGTTCGATGACCACTTGATCGGGGATGCGGGCGCGAACCGGCTTGTGGGCCTTGGCGGCGATGACACGCTGGAAGGTGGCGGGGGCAATGACCGGCTGTTCGGCGGCCTTGGCGGCGATCATTTCGACGGCGGCGCAGGCTTTGATATGGCTGTTTTCCGAGACGCGACCCAGCAGCTGATCCTGAACTTCCGCAACGATCAGTATTCCGGCGCGGCAACGGGGGACAGCTTCATCTCTGTCGAGGGGATCATCGGCACAGCCTTCAACGATTCCATCGTCACAGGCGATGCCGACAACCGCCTGTACGGCGGCGCGGGCAATGATTTCATGGATGGTGGCAATGGGGATGATCTGTTGATCGGCGGCGCGGGGGCGGATTTCATGCATGGCGGGCCGGGGATCGACACGGCGGGCTATCGCGGCTCCGATGCCGGGGTGACGGTCTTCACCTCGGGCGGGCTCAACACCGGGGGCCATGCCGAGGGCGACGTGCTGAGCTGGATTCACAACGTCAACGGCTCGCTCTTTGACGACAGCCTTACCGGGGATGTGCTGGAAAACCGCTTTCGCGGGTTTGACGGCGACGACAGGCTCACCGGGCGCGGTGCGTCCGACGATCTGACGGGCGGGCTGGGGGCGGATCGCTTCTGCTTCGTGGATCTGGCCGATCACAGCGGCACGGTGCTCGCCAGCGGCGCGCCCATCGCGGGTTTTGCGGGGGCGGATGCCGACAGGATCCGGGATTTCACCTCCGGCGAGGATCTGCTGTGTTTCGAGGCCGCGGCTTTCTCTGGCGATGTGTTCAACACAAATAGCGTTGCCGCGCTGGGGCTGGCCTCGGCCACGGACACAGCCTTCGCCTTCACTGGCGGCACGCTCTTCTATATCTCCTACGCCTCCCAAGCGGATTTCGCGGCGGGGCAGGCCACGGTGCAGGCCTTGGCCGAGTTGGACGGCGTGGCGAGCCTTTCGGCGGCGGATTTCGAGTTCGTCTGAGGCTTAAGGAAAAAAAAACGCCGGTGCCTCAGGGGAAGCACCGGCGAGAGAGAGAGGCCCCGGCCTAAGCCGGAGCGCTCGGGGAAAACGTTAGCTTTTGTTCATGCGGTTGGCGATCAGATCGTCCACCACCGCAGGTTCTGCCAGCGTTGATGTATCTCCCAGCGCTCCGAAGTCATCCTCGGCGATCTTGCGCAGGATGCGGCGCATGATCTTGCCGGAGCGGGTTTTCGGCAGGCCCGGCGCCCATTGGATCAGATCGGGCTTGGCGATGGGGCCGATCTCGGTGCGCACCCATTTCTCAAGCTCCTTGCGCAGCTCCTCAGATGGCTCGATCCCGTTCATCAGGGTGACATAGGCATAGATGCCTTGCCCCTTGATGTCATGCGGGTAGCCCACGACGGCGGCTTCGGCCACTTTCGGGTGCGCCACCAGCGCGCTTTCCACTTCCGCGGTGCCCATGCGGTGACCGGAGACGTTGATCACATCGTCCACGCGGCCCGTGATCCAGTAGTAGCCATCGCTGTCGCGGCGGCAGCCGTCGCCGGAGAAATAGTAGCCTTTGTAGTCGGAGAAATAGGTTTTCTCGAAGCGCTCGTGATCGCCGTAGACGGTGCGCATCTGGCCCGGCCAGCTGTCCTTCAGGCAGAGCACGCCTTCGGCCTCGGTGGTGGTAATTTCCTCGCCGGTTTGCGGATCGAGGATCACGGGAACCACGCCGAAGAAGGGCAGGGTGGCGGAGCCGGGTTTGGTGGCTGTTGCGCCGGGCAGCGGGGTCAGCAGGTGGCCGCCGGTTTCGGTCTGCCACCATGTGTCCACGATAGGGCGGGTGCCCTTGCCGACGACGTCATTGTACCAGTTCCAGGCTTCCGGGTTGATCGGCTCGCCCACGGTGCCCAAGAGTTTCAGATCGCTCAGATCGTATTTCTCGACGAACTCCGGCCCTTGCCCCATCAGCGCGCGGATGGCTGTGGGGGCAGTGTAGAACTGGTTCACCTTGTGCTTTTCGCAGACCGCCCAGAAGCGGCCCGCATCGGGGTAGGTGGGCACGCCTTCAAACATCAGCGTCGTCGCCCCGTTGGCCAGCGGGCCATAGACGATGTAGCTGTGGCCGGTCACCCAGCCCACGTCCGCCGTGCACCAGAAGATGTCGCCGTCGTGGTAATCGAAGGTGTATTGGTGCGTCATCGCGGCATAGACGAGATAGCCGCCGGAGGAATGCACCACGCCTTTGGGTTTTCCGGTGGAGCCGGAGGTGTAGAGGATGAAGAGCGGATCTTCGGCATTCATCGGGCGCGGCGGGCAGTCGGGCGCGGCCGTGGCCATCAGCGCTTTCACGTCCACGTCGCGGCCCTCGATCCATGTCGTCTGGCCGCCGGTGTGTTTCACGACCAAGCAACGCACCTTGTCGGAGCAATGCAGCAGGGCGGCGTCTGTGTTGGATTTCAGCGCTGTCACGCGGCCGCCGCGCGGGGCTTCGTCGGCGGTGATCACCACCTTGGCCTCGCAATCGTTGACCCGGTTGGCGAGCGCATCGGGGCTGAAGCCGGCAAAGACGATAGAATGCACCGCGCCGATCCGGGCGCAGGCGAGCATGGCGTAGGCGGCTTCGGGGATCATCGGCAGGTAAATCACCACGCGATCACCGCGCATCACGCCCTGGCTCAGCAGCACATTGGCCATGCGGCAGGTGTTTTCATGCAGTTCGGCATAGGTGATGTGCTGGGCTTCGGCCTTGGGATCGTCCGGCTCCCAGATGATCGCCGTCTGATCGCCGCGCGTGGCGAGGTGGCGGTCGATGCAATTGGCCGAGACGTTCAGCACGCCGTCCTCGAACCAGCGGATGTCCACCCCGCCGAAGGCGAAAGAGGTGTTCTTCACCTGCGTGTAGGGGGTGATCCAGTCGATCCGCTTGCCGTGTTCGCCCCAGAAGGCTTCCGGATCGGCGATGGAAGCGGCGTACATCTCTTGGTATTTGGCCGTGTCGGCATGGGCGCTGGCAGCAAAGGCCGCGCTCGGGGCATAGGTTTTTGCCTCGGTCATGAGGTCCTCCCTGAAGGGCCGCCCTGCTTCCCTTCAGGGCGGCGGATCTTGCGTCAGATGGCCAGATATTCGGCGCGGAGTTCCGCGTTATCAAGCACTTCCTTGGCCGTGCCATCAAAGACGATGGTGCCGGTATCAAGGATGATCGAACGATCCGCGAGCTCAAGCGCGCGCACGGCGTTCTGCTCCACGATGATCGTCGTCATGCCCTGTTCCTTGATGATGTTCAGGGTTTTCTCGATCTCGTCCACGATCACCGGCGCAAGGCCTTCGTAGGGCTCATCCAGCAAGAGCACCTTGATGTCGCGCGCCAAAGCGCGGGCGATGGCCAACATCTGCTGCTCGCCGCCCGAGAGCGTCACGCCTTCCTGCTTGCGGCGCTCGCCAAGGCGCGGGAACAGATCGTAGATCCGCTCAAGGGACCAGCCGACGGGCTCCACAATCTGGGCCAGCTGCAGGTTTTCCTCCACCGTGAGGCCCGGAATGATCCGGCGATCCTCCGGCACGAGCCCGATGCCCGCCACGGCGGCCTCATGGCTGCGCATCTTGTGCAGGGGCTGGTGATCGAGCCAAACCTCGCCATGGGTGATCATCGGATCATCCAGCCGCGCGATGGCGCGCAAGGTGGAGGTTTTGCCCGCCCCGTTGCGGCCCAGCAGGGCGAGGATCTCGCCCTCGTGGACGTTGAAGCTCAGGCCCTGCACGATGTAGCTCTCGCCGTAGTAGGCGTGCATGTCCCACACCGAGAAATAGGCCGGGGCCGTGGCGGCGTGGTTGGCGTTCTTCGAGAAATCTGGACGTTCGTTCATCTGTCCGTCTCCTTAGTGCGCCTGACCGAGGTAGGCTTCCTGGACCTTGGGGTGGCCCTTGATGTTTTCCGGCGTGTCTTCCACCAGCGGGGTGCCTTGCGCGAGCACGGTGATGCGCTCGGCCAGCGAGAAGACGACGTGCATATCGTGCTCGATGATCGCCATGGTGATGTCGCGCTTCTCCTTGATCTCCTTCAGAAGGTCGATCGTGTTGTTGGTGTCGGCGCGCGCCATGCCGGCGGTGGGTTCATCCAGCAGCAGGAGGCGGGGCTGTTGCACGAGGCACATGGCCATCTCCAGCCGCCGCTTGTCGCCGCGGGAAAGCGAGGCCGCGTGCATGTCGCGTTTCTCGATCATGTTCACGTCGATCAGGATCTCCTCGGCCTGCTCGTTCAGGCTTTTCTCGTGCTGCACGCTTTCGAAGGCATGCATCCGGAACGCGCCGTCGCGGCGGGCGAAGCAGGGGATCAGCACGTTCTCCATCACCGAGAGATCACCGAAGATCTCGGGCGTCTGGAACACGCGGCTGATGCCCATCTGGTTGATCTCATGCGGCTTACGCCCCAGCACGGACTGGCCATCGAACATCACCGAGCCCGTATCGGGGATCAGCTTGCCCACGAGGCAGTTCAGCAGGGTGGATTTGCCCGCGCCGTTGGGCCCGATGATCGCGTGCACGGTGTTTTCCTGCACGCTGAGGTTCACATCCCCCAGCGCCTGCAGGCCGCCGAAGCGCTTGTTGACGTTCTTGACTTCAAGAATACCCATTCTCGCGTCTCCTTATTCGGCCACATGCGGGCTGGGTTTCGGGTGGTGCTCCGGATCATTGCCGGGCGTTTGCGGCTTCTTGCGCTTGAACATCCGCGCGATGCGCTGGCCGCCTTCCACAAGGCCACCTGGCAGGAAGATCACGACGAGCATGAACAGCAGGCCCAGCGTCAGGTGCCAGCCCTTGCCCACGAAGGGGTGGATGATCGTCACCATGAAGTCTTCCATCCCGTCAGGCAGGAAAGAGAACCAGCTGTGGAGCACGTTGTCATTGATCTTGGAGAAGATGTTCTCGAAGTACTTGATGAAGCCTGCGCCGAGCACGGGGCCGATCAGGGTGCCCGCACCGCCGAGGATCGTCATCAGAACCACCTCGCCCGAGGCCGTCCACTGCATGCGCTCGGCACCGGCGAGCGGGTCCATCGCGGCAAGCAGGCCACCGGCGAGCCCGGCATACATGCCCGAGATCACGAAGGCCGCAAGCGTGTAGGGGCGGGAGTTCAGCCCGGTGTAGTTCAGGCGCTGCTGGTTGGATTTGATCGCGCGCAGCATCATGCCGAAGGGCGAGCGGAAGAGACGCACCGAGAGGTAGAACACGACGATCATGATCACGGCGCAGAGGTAGTAGCCCGCGTTGAAATCAAACGACCACGCGCCCGCGTCCATCGTGTAGGTGGAGCGCATCGACAAGCCGAAGAGATGCGGCAGGTCGGGTGAACTGGCCCCGGCGAAGATCTGCGGATCATCGGCATAGACCTGCAAGCCGGTTTCACCGTTCGTGAGGTTGAACTTCGGGTTCGACAGCACCGAGTAGGCCAGTGCGAAGGACATCTGCGCGAAGGCCAGTGTCAGGATCGAGAAGTAGATCCCGGAGCGGCGCAGGCTGACGTAGCCGATCAGCACCGAGAACAACCCCGCCACCACAACGGCCACGGCGATGGCCGGGATCACGTTGAAGGTGAAGAGCTTGAACATCCAGACCGCCGCATAGCTGCCCACCCCTAGAAAGGCCGCGTGGCCGAAGGAGAGGTAGCCCGTGAGGCCGAAGAGGATGTTGAAGCCCACAGCGAAGATCCCGAAGATCACGAAGCGCTGCATCAGGTCCGGGTAGCCCGCGTTGAACTGCGCCAGGGCGCTGTTCGTCGGGAAGGGGTTCAGAAGGAAGGGCGCCAGCATCGTCAGCAGGAAAACGACGATGAGGAGCGTGGTGTCTTTGCGGTTCAGTCCAAGCATTGGCTTATTCCTCCATCACGCCTTTGCGGCCCATCAGACCACGCGGACGGGTCAGCAGCACGACAATGGCGACGAGGTAGATGATGATCTGGTTGATCCCGGGGATCGTGGTGGTGGCCCAGGTGGTGGAGGCGAAGCTTTCGAGGATGCCGAGCATGAAGCCCGCCAGCACCGCGCCCGGAAGCGAGCCCATGCCGCCCACAACAACAACCACGAAGGAGAGCACGAGGAAATCCATGCCCATGTGGTAGTTGGGCGGGTTCAGCGGACCGTACATCACGCCCGCAAGGCCCGCCACGGCGGCGGCGATGCCGAACATGATGGTAAAGCGGCGGTCGATGTTGATGCCCAGCAGGCCCACGGTTTCACGGTCCGCCATACCGGCGCGCACGACCATGCCGAAGGTGGTGAACTGCAGGAAGCCGAAGATGCCCGCGATGATCACCATGGAGAAGAAGAAATACACCAGACGCCAGATCGGGTAGATGATGCGGTTGGCCTCGAAGCCGATCATGGTGCCGATGTCGAGGCTGCCTTTCAGCGCGCTCGGCTCAGGCGTCTGGATCGGGTTGGCACCGAAGAAATACTTGATGATCTCCTGCAGCACGATCGCAAGGCCGAAGGTCACGAGGATCTGATCGGCGTGGGGGCGCTTGTAGAAATGCTTGATCAGCCCGCGCTCCATCACGTAGCCGATGCCGATCATCACCGGGATGGTGACGAGGATCGCCAGGGGCACCGACCAGTCGATCAGCGCACCGCCGATTTCGGGCCCGAACCAGGCCTCCACGTAGGGTGTTTCCACCTTCAACGGGTTGCCGAGGAAATCTTTCTTGGTTTCGTCGATGGTTTCGAAGGACAGGCCGAGCAGCTTGTTGAGCGTCACGGCGCAGAAGGCACCGATCATGAAAAGCGCCCCGTGGGCGAAGTTCACCACACCGAGCGTGCCGAAGATGAGGGTCAGGCCGAGGGCGATCAGCGCATAGGCCGAGCCCTTGTCGAGGCCGTTGAGAATTTGAAGAAGGAAGGAGTCCATCGGATCCACCTGAAGGTTCAGTGAGTGGCTGGCGCAGGCCGGGCCGGTCAATCTGTGGGCCGCGCGTCAAGGCGGCACAGGGTGGCACAGGCCGGGCCAGTGAAGGCCCCGGCCGCGTGAGGCGGCCGGGGGTGGGGCGGTTTAAGCGCCCGCGTTACATTCGCCGAGCGAGGCGTCGTCGCCGCCGAACATCGGGTGGTTCGGTGCATAGGTCACCTGCTCCACCGGCGTGATCTCGACGATCTCCAGCGTGTCGTAGGCGTTCGTCGGGTTCTGCGCACCGCGCACGACGAGCACGTCCTTGAAGCACTGGTGATCTTCGGCGCGATACAGCGTCTTGCCGTTGCCGAGGCCGTCGAACTCGAAGCCTTCGAGCGCTTCCACCACACCACAGGGGTTGAAGGTGCCGGCACGCTCAACGGCATCTGCATAGAGCAGAACCTGCGCGTAGCACGTCTGGGCGGAGTTGGACGGCGGCTTGCCGTATTTCTCACCGAAGGACTTCACGAAGGCCTGGGAGCCTTCGTTCTGCAGCTGCCAGTTGTAGTTCATGGAGCCCAGAACGCCCTTGATGTTCTCGCCAGCACCGGCAGCCATCAGCTCGGAGTAGAGCGGAACGACGATCTTGAAGTCCTTGCCGTTGGCGACCTTGTCCAGAAGGCCGAACTGGATGGCGTTGGTTAGCGAGTTCACCATGTTGCCGCCGTAGTGGTTCAGCACCAGCACATCAGCACCGGAGTTCAGCACCGGGGCGATGTAGGAGGAGAAGTCGGTCGAGGCGAGCGGGGTTTTCACCGTGTTCACGGTTTCCCAGCCCAGGGCCTCGGTGGAGGCCACGATCGATTCTTCCTGGGTCCAGCCCCAGTTGTAGTCGGCGGTCAGGTGGTAGGCGCGGCGCTCGTTGCCCATCTCCTTGGCCAGCACCGGGGCGAGAGCCGCACCGGACATATAGGCGTTGAAGAAGTGGCGGAAGCCGTTGGCCTTGCGGTCCTTGCCGGTGGTGTCGTTGGCATGGGTCAGGCCGGCCATGAAAATCACGCCTGCGTCCTGGCAGAGGCCCTGAACGGCCACGGCCACGCCCGAGGACGAGCCGCCGTTGATCATGACAGCGCCGTCTTTTTCGATCATCGACTTGGCAGAGGCGCGTGCGGCGTCAGACTTCGTCTGGGTGTCGCCGGTCACGAACTGGACCTTCTTGCCGAGGATGCCATTCCCTTTGAGTGCCTTCGAGGTGAAGGTGTTCAGGCAGCCGCCATCGCCTTCGCCGTTCAGGTGCTCAACGGCCAGCTGCTGCGCGAGCAGCTCGTCGTTGCCTTCATCGGCGTAAGGGCCGGTTTGCGGCACGTTGAAGCCGAGGGTTACGGTGCCGCCAGTGGGTTCGTTCGTGAAGGCGGCTGCGGACTGAGCGGTGAAGATCGTGGGGACGGCAAGGCTCGTCCCGGCGACTGCACCGGTCTTCAGCACACCACGGCGTGTGAGGTTGGATTTGGACATCAAGTTCCTCCCTATGATGTTTTCCAGTGGTGGTCGTACCTCCTCCGCACGGCACCACGGGCCTTTTACAAGACACATTCATTATCGGGTGAGTGTCGAAAATTTCGCAACAACTGCTTTGAAAGTAACAAAAAATTTGTAAAATACCTGACAATGGCGCTGCAGCATTTGTAAACGGATTTACGCGCAGGTGCAGAAAGTGCTTGGAATGACGGAGGGATTTTCATGGCCAAACCCACCCTGACAGGGAACCGGATTCGCGAAAGGCGGGCGGTTTTGGGCCTGAAGCAGGCCGATCTTGCCCGCAAGGTGGGGGTTTCGCCCTCCTATCTCAACCTGATCGAGCACAACAAGCGCAGAATCGGCGGCAAACTGCTGGTGGATCTGGCGCGCGAACTGGACGTGGAGGCCTCGGCGCTCACCGAAGGCGCGGAGGCCGCGCTTCTGGCCGCCTTGCGCGATGCCGCCATGGGCCAGACAGCCGCCAGCCCCGAACTGCCCCGGATCGAGGAATTCGCCGGCCGCTTTCCCGGCTGGGCCGGGCTGATCGGCTGGCAGCAGCGCCACATCGCCACGCTGGAGCGCACGGTGGAAACCCTGACCGACCGGCTCACCCATGATCCTTTTCTCTCCACCTCCCTGCACGAGGTGCTCTCGGCGGTGACGGCGATCCGCTCCACCGCCACGATCCTGAACGACACCAAGGACATCGAGCCCGAATGGCGCGAGCGCTTCCATCGCAACATCTTTGATGACTCGCTGCGGCTGGCGGAAAGCTCGCAGGCGCTGGTGAGCTATCTGGATTCCTCCGGCGATGCCGAAACCACGCTGGCCTCCCCGGAAGAAGAGCTGGAAAGCTGGATGGAGAGCCGGGGCTACTATGTGCCGGAGCTGGAAAGCGGCGAAACCTCTGCCGCCGATCTGATCGAAGCCGCCAGCGAGCTGACCTCCAGCCACGCGCGCACTGTCGCGGGCTATTACCTGTCGCGCTACATGCAGGACGCGCGGCGGATGCCGATGGAGGCGCTGGCGGATGCGGTGGCCGAGCATGGGCTGGATCCGGCGGCGCTGGCGCAGGGGTTCGGCGTGGATATGGCCGCGGTGATGCGCCGGCTTTCGGTGCTGCCCGCCGCCAAAAGCGAAGAGCGGCTGGGGCTCGTGGTTTGCGACTCTTCCGGCACGCTGTCGTTCCGCAAGCCGCCCGAGGGCTTCCCGCTGCCGCGTTTCGGCGCGGCTTGCCCGCTCTGGCCGCTTTATCAGGCGCTCTCGCGCCCGATGGCCCCGATCCGCGCCGCGATCCGCACCACGGGGCGCAACCCGCGCCGGTTCCTTGTCTACGCGATCTCCCAGCCCGCCTATCAGGCCGGGTTCGACAGCCCGCAGGTGTTCGAGGCGACGATGCTCATGGTGCCGGAAAGCCGGGCAAAACTGCCCGAGGGCGATCCTTTGCCGGTGGGCACCTCCTGCCGGATCTGCGCCCGGCGTCGCTGCGCCGCACGGCGTGAGCCCTCGATCCTCGCGGAAGGGTTTTGACAGCCGCGCGGCGACGGGCAATAGTGGCCGGACGGACGGAGCCGCCAGTTTGTCAGGGGGAGTGACAGATGGGCAAACACATACTCGTCATCGAGGACGAGCCCAACATCATCGAGGCGATCCGCTTCATCCTCAGCCGGGACGGCTGGCGGGTGGACACGCACTCCAATGGCGAGGACGCCGTGGACGTGGTGCAGCGCACCGCGCCCGATGTGCTGATCCTCGATGTGATGCTGCCCAACAAGTCCGGCTACGACATCCTGAAGGAGCTGCGCGCGCAGGAGGCCACGCAGGCCCTGCCGATCCTGATGCTCACAGCCCGTGGCCAGACGAAAGATCGGGAAATGGCCGAACGCTACGGCGCGAGCCAGTTCATGACGAAGCCTTTCTCCAACGCCGAAGTGCTTGAGAACCTGCGCCAGCTTGTCGGCGCGGGCACTTAGGCCCGGCCATGCCGACGCTGAAGGAGCCGCCGCAGAAATCCGTTTTCGTCGCGCGGGAAACCTATCGCCAGCGTCGCACCATGGATGCCGCCCGGCTGCTGCCGCTCTTTGGCATCCTTGCCCTGCTGCTGCCTCTGTTCTGGTCGGAAACGGTGACGGCGGAGCGCGGCACCTCGCGCGGGGTGATCTACCTCTTTTCCGTCTGGATCGTGCTCATCCTCTGCGCCGCCTACCTGAGCCGCCGCCTGCGCGCCGTGCTGCGCAAGGGCGATGAGGATGGCGACAGCGGGGAGGGCGGCTAGATGTCCTTCAACCTGCTCGTCGGGGTCTGCCTTGCCTATGTGGCGGCGCTTTTTCTGGTGGCCTTCTATGCCGAACGCCGCGCGCAGGCGGGCAAGATCGGCTGGCTGCGCTCGCCCATCGTCTACACGCTGTCGCTGTCGATCTATTGCACCGCCTGGACCTTCTACGGCGCCGTGGGCTACGCGGCGCGCTCAGGGCTTGAGTTCCTGGTGATCTACCTCGGGCCGACGCTGGTGATGGTCGGCTGGTGGTGGGTGGTGCGCAAGCTGGTGCGCATCGGCAAAACCCAGCGGATCACCTCCATCGCCGACCTGATCTCCTCGCGCTATGGCAAATCCAACCTGCTGGGCGTGATCGTGACATTGCTCGCCGTTGTCGGCACCACGCCCTATATCGCGCTGCAACTGCAGTCGGTGACGCTCTCCTTCGCCGTCTTCGCAGGGGATTGGCAGGCCTCGGGCGGGCAGGCCTCGGCCTGGCAGCCGGCGGATCTGAACGCCACCGCGCTCTGGATCGCGGCGGGGCTGGCGCTGTTCACCGTGCTGTTCGGCACCCGCAACCTTGATGCCAACGAACGCCACCACGGGGTGGTCTCGGCCATCGCCGTGGAGGCGGTGGTGAAGCTCGTCGCCCTCGTGGGCGTCGGGATCTTCGTCGTCTGGGGCGTGGCGAGCGGCCCCTCCGACATCCTCGCCCGCATCGACGCCTCCCCCATCGCCGACTGGCAGCCCGACGCCAGCCGCTGGGTCTCGCTCACCTTCCTGTCGGCGGTGGCCTTCCTGTGCCTGCCGCGCATGTTTCAGGTGATGGTGGTGGAAAATGCCGACGAGCGCCACGTGGCCACGGCCAGCTGGGCTTTCCCGCTCTACCTCTTCCTGATGTCGCTCTTCGTGGTGCCAATCGCCGTTGTCGGCCTTGGCATGCTGCCCGAAGGCGCGAACCCCGACCTCTTCGTGCTGACGATCCCGCTGGCCACCGATCAGGACGGGCTGGCGATGCTCTCCTTCCTTGGCGGTTTCTCGTCGGCCACTTCCATGGTGATCGTGGCGGCCATCGCGCTTTCGACGATGGTCTCCAACCACATCGTCATGCCGCTGTGGCTGTCCTTCTCGCATAAGGGCGCGAGCGTTTCGGGCGATGTGCGGCAGGTGGTGCTGATTGCGCGGCGTTGCTCCATCGCAGCGGTGCTGCTGCTGGGCTATGCCTATTACCGCATCTCCGGCGGCGGCGCGGCGCTGGCGGCCATCGGCCTGATCTCCTTTGCCGGGGTGGCACAGGTGCTGCCTGCGATGATCGGCGGCATCTTCTGGCGCGGGGCCACGCGGATCGGCGCGGCGGCGGGGCTGCTCACGGGCTTTGCCGTCTGGAGCTACACGCTGTTCCTGCCCTCCTTCGGGGGCAGCTTCCTGCTGAGCGAAACCGTGCTGGCGGAAGGCCTGCTGGGCCTCACATGGCTGCGCCCGCAGGCGCTTTTCGGGATCGAGGGGCTGGATCCGGTGGTCCATGCGGTGATGTGGAGCATGGTGCTCAACACGCTGGCCTTTTGCCTCGGTTCGCTCTTCAGCTTCCCCGGCCCGCTGGAGCGGCTGCAGGGCGCGCAATTCGTCAACGTCTATGAATACGGAAGCTCCGCACGCGGCTGGCGCGGCGGCCTCGCGGAGGCGGAGGATCTGCTCGTCATGGCCCAGCGCATCCTTGGCGGCGATCAGGCGCAGGCCCTGTTCCAGCGCGCCGCGAAAGGGCAGGGCAAGGGGGGCTACCTGCCCGATCCCTCGCCGGATTTCCTCGAGATGCTGGAACGCGAGCTTTCGGGCTCCGTAGGCGCGGCCACAGCGCACGCGATGATCGCGCAGATCGTGGGCGGGGCGAGCGTCTCGGTGGAGGATCTCATGGCGGTGGCCGACGAGGCGGCGCAGATCATGGAGTATTCCAACCGTCTGGAGGCGCAATCGGCCGAACTGGGCCGCACCGCGCGCCAGCTGCAGGAGGCCAACGAAAAGCTCACCGAGCTTTCGATCCAGAAGGACGCCTTCCTGAGCCAGATCAGCCACGAGTTGCGAACGCCGATGACCTCGATCCGGGCTTTCTCCGAGATCCTGCGCGACGGCGGCTCCGTGCCGGAAGAGGAAGTGCACAAGTTCTCCAGTATCATCCACGATGAGGCTGTGCGTCTGACCCGTCTTCTGGATGATCTGCTGGATCTGAGCGTGCTGGAAAACGGGCAGGTGATCCTGAACGAGCAGGCCGGGAACCTGAACGATCTGCTGGATCACGCCATCGCTGCCACGCATTCGGCCCGCAAGGAGCGCCCGATGCGGATCTTCCGCGACGAGCATGCCGAGGATCTGCTGATCTACACCGACACCGACCGCCTGAGTCAGGTCTTCATCAACCTCATCTCCAACGCACAGAAATACTGCGACGCGCCGGAGCCCGAGTTGCACATCCATGTGCGCCGGCGGGGGCCGCGGGTCGATATCGTCTTTGCCGACAATGGCACGGGCATTCCTGAAAAGAGCCAGACGCTGATCTTTGAGAAGTTCTCGCGCCTGTCAGATCAGGCGGCGGCAGGTGGCGCGGGGCTTGGGCTGGCGATCTGCCGGGAGATCATGGCCAATCTGGGCGGGGAGATCATCTACCTGCCGGGGCAGGGTGGCGCGGCCTTCCGCGTAACGCTGCCCTTGGCGCGGCCGAAAGCGGCGGCGGCGCAGTA